>JBBQLG010000007.1:0-79783 GCA_038327655.1 Cytophagales bacterium
TTATCCTTGTCAATGATGCCCAGGGCGAAATCGCTGCGAAGCTTCTCCTGCATGATTTTGACCACATTTGGGCAGCCTTTTTGGTGATTGTACCGTCCAGTCGGCGGGGCCGCTATTTTGATGAGTTTCGTGTCAATGTAGCATTCGGGGATGACGTTCAAATCCATCAGGCGAGGTAGGCTTCGTTGTTGAAAAACAGATCGACACCATACTGATGCACCTCCTGAATCTCTTTTTTAGACAGCGACCTTACCACAGTCTGCCCGTCCTTGAAATCGACCATAAAAATGCCCAGATCGTCAATCGCTCCTTCCAGAAAGTCGGCAACGATCAGCGGGCTGTGCGTGACGATGAAAAACTGGTTGGTTGTGGATTTAATTACCTCTTGGGTGAACTCGCTGATGTAAGGTGGATAAGCATGGGCCTCCGGCTCCTCAAACAGCAATACGGAGTTTTCATTGGACGCTACAGCCGTTTTATAAAAAATGATGCGTTGCAAAGTATCAGCCACCGACGAGTATGGGAATTGAAAAACTTCGTCCCCTTTCTCCTTTTGGATCTTTAGAGACTGACTTGTTGCATCAAGTACTAACCGTAATCCATATTGGCGGAACCATCGGGCATATAACTTTCTCAAATCGGGCATCAACTCGAGTACATACAGCAAATTATTACCAAAAGGTGGCTGTAAAAAACCATAATCTGTTTCGTCAAATTCCGTATGAGGGTTGAAAACATATTTTTTTATAAAATCCTTACTTGAGATGTCGGTCACCTTGGACGCGTTTTCTACATGAAACTCTGTATCTATCAGAAATGAAGACTTACCCTTCATGGAAGGAGACTTAGCATGAAGTTTCTGATCAGATATTTTGACGTTTAATTCTAAGCTTCCCCTATTAAAAGCAATATTGCATACCCTCTGGCTATCACCTTTATTCCTAAAGCTTATCATTATCTCTTCAGATACATCTCCATCATAAAAACATTCGCGTTGATTCTCTAAACGTATAATATCAGTCAATATCCTTTCTTCCCATATGTAAGACAAACTAAATATCGAAAGTGCTTCCAACAAATTCGACTTACCTACATTGGGTCGACCGATGAACAGGTTTATCTGGTTGAAGCCATCCAGTTTCAACTCACGGATAGACTTGAAGTTTCTAATCTCTAGTTGGTCAATGAAATTTTCCATGATGACAAGCTTAGTGCATTACTAAAAAAGGCGTACCTCTCTGTCGAAAAGTACGCCCGTTCTGGTGTAAATAAAAATTGGCTTAGTCGTAGGCCAGCACCGGGGCTAACCACCGCTCCACTTCCTCAACCGGCATGTCTTTGCGGTGCGCGTAGTCCAGCACCTGATCTTTGCTGATCTTGCCGACCGAGAAATACTTCGATTCGGGGTTCGAGAAGTAAAACCCACTCACCGACGAGGCCGGATACATGGCAAAACTCTCCGTGAGTTCGATACCAATCTGCCCGGCATCCAGCAGGTTAAACAGGGTCTCCTTTTCGGTGTGATCAGGGCAGGCCGGATAACCGGGCGCGGGCCGGACACCCTGATATTTTTCTTTAATCAGGTCGTCGTTGGTCAGCGTCTCGTTAGTCGCGTAGGGCCAGAGTTCGGTGCGAACGCGCTTGTGCATCAACTCGGCAAAGGCTTCGGCTAAGCGGTCGGCGATGGCCTTAATCATGATGCTGTTGTAATCGTCGTGGTCAGCCTCAAATTTTTCGATCAGGGCTTCGATGCCGATACCCGCCGTTACGGCAAAGCCACCAATGTAATCTTCCCGACCCAAATCGAGCGGGGCAATGAAATCGCTCAGGCAGAGGTTGGGCAGCGTAGCGGCCTTCACGTTCTGCTGACGGATAAAGTGCAGCACCGCTTTGGTATCGTAAATCAGTTCGCCCGCATCATTGACGGCCGTCGGGCTGGTTACTTCCCCATTAGCCGCCACCATCCGCCGGCTCATTTTATACTCTAAATGCTGATGCGAGCCGTGCCGTTCGCAGGGAATTTCGCGCATCGTCTCCTCAAAATCGTGCAACACAACATCGTCGTCGGTCGAGTTGGCGGGGAAGAAACCAACGACCGCTTTCGCCGTCAGCAGTTTCTCGTCGATCACTTCCTGTAACAATTGATTGGCATCGTCGAAGAGTTTTTTGGCTTCCGAACCCACCACGGCATCGGCCAAAATAGCCGGGTATTTGCCGTGTAGCTGCCACGTCTGAAAAAATGGCGTCCAGTCGATAAACTTCGCGATTTCAGCCAATGGATACTCATGAAAGTACCGGTTACCCAGGAACTGCGGTTTAGTCGGCTCGAAGTTGGCCCAGTTGATAATCGTTCGGTTTTTGCGGGCGGCTTCGATGCTCAGGAAATTCTTCTCTTTTTGCCGTTTGGCGTGGTCCTCGCGCAGTTTGACGTACTCCGCTTTGATATCGCTGAAAATCAGTTCTTTCGTCCCCTCCGTATCGCTCACCAACCGACCAGCTACAGGTACGCTCCGGCTGGCATCCAGCACGTGAATAACCGGCCCGGAGTAGTGCGGATCAATTTTCACGGCGGTGTGAATCCGCGAGGTCGTTGCGCCACCAATAAGCAGCGGAATGGTGAATCCCTGCCGCTCCATCTCCTTGGCTACGCCCACCATCTCATCGAGCGAGGGCGTAATCAAACCACTGAGACCAATAATATCGACGTTGTGTTCACGGGCGGCATCTAAGATTTTCTGCGTCGGCACCATCACGCCGAGGTCGATGATTTCGTAGTTATTACAACCCAGCACGACGCCAACGATGTTCTTCCCAATGTCGTGTACGTCGCCTTTGACGGTTGCCAATAAAATTTTACCGGCAAACGAACTGGACGCGCCGGACTTTTCGGCTTCGATAAACGGGGTCAGGTACGCTACGGCTTTTTTCATCACCCGCGCCGATTTTACCACCTGTGGCAGGAACATTTTGCCCTCACCGAACAGATCACCGACGATGTTCATGCCGTCCATCAACGGTCCTTCGATGACGTGCAACGGCCGCTCGACCTGATGCCGGATTTCTTCAACGTCTTCGTCGATAAACTCGGTAATGCCTTTAACCAATGCGTGTTTGAGCCGCTCCCGAACGGGCTGGCGACGCCAGGCATCGTCCTGTACAATTTCTTTGCCCTTCGCTTTTACCGTTTCGGCAAAGGTGACTAAACGGTCGGTCGAATCGGCCCGGCGGTTGAGCAGCACGTCTTCGCAGCGTTCCATCAGGTCGGCCGGAATGTCGTCGTAGATGCCCAACTGACCGGCATTAACAATGCCCATGTCCATACCGGCTTTCACGGCATGGTACAAAAAGGCCGTGTGCATGGCCTCCCGAACGAGTTCGTTACCCCGGAATGAGAAGGAAATGTTCGATACGCCCCCACTCACTTTCGCCAGCGGCAGGTTTGCCTTGATCCAGCGCGTGGCATTGATAAAGTCGACGGCGTAGTTGTTGTGTTCTTCGATACCCGTGGCAACGGTCAGGATATTCGGGTCGAAAATGATGTCCTGCGCCGGGAAATGGACTTTATCGACCAGGATGCGGTACGCCCGTTCGCAGATTTCGATGCGCCGTTCGTAGCTGTCGGCCTGCCCCTGCTCATCGAACGCCATCACGACCGTAGCGGCCCCGTAGCGTTTCACGAGGTTTGCCCGTTCGATAAAGGCTTCTTCGCCTTCCTTGAGCGAAATCGAGTTCACGATGGCTTTGCCCTGCGTACACTTCAGGCCCGCTTCGATCACTTCCCACTTGGAGGAGTCGATCATCAGCGGCACCCGCGCAATGTCGGGTTCGGCGGCAATGAGGTTCAGGAAGGTGGTCATGGCTTCGACCGAATCGAGCATGCCTTCATCCATGTTGACGTCCACCACCTGCGCCCCGTTCTCGACCTGCTGCCGGGCTACGGCGAGGGCGGCATCGTAATCACCGGCCTTAATCATCCGGGCAAACGCCTTCGATCCCGTCACGTTGGTCCGCTCCCCGACGTTCACGAAGTTGGTCATTTCGGTGATCTTCAGCGGTTCCAGGCCACTCAGCTTCTGATACGGTTCCGGTTCGGGCAGTTGGCGCGGACCGTATTTAGCCGCCACGTTAGCAATAGCGCGGATGTGGTCGGGCGTGGAGCCGCAGCAGCCCCCAATGATGTTGACATACCCGCTCTGAATGAAATCTTCGACCGCCAGGGCCATTTCGTCGGGCGTTTGGTCGTACTCACCGAATTCGTTGGGCAGACCGGCATTGGGGTACGCCGACGTGAAAAACGGCGACTCTTTCGAGAGCGTCTGCACGTACGGCCGCATCAGTTCGGCACCGAGGGCGCAGTTCAGGCCCACGCTCAGGAGCGGCAGGTGCGATACCGAATACAAAAACGCTTCGGTCGTTTGCCCCGACAGCGTCCGGCCCGATGCATCGGTAATGGTTCCCGATACCATGATCGGGCAAACGGGCCGGTCTGGGTTCAGGTTGAAATATTTATCGACCGCAAACAGGGCGGCTTTGGCATTGAGGGTATCAAAAATCGTCTCGATCAGGAGCAAATCGGCCCCGCCTTCGACCAGACCGCTCACCTGCTCGTAGTAGGCGTCGACCAGTTCGTCGAAGGTGACGGCGCGGTAACCGGGGTTGTTTACGTCGGGCGAGAGCGAGGCAGTCCGGTTGGTTGGGCCCATCGCGCCCGCCACAAAACGGGGTTTGTCGGGCGTTTCGCGGGTAACCTCCACCGCTACTTCTTTGGCAATCCGGGCCGACTCGTAGTTGAGTTCATACACCAGGTCCTCCATGTGGTAGTCGGCCATCGCGATGCGGGTGCCGCTGAAGGTATTGGTCTCAATAATGTCGGAACCAGCATCGAGGTACTGCCGGTGAATTTCCCGGATAATCTGCGGCTGCGTGAGCGACAGCAGGTCGTTGTTACCCTGCACGTCGTGGCTAAAATCCCGGAACCGTTCCCCGCGATAATCGGCTTCGCTGAGGGAGTAGCGTTGAATCATGGTCCCCATCGCGCCGTCTAAGATGAGGATTCGTTCTTTCAGCAGGTCAGTAATCGGTTCCAACAGAGCAATCGTTTAGCGTGTAGGTAAATCGAACAGTATGGTGTAAACCAGACACCTGCAAAGGTAACACGGGGGAAGCGGATTGCGATTGACAGGGTCAGTTGTATCGCCGAAAAACCCGTACTTTTGACCCGTTAGATTGCTTAGGCAGTTTACGCTGCCCGTACAATGGGCGGGCGCGGTAGTGAAGCTAATACCAGCAGATCGGTTTATAGTCTTCGGCTACCACCTGAACCCTTACAGATTTGGTGCCTAACTCCTGGTTCGTCAGATCTTTGCGGGCACTTCATTCAATCAACTTTATTACTCATGAAACTTGCGGCCATCGATATCGGTTCCAACGCGGCCCGTTTACAAATTTCTACTGTTCTGCACGTTGACGGTATCGTTAGCTTCAAACGCGTCGAATACGTCCGGTTTCCGCTCCGGCTGGGACACGATGTATTCAGTTTTGGTGCCCTGATGCCCGAAAGTGAAGCCCGTACGACCAAGCTGATGCAGATTTATAAGCTGCTCATGGAAATCCACGAAGTAGAAGCCTACATGGCCTGTGCAACCTCGGCCATGCGCGAAGCGATCAACGGCAAGGACGTCGTAGCTCGCATTAAAGCCCAGACAGGGGTCGATATTCACATCATCGACGGCCAAAAAGAAGCCGAGTTAATTAATAACGTAGTGGTTCAGGCCCTGGATGAGCGGCAACACCTGCACATCGACGTAGGCGGGGGCAGCACCGAGCTGAACGTGTACCTGAACCGCGAAAAACTCAATTCCCGCTCGTTTAAAATTGGCTCCGTGCGGCTGCTGGAAGGCAAAGAAACCAAAGGAGCCTGGAAAAAAATGGAGGACTGGGTCGATGATAACGTCGACAAATCGCGCGAAGTCATTGCCGTCGGCACGGGGGGAAACATCAGCAAGCTGTTCAACTTGGTGGCTAAAATCTCCGACACCGCTACGACGCTGGCCGAGATTGAACGAATGCGCAACTACATCGCCGGGTTCAGTCTCGACGACCGCATTAACAAACTTCGCCTGAACGCCGACCGCGCCGACGTGATCATCCCGGCTGCCGATATATACATCGACGTCATGAAACATGCCGGAGCCAAGCAGATCATCGTACCCGATTTAGGCCTGAAAGACGGCATCATTCAACTGGTGTACGAGCAGTTGAAGCGCTGATTGTTCGCTATGAATGGGCTACACCTTATTCTCCTGAATGCATTCGGCATCTTGTCCGGTTTATTGGCCGGCAGTAGCCAAAGTATGGCTCAGACGGACATTCCATCCGTTTCCGTGCCGGTGACCTTACTCAGAAAACACGTTTTTTTGCTGGCTTCAGATAGCTTACAGGGGCGGCTAACCGGCACCATCGGCCAAAAGCTGGCGGCCAATTATTGCATTCGTTCGTTCCGGCAAAACCGTCTGATTCCCGTTTTCCGAATTGACTCCACCCACACTACGTTTCGTCAAACGTTTCCATTTACCATCAACGAAGTAGCCACTTTCGGCTCCGCCTATGGTACCCAACCAAGAACCTACAAAAAATATGAACTGTCGCCCCCACCCCTCACCGCTATCGACAGCAGCAAGATGCTGTTCGGCGATAACGTGGCAGGCCTACTGGTAGGCACCGACCTGAAACGTGAAATTGTGGTCTTAACGGCTCATTACGACCATTTAGGCCTTTCGGGAGCACGCATTTTTCATGGTGCCGACGACAATGCATCGGGTACGGCTACAATTCTAAGTATCGCTTCGGTGTTTGATAGTTTGGCGCGGGTGGGTATCCGGAGCCGGAGAAGCATTCTGTTTGTGCTGTTCTCAGGCGAGGAAGGCGGGTTGCTGGGTTCGCAGTATTTCATTACCAATAGTCCCCTCCCACTCGATCAACTGGTATGTGACCTCAACGTCGATATGGTGGGCCGCGTCGATCAAGATCACCGAAAGCGTCCCGATTACTGCTACCTGATTACCAACGGGCAGGGCAGCGAGTTGCAGCATATCGCAGAGGATGTCAACCGGCAATCGGTGCAGTTGGCCCTGAATCAGGGGGGGTACGATACCAAAAACGACCCCAGTCGTCATTTTTACCGCTCCGACCATTTCAACTTTGCTAAAGTGGGTATTCCGGCGTTGTTCTTTACCAACGGCGAACACCCTGATTACCACCAGATCACCGACACTGCCGACAGAATAGTATTTGACGTACTCCAAAAACGGGCTACGTTGTTATTTCAAACGGCCTGGCGGGTAGCCAACCCAACCCCATAAAGAACGGCTGCGCCAACGGTCAGGGTTAGCACAGGTACCGGGCAAGTCTGCCTTTTTTTTGCTAATTTTGCGGGCTAAAACGGCTGCTGATCTGCCCTCCTGCGAGTCAGCGAGTCGTTCTCTTCTTTGGTCCTGGTATGCTCGATTTAACCAATAAATCCATTCTCATCACCGGCGGCACCGGCTCCTTCGGCAAAAAGTTCGTCGAGATGGTTTACGCCCGTTTTCCCGGCGTAAAACGCGTCGTGATCTACTCCCGTGACGAACTCAAGCAGTTCGAGATGGCACAGTATTACCCACAGACTACCTATAAATCCATCCGGTTTTTTATCGGCGACGTACGCGACGGCGAACGCCTGAAACGCGCCTGCGAGGGCATCGACATCATTGTTCATGCGGCCGCCCTGAAACAAGTACCAGCCGCCGAATACAACCCGATGGAGTGCATCAAAACCAACGTATTCGGGGCCGAGAACGTCATCAATGCCGCTTTGGATAACGGCGTCAAGCGCGTTGTGGCCCTCTCGACGGATAAAGCAGCCGCGCCCATCAACCTCTACGGTGCCACTAAACTCTGTTCGGATAAGCTCTTTGTGGCCGCCAACAACATGAAAGGCAGCCGCGATCTACGGTTTTCGGTCGTGCGCTACGGCAACGTCATCGGGTCGCGCGGATCGGTGGTGCCGTTCTTTCTGGAAAAGCGCAAAGAGGGCGTTTTGCCCATCACGCATCCCGACATGACGCGGTTCAATATTTCGCTCGAAGACGGGGTCGAGATGGTGTTTCACGCGCTGGAACACGCCTGGGGTGGGGAGATTTTCGTACCCAAGATTCCATCGTACCACATCACCGACGTCGCCACCGCTATTGCCCCCGACTGTGAGCAGCAGATTGTGGGCGTCCGGCCCGGCGAGAAGCTTCACGAAGAGATGATTACCGAAACCGACGCGCTGAACACCATCGAAACCGAGCGGTACTACGTCATTTTGCCCTCGACACCGGCCTGGAGCGAGGCTGACTACCTGACCGCTTTTGATGCAAACCGCGTCCCGACAGATTTTAAATACAGCTCGGGCAACAACACCGAGTGGCTGAGTGTGGAGCAACTGCGTGACCAGATCCGCGAACATGTCGACCCGGCGTTTGCTGTTTAAGTAAATAAAATCGTACCTATCCACATGGAACCGACTCAGGAAGCCCGGCGCTACATCGACAATGCCCGCGAGATTTTACGCGATAAAGCGCGAAAGGAAGACGGCTATTATCAGGATGCCAAATACGTGAAGATGGCAGGAAATACGGCCTACTCCGGCATTCTGGTCGCGCTGGACTATCTTCTCTCGCCAAAGAAAAAAGGACGCAAGGATCCGGAACGCCGGCCGGTAACCTGGTACAAAGAGCAATTAGCTACGCTGGACAAAAAAGTGCTGGGTGCTTTCGTGAGTGCTTACGACACATTGCACCTGTCACTCGGCTACGATGGCAATCCAAGTGCCGAAGTGGCACAGGCTGGTCTGAAGGATGCCGAAACCATTATTTCGTGGGTCGAAACCCGCACGGCTCATGCCTGAGAACCCCATCCCTTACGGTCGTCAACACATTACCGACGACGATATTGCCGCCGTTGAGCGAGTACTTCGGTCGCCGTTTCTGACGCAGGGACCTGATATTGCGCAGTTTGAAACGGCATTTGCCGAGTACATCGGAGCGAAATATGCCGTAGCCGTCTCGAACGGTACAGCCGCCCTGCATCTGTGCTGCCTGGCGTTGGGCGTCACGACCGGTACGCGGGTTATTACCACACCCATCACGTTTTCGGCATCGGCGAATTGTGTACGCTACTGTGGGGGTGAGGTGTACTTCGCCGATGTTGACCCCGAAACGATTCTGCTGGATATCAACGCCGTTCGGACGCTGATCGAAAAACATCCGAAAGGTTATTTCTCCGGCATCATCCCGGTTGATTTTGCCGGGTACCCCGTGGATTTGAAAGCGTTTCGCGAACTGGCCGATGAACATGGGATGTGGTTACTGGAAGACAGTTGCCACTCGCCCGGTGGATCATTTATAGACAATCAGGGAGTTGAACACCGCTGCGGAGATGGTTCGTTAGCGGCTCTGGCGATTTTCAGTTTCCACCCGGTGAAGCACATCGCGGCTGGTGAAGGTGGCATGGTGACGACCAATAACGAGGACTACTATAAACATCTGCTTCGGCTTCGGACGCACGGCATCACCAGCAAACCGGAGCAACTGCTACACGATTCGCCGGGGGGCTGGTACATGGAAATGCAGGAGTTGGGCTACAATTACCGGCTGACCGATATGCAGGCCGCCCTGGCGATGAGTCAGTTAAGCCGCGCCGATGCCATGCTCCAACGCCGACGAGACATCGCCAAACGATATGATTTGGCCTTTGCCGGAACGCCGGCCGCCGGGACAGCCGTCACAACGATTCAGCCAGCCCCCAACTTCCACCACGCGTATCACCTGTACGTTATTCAAATAGATGATCGTAAAGGGCTATACGACGCGCTGCGGGCCAAAAATATCTTTGCGCAGGTGCATTACATTCCCGTACACACGATGCCGTACTATCAGCAGTTCGGCTGGAAACAGGGCGATTTCCCCCATGCCGAACACTACTACGAACGCGGCCTGAGCCTGCCCATGTTTCCGACCCTGACCGATGCCGAACAGGACTACGTGATCGCGGCTGTACTTGACTTTGTAAACCCATGACCCATACACAACAGGAACAATTCTGGGCCGGTGACTTCGGTCAGCAATACACCGACCGTAACACCCGCGACCCGCAGGAATGGGACGCCTTTTACCGGCAGATTCTGGGCCTGACCAAAACCGACATGAACGCGCAGTTCATCGGTGATTTGCCGCGCGACGCCCGGATTCTGGAAGTCGGCTGTAACACCGGGATGCAGTTGGTTGGCTTGCAGAACATGGGCTTTACCAATCTCTACGGCGTCGAATTACAACCGTATGCCGTTGAAAAAGCGAAGCAGCACACGTCCGGCATCAACATCATTCAGGGATCGGGGTTTGATTTGCCGTTCCGCGATGGCTTTTTCGATGTGGTTTGCACCAATGGCGTACTGATCCATATCGCGCCCAACGATTTGCCCCGCATCATGGGCGAGATGGTCCGGTGCAGCCGCCGGTACATTTGGGGCTATGAATACTACAACTCTGAACTGACCGAAATCCGGTACCGGGGCAACGAAGGGTTTCTGTGGAAAGCCGATTATGCTGCCGTTTTTGAGCAGCACTTCCCCGAACTGCATGTTGTGAAACGGGCGTTGTTTCCCTACGTCGATGCGACCGAACAGGGCAATGTCGATAGTATGTATTTGCTCGAAAAAAACGCCTGATGTCAACCGTCGCCATCATCACCGCGCGGGGCGGCAGCAAACGGATTCCGCGCAAGAACGTCCGCCCGTTTCTGGGCAAGCCCATTATCGCCTACGCCATCGAAACGGCCCGGCAGTCGGGTCTCTTCGATGCCGTGATGGTTTCGACCGACGACGATGAAATTGCGGACATCGCGCTGTCGTTCGGGGCGTCGGTACCGTTCCGGCGCAGTGTCGAAACGGCCAACGACTTTGCCACCACACCTGATGTGCTGCTCGAAGTGCTGGCCGAATACGAACAGCGCGGCCAGACGTTTGATGTTGGCTGCTGCATCTACCCGGTTGCCCCGCTCATCACTGCCGAGTTGCTGCAACGGGCGCACGACAAATTACAGACCGGACGTTTTGATTCTTTGTACCCTGTGCAGCGGTTCGGCTTCCCGATTCAGCGGGCGTTTCACCTCCGCAACGACCGGCTGGGCTGGTTCCAGCCCGAACACGCCCTGACCCGGTCGCAGGATTTGGAACCCGCCTACCACGATGCCGGTCAATTTTACTGGTTCAACGTCGCGGCTTTCCGGCAAACGGGCAAGCTGCTGACCAACAATACGGGCGGCATCGAGATTTCGGAACTACAGGCGCAGGACGTGGATACCGAAACCGACTGGCAGCTCGCCGAATTGAAATACCGCCTTTTACATCCCCTACCCTTATAATGAGCGACACCATTCAAGTGCTGGGCCAATCGTCGGACAGCGAAAAAGACCTCCGCACCCAGTTTGGCGAACACTTCCGTCAATCCCCCATTCCGGCCAGCGAGTTGCTGCAAAATCTGGGTCTGTACCTCAACCGACAGGCCCTGTCTCGGATTCTGTACATGCATGAACTCTACAAACAGATCATCGACGTACACGGCGTGGTGATGGAGTTTGGGGTACGCTGGGGGCAGAACATGGCCCTGTACGAGTCGTTCCGGGGGATGTATGAGCCGTATAATTACAGCCGCAAAATCATCGGGTTCGATACCTTCGGCGGCTTCCCGTCTACCGATGCTAAAGACGGCGACAAGGTAAAACCGGGTGATTACGGCGTAACGGCCGATTACGAGACGTATCTGACGCAGGTGCTCAACTACCACGAGAGCGAAAGTCCGCTGGGTCACCTGAAAAAATATGAGTTGGTAAAGGGCGACGCGACGCAGACGATTCATCAATACATCGCGCAGCATCCCGAAACGATGGTGGCGTTGGCGTACTTCGATTTCGACATTTACGAGCCAACCAAAGCCTGTCTGGAAGCCATTTTGCCCCGGCTCACCAAAGGCAGTATTCTGGCGTTCGACGAACTAAACTGTACCCCCTTTCCGGGTGAGACGCTGGCCGTGATGGAAGTGCTGGGGCTGAGCAGCTACCGCATTCGCCGGACTCCGCTCAACCCGCTCTGTTCGTATTTAGTTATCGAGTAGCGGCTTTCGTTTTTGGCAGGGATGCCGTAGCTTTAACCCTTGTAGCTCACCATCCTTATTGATTACCCACTCTTTCCACATGACACCAGACCGCCGTTTAGATCAAATTGAACCTTTAGTGGCTGAAGTGCTCCAGAAAGTTGACCGCCTGGTCGAATCAAATGGAAAACTTCTTGACCTCGCCGTGAATACGCAAGCTGACCTCGCCGACTTCAAGGATGAAGTACGAACCAATAACGAAATTACGGCCAGAGGAATAGCGAATCTAACCATTTCTACACAAAGGCAGTTTGACGAATTAAAAGCCGATTTCGGCGGACTGAAAGCCGATTTTGGCGGACTATCCACATCCACTCAAAGGCAGTTTGACGAGATGAAAGCCGATTTTGGCGGACTATCCACATCCACTCAAAAGCAGTTTGACGAACTAAAAGCCGGTCAGGAATTGATTCTACAGATTCTTCGAGAGAAACTTTCCTGATTTCATAGCATCTGAATGACCCCCAATCAACCCATCCTGACCGAGCCGCACGGGTATTACGTACTACCCAATCCACCGTCGGCAGAGGAACTCAGGCAGTATTACGCCGAGAAGTATTACCAGCAGGAACGCGGCTCGTACAGTCAAACCTACACGGACGAAGAACTGCGGTACTTCCGCGAAAAGGCTGAGCAGAAGCAGGTGGTTCTCCAACAGGAGATGGGTGCTCAGTCCGGGCGGCTGTTAGACGTCGGTTGTGGCGAAGGCTTTGTCCTGGACCACTTCAAAAAACAGGGTTGGGACGTGCTGGGGCTTGATTACTCTGAGTTTGGCGTACAGCATCAAAACCCGGACTGTCTGCCCAACCTGCAAGTCGGCGACGTGTACGAAAGCCTGACCACCCTGGAGCAAACGAGCGAAACATTCGATGTAATCTGGCTGCAAAACGTCCTCGAACACGTTACCGACCCGTTTCAGTTATTGCAACAGCTTCATAAACTGGCCGCGCCGGGGGCCATGCTAGTGGTGGAAGTACCCAATGATTTTTCCCCGTTACAGGCCGATCTACAACAACGCGACTTAATCAACCGTCCGTATTGGGTTGCCATTCCCGACCATATTTCGTATTTCAACAGGGCCTCATTGGTTTCGCTGGCACAGTCGGCACACTGGCAGGCCCGCCGGTTATTGGCCGACCATCCCATCGACCTGGCTCTGTACAACCCCGACACCAATTATGTACTGGATAAAACAAAAGGGCGCGGGGTACATCTGCAACGCATCCGTACCGAGCATATCCTGCATACGACGTCGGTCGAGAAAACAATTCAGTACTACGAAACGCTGGCCGATATGGGTCTGGGTCGGCAGATTACGGGATTTTTCAGCGCAAACCCCACCCAATGACCAATACCTACAAACCACTCCCCCATACCCGATTCGAGCAAAAGGAGTTCGCGCTGGTACCCATCCGCCCGGACGATATTGAGCCGATTCGACAGTGGCGTAATGAGCAGATGGCGGTGCTGCGGCAAAATCAATCCATCAGCGAAGAGCAGCAACGGGCTTATTTCGACCGGCACATCTGGCCGACATTTATACTCGACACGCCCCCGCAATTGCTGTTTAGCTACCTTGAAAATGACGAACTGATCGGCTATGGCGGGCTGGTACACCTGAATTGGCCCGATAAACGAGCCGAGATTTCGTTTTTGGTCAATACAGCCGCTACGTACGACATTCCGGTGTATCAGGCGTTGTTTCGGACGTATCTGGCGTTATTACAGCAGGTAGCGTTCGGGGCACTGGGCTTTAACCGGCTCTTCACCGAAACCTACGACATCCGGCCCGACCACATTGCGGTGATCGAAGATAGCGGTTTCCGGCTCGAAGGCCGGATGCGAGAGCACGTCCGCATCGACGGGCAATTTGTTGATTCATTGATTCACGGAAAACTACGGCATGACTACCAATTGGACCGATAAACGCGTATTTGTCAGCGGGGGAAACGGCGTCATTGGCCGTGAACTCGCCCGAAAACTCATCGACCGGGGCGCTATCGTCTGGATCGGCGACATCAAACCGCGTGGCACCGAACTGCCCGACGGCGTGCGCTACCGCCGGGGCGATTTAAACGAACTCACCACCGATGAGGTCAATGCGTTTGCGCCGGAAGTGTTTATTCACTTAGCCGCCACCTTCGAGCGGTCGACGGAAACGTACGGCTTCTGGGAGGAGAATTTCCGGCACAACGTGGCCTTGAGCCACCACTTGATGAGCGTGACGAAGGACTGTCCGAGCCTGCGCCGGGTGGTTTTTGCGTCGAGCTACCTCATCTACGATCCATCACTGTACACCTTCGATAAGCCCGTTGAAACGGCGTATTCCCTCCGCGAAACCGACCCTATTTTACCGCGTAACCTGACCGGTGCTGCCAAGCTGTCGCACGAGATCGAACTGCGGTTTCTGGACGGATTTCGTAGCCAAACATTCTCGTCGGTTTGCGCCCGCATCTACCGGGGGTACGGCTGTAACTCGCGGGACGTGATTTCGCGCTGGGTACGCGACTTACTGCACAATCAGCCCATAACGGTTTATCGTCCCGAAGGTCGTTTTGACTACATCTACGCCGAAGATACCGCCGAAGGGCTGATTCGTCTGGCCGAAAAACCCGAACTGACCGGCATCGTTAACCTCGGTACCGGCCGCGCCCGCGCCGTGTCGGATGTGGTAGCGGTGTTGCGCAGCCATTTCCCCGAGATGCAGGCCACCAACGCCGACGCCGACATTCCGTTCGAGGGGTCACAGGCCGACATGACGCTGTATGAACAGGCCATCGGCTGGCGACCGGAATACACCCTCGAAACGTCGATTCCAAAAATCATTGCGTTTGAACGGGCGCGGAACGGCGAGTACGCCGTCGAGAAAGAAACGAACGATCCGGCGGTCTGGAACGTGCTCGTTACCAGCATTTCGCGCAAGATTCCGCTATTGCAGGCGGTAAAAAAAGCCATGCAGAAACTCGGTGGCACGGGCAAACTCATTGGCAGCGACCTGAATACTGACTGCCTCGGCCGCTATTTCGTGGATGAATTCTGGACCATGCCCCGCCTGAGCGACTTCACGTCCGAAACGCTGCTGGCTGCACTTCGGGAGCGCAACATTCAAGCCGTCATCCCGACCCGCGACGGCGAACTGCTGTTCTGGGCAGAACACAAGCCGATGCTCCGCGAACACGGTATTTCGGTAATGGTGTCCGATGCACAACCCGTAAGCACCTGTCTTGACAAACTTCTGTTTTACCAGACAGCGTCCGGCCAAAATGGGCACGCTATTTTTACCACCGACGATCCAGCCCAACTACCCGGCGGCCCGTTAGTCGTGAAAGAACGGTACGGAGCCGGGTCGCTCAACATCCGGCTGAACGTCACGGCGGAGGAAGCGCGGCAGGCATTCAGCGTGTTCAGCCACCCGATTGTACAGCCCTTTATCACCGGTCAGGAATACAGCGTCGATGCGTACGTCACGGCGTCAGGCGAGGTAAAAGGCGTTGTGGGCCGTACCCGCGATCTGGTCGTCAACGGTGAATCGCAGGTGACCACGACCGTATTCAACAACGAACTGGAACGGGTCAGCACGACTATTCTCCGCGCCCTGAACCTGTACGGCCATGTGGTACTACAACTGCTGAAAGACGAGGCTGGAGGCTGGCACCTGATTGAATGCAACTCGCGCTTCGGCGGGGCATCTACGCTAAGTATTGCTGCGGGTTTGGACAGTTTTTACTGGTTTTTGCTTGAATCGGCAGGCGAAGACCTCGCAGCCACGCTCTTTATCCCGTCGGTGAAACCACTGCGGCAGGTTCGCTACCCCGCCGACGTCGTCACGGCATGGTAATCGCCTTCGATTTAGACGACACGCTCTACGACGAACTGACCTACGTTCGAAGCGGTTTCCGGGCCGTGGCCGCTTACCTCGCCCAAACGTATCGACTGGATGCCGATGCGGTGTTTGCCGTCGCCTGGCAGGTGCTGGACGAAAAAGGCCGGGGCGCCGTCTTCAACGATACGTTAGCGCATTACGGTCTGCTAACGCAAAAACGGGTAGCCCAATGCATCGCCGTTTACCGCAACCACACGCCCGACATTCAGCTTTTCCCCGAAGCCGTGCGAGCCTTGGACCGTTTCGCCGGTCAGCCGTTGTATTTGGTCACGGACGGCAATAAACTGGTCCAGTTTCGCAAAATACAGGCATTGGGCGTTGCCGGGCGGTTTCGGCGGTTGTTCATCACGCGCCGGTTCGGGATTCACCGCGAAAAACCATCGACGTACTGTTTTGAGCGGATTGCCCAACTGGAGCGGGTGCCGTTCAGCCAGATCGTGTATGTTGGGGATAATCCTCGCAAAGATTTTGTTGGTATCAAACCGCTCGGTTGCGGGACGGTGCGGGTGCGGTCGGGGCAATACCAACACCTCGACTACGGACCCGACCACGAAGCGGCCGTAGTCATTGATTCGCTCGATGACCTTACCTTTGCGCTATTAACGCATTTCGACTCATGATTCAGATTGCCAACCATACTATCTCGGCGCAGCACCGGCCATTTATCATTGCCGAGATGTCGGGAAACCACAATCAGTCGCTCAACCGTGCACTGGAAATTGTGGACGCCGTGGCCGAAACCGGGGCACAGGCACTCAAAATTCAGACCTACACGCCCGATACCATTACATTCAACGGGCAGTCGGATGAGTTCCTAATCCGCGATACCGAGTCGATCTGGACGGGACAGAATCTGTACAACCTCTACCAGCAGGCCTACACGCCCTGGGAATGGCACGCCCCCATTTTCGAGCACGCCCGCAAGCGCGGTCTGGTCGTGTTCAGTTCGCCGTTCGATACCACCGCCGTCGATTTTCTGGAAACGCTCGACGTGCCGGTTTACAAAATCGCATCGTTCGAGAATACCGATCATATTCTGCTGAAAAAGGTCGCCCAAACGGGTAAACCAGTCATTATGAGTACTGGGGTAGCCTCGGTATCGGACTTAGACGAATCAGTAAAAGTCCTGCGGGCACACGGCTGCAAAGAACTGATTCTGCTCAAATGCACCAGCACGTACCCCGCCACGCCCGAATCGACTAACCTGCTCACGATTCCCCACATGCGGCAGTTGTTCGACGTGCCGGTGGGTTTATCCGACCACACGATGGGCATTGGGGCATCGGTGGCATCGGTAGCCTTAGGCGCGGTGGTGATCGAAAAACACGTTACCCTGAGCCGGGCCGACGGGGGCGTCGATTCATCATTTTCGCTGGAGCCGCACGAGTTGAAAAGCTTAGTGATCGAATCGGAACGGGCGTTTCTGGCGATGGGGCAGGTGAGCTACACCCTTAGCCCACGCGAACAGAAAAGCCTGTTGCACAAACGGTCGCTGTACGTCGTCAAGAACATGAAAGCGGGCGAAGCCTTCACGCCGGAAAACGTCCGCAGCATCCGCCCCGCCAGTGGGTTACACACCCGTTATTACGACGAAATCCTGACCCAAACAGCCGCCACCGACATCCCGGCAGGCACGGCGCTGGCGTGGCCTCTAATTGTTGACTGATTGAATTGTTGACTGATTGAATAAAGTAGTCACGCACCTATTCAATTAGTCAATCCCTCAACAATTCAATCAGTCAACCTAATGGGCATCATTCAACGCCAAACCATTCAGAGTACCGTTTTCACCTATGCGGGCACCGTGCTGGGCTTCATCACCACAGGGTTGATGATGCCGCACGTGCTGGCTCCGGCGCAGTTGGGCCTGGTCGGGCTATTGCCATCGCTGGCGGTGCTGATGGCGTATCTGGCGAACCTCGGCATCAACGGCGCGGCCAACCGGTATTTCACCTATTTCCGCGATTACGAGCGGCAGCATAATGGGTTTCTACTGTTGAGCATCGGCGTGTCGCTGATTGGTTTTCTAATCGCAACGGGCGTGATTATCGTCTTTAAACCACTCATTCTGGAAACGGGCGAAGAACGGTCTGCCCTGTTCGCCGACAACTACTACCTGCTGATTCCGCTGACGTTTTCACTGCTGTTCTTCAACCTGTTCGATACCTACGCCAAACTGCTGTACGACACGGTGACGGGTACCGTATTGCAGCAATTCGTGCAGCGGCTATTGATCCTCGTAACCGTCGGTGCGTATGGGTTGGGCTGGCTTTCGTTTTCCCTGTTTCTGGTGCTGTGGCTGCTGACGTGGTTAACCCCGGCGGTGTTGATGGCGGCTAAAATTTTCCGGGACCGGCAGTTTCACCTCAGCCCGCGTTTCGTGAGCGTCACACCGGTTATGCGTCGGCAGATGGCATCGTACTCGTCACTGACGCTGCTGACGGGCTTGTCGTCGCAGGTGATTGTACACATCGACAAAATTATGGTGAACCAGTCGCTGGGGCTGGCGGCCGTAGGGATTTACTTTACCTGTTCCAATTTCGGAACCGTTATCGCGACCCCCGCGACTGCGCTTTATAAAGTGTCGGGCGTGATTATTGCCGATTCGTGGAAGAACAACGACCTGGCAAACATCAGCCTGATTTACCGAAAAAGCTGCCTGAATCAGTTGCTCATCGGTTGTTTGGTCTTCGTGGGCATTGCCGCTAACCTGCCGAGTCTGTTTCGGGTGCTGCCGCCGGAATACAACGCCGGTTATTACGTGATTCTGTGGCTCGGCGCGGGCAAACTCATCGACATGGCCACGGGCGTGAATGGTCTGATTCTCAGCACATCGCGCTACTATGCCTACGACACGCTATTTTTTGCCGTACTGGTTGTCAGCACCATTGCCCTGACCTATTACGGCGTACAGTGGGGTGGTCTGAACGGTGCCGCCATTGCGGCTGCGCTGGCCACAGCGTTGTTTAATTTCGGGCGGACGTGGTTCGTATGGTATAAGTTCAAGCTGCAGCCCTTCGGCTGGCAAAACGCGGCCGTGCTGGTTGTAGCAGGTATAGTCTGGGCTGTAGCTGTATCAGTGCCGTATCTGACCGGTTCTGTATTCTGGCTCGCGGTAGATGTCGCGCTCCGGTCGGTCGGCATCACCGTGCTGTTCATCGGGCTGACTTACTTTATGCGGCTTTCACCGGATGCCAACCAACTGCTGCTGAGCCTGTCCCGCCGATTTATCCGTTTTTCCTGATCCCATGCGCGTTGTTCACCTGAGTACGTATCACACCAATGGCGGAGCTGCGGTAGCCGCCGTCCGGCTGCACCAGGCATTGGAACACCACCCCGACGTGGATAGTACGATGCTCATCGGCACGTCGGCCCGGATGGAACCGCAGCGGCCCGAACCAAACGTACAGTTTCTGGCGAACAGCTTTCTGTCAGAACAGATGGCCTTCGGGCGGTTTCTGGCCGAGCGGCTGTACTTTTTACCGTTTGAAAAGGATAAGTCAGCCCGGTTCAAATTCTCGCCCGCGTGGACTGGTGCCGGGCTTAGTTTTCACCCGGTTATTCAGCAAGCCGACATAATTCACCTGCACTGGATCAACTTTGGCTACCTGTCGCTTGAGGGATTGGACAGTCTGTTTACACTCGGCAAGCCCATCGTCTGGACCCTGCACGATACCTGGGCATTTACCGGTGGCTGTCATTACCCGCGTGGCTGCGACCATTTTCTGACCCATTGCCGCCAATGCCCGTACCTGCGTCAGCCGGGAGAACACGACCTCTCCTATCGTCTGTTTGAGCAGAAAAGGGCTATTTTTGCCGATGCCCCGATTCACATTACACCCCCGAGTCACTGGTTAGCCAACGAAGCCATTCGGGGGCCACTGCTCCGAAACAAGCCGGTTTCGGTGATTCCCTACGCCATCGACCAGACCGTTTTCCGGCCGCTCGGTGAGTCACTCCTGTTACCCGAAACGACGGCATCGCCCCGCCAGCCAACACTCCTTTTCGGCTCGGCAAACCTGATCGACCTACGCAAGGGGTTTCGCTACTTCGCGGAGGCTTTGACCTTGCTCAAAAAACGATTGCCGGACCACGTTCAGCCGGAAATTCTGGTATTTGGAAAAGGTACGATTTACCAACTCGGCGACTTGCCGTATCCGGTGCGGCATCTGGGTATTTTGAGCGATGAAGAAGACATAGTGGATGCCTACAACGAAGCGACAGCAATGGTGGTGCCCTCGCTGGAAGACAACCTGCCCAACACCGTGATCGAAGCGTTGGCCTGCGGTACGCCGGTGATTGGGTTTCGGACGGGCGGCATCCCCGAAATGATCGACCACGAGGACAATGGCTACCTCGCCGACGCGGGCTCTGCCGAACAACTTGCCGATGGGCTGTACTGGCTCCTGACCTATCCCGACCCGATGCGCCTTCGCCGAAACGCCCGCCAATCGGCCGAGGACCGGTTTTCGGAGCCGGTCGTGGCCGGGCAGTTCTACGATTTATACCGACGTTTACTGGCATGAAATCCGACCAACCCGCCGTTACGCTTATCAACCGCCACTACCCGCCCAACCCCGGCATCACCGGCGAGTCGGCGTGGGATTTGGCCAGGTACCTGATCGAACAACGCGGTATCCGGGTCATCGTTGTTCACATCGACCGGACGTACGATGGGGGGGGAAGCGTCCGGCAACCCGTTGGCGAAACGCACCCGGTACGGTCGCTGTACACGGGCAAAAACGGGTTACTCAAATTGGTTTCGGGCCTGCTGGATGGCTGGTTCCTGCTCCGAAAAGCCATCAGGGTGCATCAGGGCCCGGTTATCGTGATGACCAGTCCGCCGTTGCTCCCGTTTTGGGCGGCCCGGATGCTCACACCCCGGAGCGTTGGCTGGTGGCTATGGTCAATGGATTTGTTTCCCGAAGGCTTTGCTGCCGAGGGGAAAATCACCCCCACTAATCTGCTATACAAGTGGGTTATCCGGCAGACGTATCAACACCCGCCCCAACGCCTAATCGCGCTTGGCCCGCAGCAGGGCGAGTGCATCCGGCAAAAATACAACCAACCCGCCCTGCCCACGACGTTACTACCCTGTGGCGTGTTGCTGCACCAGGAACGCGACCCAACTCGCCCCGCCTGGCGGCAGAACGATGGTAAAATATATCTGGGCTACGTCGGCAACTTGGGTCAGCCACACTCCGCCGAATTTCTGCTCAGCGTGCTCCGTCACCTCAACCCCGACCGCTTTCACCTGATCCTGGTTCTGTACGGTCAGAACGCCGATACCGTGCTGACTGTGGCCCAAAATCAGCCGGGTATTACGATACTGCCCAACGTGCCCCGCAGTCAGTTACCGTATCTCGACGTACAGTTGGTGAGTCTACTGCCGTCCTGGACGCACATTGCGGTGCCCTCGAAGGCCATCAGTGCCATCTGCGCTGGTTCACCGATCCTGTTCTGCGGTAGCCGCGAGAGCGACACCTACACTATGCTACAGACCGCCACGTTCCTGATCAAAGCCGACCAATCCATCGACGTGCAGGTGGCTCAGTTTCTGACCACGCTGACGCCGGAGCAGGTTCAGGCAAAAAAAGAAGCGGCTGTTTCGTTGGCCATTCAATTACAGCAAATGGTAGTCGACGCGTATAGCGAACTGGCCGAGTTGATTTTGGCGTACCCTTAATTTCAACTTTTATTAAAAAAGGGTAGCGCAAATGAGATAATACCGGCGTATTGGACTTTTATGGTAGAATGCCGGTAAATTTGGCCGCTAATTCCTACCAATCCTGACACTTTTTGTTATTTACTCTTAAAAAATTGACTTAACCCATGAAACGAATCGCTGTATTTACCTCTGGTGGCGATGCGCCGGGTATGAATGCCTGCATCCGGGCGGTTGTTCGGGGGGCAGTGTACCACGGTATCGAAGTTTTTGGTATCCGCCGGGGGTATAATGGCATGATCAGTGGTGATATTTTTCAGATGACCTCCCACTCCGTCAGCAACATTGTGCAGCGGGGTGGTACGATTCTGAAATCAGCCCGCAGCAAAGAATTCATGACGCCCGAAGGCCGCCAAAAAGCCCACGAGCAGATTGTGAAATTTGGTATCGAAGGGTTGGTGGCCATCGGCGGGAACGGTACCTTCACCGGAGCGACGCTGTTTTTCGACGAGTTTGGCATTCCCACCGTTGGTGCCCCGGGTACCATTGACAATGACCTCTACGGAACCGATTATACCATTGGCTTTGATACGGCCGTAAATACCGCCCTCGAAGCCATCGACAAAATACGCGACACGGCCGATTCCCACGACCGCATTTTCCTGATCGAAGTGATGGGCCGCGATTCGGGCTACATCGCCATTCAGTCGGGCATTGCCGGTGGGGCCGAACTGGTGATGGTCCCCGAAGTGCTGACCCCCCTTTCGGAAGTGGTCGAAACGCTGCGGGCGGGCTGGAGCCGTCAGAAATCATCATCCATTATTGTGGTGGCCGAGGGTGATGAAGAAGGCAAAGCGAAAGAAGTGGCCGAGAGGATGCGGCAGCAGTTAGACGCTAATATCGACATGCGCGTGACCACATTGGGGCACATTCAGCGGGGTGGTATTCCCACGGCTTACGACCGGATTCTGGCCAGCCGGTTGGGACTGGGGGCGTTGGAAGGGCTGATGGCCGGCGAAAAGAACGTAATGGCGGGTATCATCAACAACGAACTGGTTTACACCCCCTTCCGCGACACGATCCGGCTGCCTAAACCCATCAGCGAAGACCTGCTGCGCATGGTGAAAATTCTATCGGTCTAACGCGAATCGACCACCCGTTTTCGTTATCGGGTAGCTACTCCGCTATATAACCGGCAAACCCCGTGACGTTGCCGGAACGGACGATTACTGAATCCACTCGTTCTATGAGAAAACTTAATTGTACCCTGTTTCTTTGTGTCGGTCTAACCGCGAATCTGCTGGCACAAACACCCGCTAAACCCGCGCCCCCGGCTGACAATTTCCGCATCGAAGGCCAGATAAAAGGCGTTAAAGACACCACCTGCATCCTGGCGCACTACTTCGGGTCGGGGCAGTATTATGCCGATGATACGGCCCGCGTCGATGGGCAGGGCCGGATGGTGTTCGAAGGGAATAAAAAGTTACCCGGCGGCCTGTACTTAGTGGTCATGCCGAGTAAAAAGTACATCGAACTGGTGCTGGGTGACCCACATTTTTCGTTCGTGACCGATACCGCCGACGTTATCATCAACATGAGGGTGACCGGCTCGCCCGAAAATGAAGCCTTCTACGCCTATCAGCAGGAACTACGCCGGTTGGGTGACGAAGCACAGGTGATTAACGCACGGAAGAAACTGCGGCAGGATGCCACCGCTACAGCCTTAGCCAATAAGCAGATGGCCGACCTCAGCAAGAAAGCAAGAGACTACCGCACGGCGTTTCTGGCCCAGCACACGAACACCTTTACGGCCAATCTGCTGCAAGCCTCCGACGAGCCGGAAATTCCCGAACCACCAAAATTGGCCAACGGTAAGACTGACTCGACATTTGCCTACCGCTACTACAAAGCCCACTTCTGGGATGGATTCGACTTCTCGGACGACCGGCTGGTGCGAACGCCGATTTTGCAGCGCAAACTGGACCGTTACCTGAAAGAACTGACAATTCAGACCACCGATTCACTCAATAAGGAAGCTGACTTTGTGGTTGGCAAGGCCAAGGCAAACAAGGAAGTCCTGTCGTACACGATCTGGTACATCACCAGTCAGTACGAACTGCCAAAAGTGATGGGTACCGACGGCGTGTTCGTTCACATGGCCGAAAAATACTACCTCACCGGTGTGATGCCCGTTTCGGATTCGTCCACGATCACCAACATCCGTCAGAAAGTAAAAGTCCTGAAGCCGCTGCTGGTGGGTAAAACCTTTCCGGCCATTTCCGTCAGCGATACCTTGCAGCGACCGATCAACCTATCGGCGATGAAGGGCGATTATACGGTCATGTTCTTCTACGACCCGGAGTGTGGACACTGCCGCGAAGCCGCGCCTAAATTCAAAACCTTCGCCGATGCCAACAAGGGCAAAGGCATCAAT
This sequence comes from Cytophagales bacterium, assembly GCA_038327655.1. Lineage (GTDB taxonomy): Bacteria > Bacteroidota > Bacteroidia > Cytophagales > Spirosomataceae > JBBQLG01. Next base: position 24,216 of record JBBQLG010000007.1, read on the forward strand.
TTCGTAGCGGTCGCCGTGGCAAAAAGCCCGGTCGAGTGGAAGAAGTTCATCCGGGAGTTCAAGACCTATAACTGGATCAACGGCTACGATTTCACCTCCCGCATTAACTACCGCGATCAGTTCGACGTATCGACCACGCCCACGGTTTACGTACTCGATAAGGACAAAAAGATTATTGCCCGCCGGTTGCCCTCGGAGCAGGTCGAAGACTTCATTCAGTTTCACAAACGGCAAAACGCGACTGTCGCCAAAAAGCCCGAATCCGCTAAAGACGCCAAGGCGAGCGTGAAGGGAAAGTAAACCGGGAAAAGGGCCATTATTGCGGAGCGACCGTCAACCGAAAATCCGGGCCAGAAAACTTCGGAAAATCTTTCCGTCGTCAACCCGTTCAGTACCGGTGTATTCTGTCTTGTTCATGGTGCGGAATTGCGAATACGTTCCTATGCCAAACAGAATAAAAAGCCCGACGATAACTACGGTGTAAATACCTAAATCTGTATTTTCCATACTATCGTTTGAATTTCAGGTTGAAATAGACCAGTACCAACAAAATAGTTGGTGGCCACAACCCAATAAAAATGGCCCGCATTGGATTCTTCAGCACAACATAATAGTATTCCGAAATAAATATCAGGACGATGGCGGATACAAATATGGCCAATTCAACAAATTTTAGTCTGTTTCCCATGTAAGTGATAAGCATTCCCGAATTTGAGTGAGGAGCGAATGCACTTGGTAAGTGATTGTTAACGGATAAGGTTCTTTACCAAACGCGGAATCTGCCCCGGCCAGGGCTGGTGTGAAGGAAAAATAAGATTCAGCGGCAAAGACAGAGAAAAAAGCTATTTCATCTTACCCCGCTTCACCAAATACGCGGCTAAAATCTGATCAAAGCCCTGGGCAATGTCCGCTTCGATGAAGTCAATTTTGTATTGACCGCAGCGCATCTTCAACTCCGTGAAATATCCCTTCACCGCCTGCTGGTAATTGCCCCGTACCTGATTGGGTTGCAGCTTTACTTTCTCTCCCGTTTCGAGGTCGATGAACTCGTAGGGCCGCTCGTCAAAATCGAAGTTCTCCTCGGTTTTCTTATCCGTCACGTGGAAAATAAGCACCTCGTGCAGATTATGCCGCAGGTGTTGCAGGGCCGTAAAAAGGGCGTCGGCATTCTCGACGTTCTCGAACATGTCGCTGAAGACCACGACCAATGACCGTTTATTGATCTTCTCGGCAATCTGATGAATTACCTCCGCCACCGCCGATTTACGCATCGCCCGGCCACTCACCGACGCAGTATCGGGTTTAGGCTGTTGCAGTAGTTCGTTTAACTGCGTAAACAGCTTATGAACGTGTGAAGGCGTCGATTTCATGGGCGACTGCACCCCAACAGCCTCCGCAAACGTGGTGAGACTCACGGCGTCTTTCTGCCGCTGAAGTAGGTAGGCCAATCCCGCAGCGGCCATCACACTGAACGTAACTTTACCGTAGCCCGGCTCCGGGTAGTACATGGACGACGACGTGTCGATGAGCAGATGGCACCGGAGGTTGGTTTCCTCCTCGTACCGCTTTACGAATAATTTTTCCGATTTGCCGTACACCTTCCAGTCGATATGCCGGGTACTTTCGCCGGTATTGTAGAGCCGGTGTTCGGCAAACTCGACCGAGAAGCCGTGAAAAGGCGATTTATGCAAACCCGTGATAAAGCCTTCAACTAACTGACGGGCCAGAAACTCGACGTTACCAAATTCCCGCACCTGCGCCAGACTGACCTGATTTTTCATGTTCGATTACGTTGGCGAATAAATAACTGCCAGCAGGATAACCGGCTACGGCAATATACCCTTTTGTGTAACGCCCAATGGCCCGCAATCAGCGTTCAGGGCATAAAAAAACCTGAACGACGGCCAGCCCTGCGCCGGGAAGTACGCAATCAGGGCATCCGGCAATCGATCAGAAAAGACCGTAACTATCAGAATATCGGATAATTAGTCCACGTCAGGCAGCAGCGGAACAACGTCGGTCCTGACGGGTGGGGCTGGTACGGCCGCTAACTGCCGGTTGACCCCAACAACACGGAGCGAAACGGTAGCGACTCCGGCGCTGATCATACCAATGGCTTTGGCAGCCGCGTGGGTAATGTCGATAATGCGGCCTTTGGCATACGGTCCCCGGTCGTTGATTCGTACAATTACCGAGCGGTGGTTGCGGAGATTCGTTACTTCAACGAGGGTGTTTAGCGGCAGGGAACGGTGTGCCCCCGTTAGTGCTTCGGCCGAAACCCGTTCCCCATAGGTGGTCCGGCGGCCGGTAAATTTTTGGGCGTAATAAGAAGCTTTACCCTCCTGTACGAAACCCTTGGGGGCTTCCGTCGATGTAACACCGCCAATCAGCAGCATCAGGGACATTACTATGCTCATACAGTGTATGGGTTAAGTGAAACAAAAAAACGGGGGATGTCCGATGACATTTTTCACAGCCCGCTCCCTTAATAATACAATTCCCGTATGGCAAATATACACGAACCGGCTTGTAAAGCAATCCCAACTGAGGAGTAACCGCCACAACATGAGCCTGTGGCTGTAGAAAATACACCACAAACTACCTAAACTTTTTACCTGATTAGTTGGCCAGCTAATAAGAATGCACGTATTTTAGCGGTTGCGTAACCACTTAAACCTGATACCTTGTGGAAGATAGAGAACGGGAGAAAATTTTTTCAAAGCGGGTTCGGGCGGGAAAACGCACCTATTTTTTCGACGTAAAGTCTACCCGTGCCAACGATTATTACCTGACCATTACCGAAAGCCGCCGACACCCACAAGGAGACGGGTTTATCTACGAAAAGCATAAACTCTTTCTGTATAAAGAAGACTTCAACAAGTTCGTCGAAGCCCTGCAGGAAACCGTGGATTACGTTAAAACCGAACTCATGCCCGAATTTGACTTCGAGCAGTACCCCGCCCGCGACGAAGTAGACGAACTTGGTCCGACCGACCTTAAATGGGAATAACCACTCACCTGACTATACTGCGTAAGCCTCCTTCCGGGAGGCTTTTTTGTTGTAAATTTGTGGTGTATCCGCAACGGCGGCCCGGCCGGACGCCCACGTCCGGTATTCTTGGTAAAAGACCGGACGTGGGCGTCCGGGATACGTACCTCCGGGGTATTAACAACTCGTTTCATGGGATTACAATGTGGAATTGTGGGCCTGCCCAACGTCGGTAAGTCGACCCTTTTCAATGCTATTTCAACCGGTAAGGCCGAAGCCGCCAACTACCCGTTTTGTACCATAGAACCCAACGTAGGCGTCGTCACCGTTCCCGATGAGCGGCTCGACTCGCTCGAAAATCTGGTTAATCCGCAGCGGGTGGTACCGACCATCATCGAGTTTGTGGACATTGCGGGCTTAGTGAAAGGAGCCTCGCAGGGCGCGGGTTTGGGCAATAAATTCTTAGCCAACATCCGCGAAGTCGACGCCATTGTCCACGTCGTGCGGTGCTTTGAAGACGATAACATCGTGCACGTCGAAGGGCGCGTCGATCCCGTTTTCGACAAGGAAATCATCGACATCGAACTGCAGCTAAAAGACCTGGAATCGGTTGATAAGAAGATTCAGCGCATCGACAAGGCAGCCCGCGTAGGTGATGCCCGTGCCAAAATCGACCTCGAAATTCTGAAGCAGTACAAGGCCGCCCTCGAAGCGGGCAAAAGTGCCCGCACGGTTCCCGTTTCGCCCGAAGATCAGCTTTCTGCCATCGGCGATCTGGCTCTACTGACCATCAAACCCGTTTTGTACGTGGCCAACGTAGACGAAGGTTCGCTGCCGGATGGGAACGCATACTCCGAAAAACTGCGGGCAGCCGTGGCCGAAGAGGGGGCTGATATTGTCATTATCTCCGCCGGTATCGAAGCGCAAATTGCCGAAATGCAGGACCCCGAAGAGCGTGAACTGTTCCTCGGCGAATACGGCCTGACCGAATCGGGGCTGAGTAAGCTCATCAAAGCATCGTATAAATTGCTTGGATTGATCACTTATTTTACGGCCGGCGTGAAAGAAGTACGGGCGTGGACCATTCAGCGCGGCTGGAAAGCACCACAGGCAGCAGGCGTAATTCATACGGACTTCGAGAAAAAATTCATTCGGGCGCAGGTTATCAAGTTGCCCGATTATGAGCAGTTTAAAACAGAATCGGCCGTGCGCGAAGCCGGTAAACTCTCCGTCGAAGGCAAAGAATACGTCGTTCAGGACGGCGATATTATGGAGTTCCTGCACGGGGCGTAATATACCCCGTGAAAATAAAACCAAAACAGCCCGGCCAATTAGCCAGGCTGTTTGCTGTAAACACTGCTCCATCTATTTTTAACGGGCGATCAGAAGCCGGGTCGTTTGGGCGCTGTTGTCGGTTTGCATATTTACAAAATAGATACCAGCCGCCGACCTACCCAAGTCAACCGTTTCCGTTTGTGGGCCACCCGTGCCAGTTACATTGGTCTGCCACTGTGTGGTACCCAATATCGACACAATCCGTACCCTTGCCTGTTGCCCCTCCGGCAACAGGAACCGAAGCGATACAAGACCAGTAGAGGGGTTTGGTGTAACAAGTAGTGGCTGGATTACCTCGGCGGATAAAGCCCCTAAACGACTACCGTTTGGACAATTTGATGTGAAACTGGTACTGATTTCCTGTCCCGACTGCCGGGCATATACGGTGAAGGTAGTGCCGCTTGTCATAAAAGAAGGGACATCAAAAACATTGCTGCTGCCCCATACCCGTAAGCCTGGTATAAAATACTCAATGGGCGTATTGTTACCGCGTATCGTTGTTACCGTTAACTGACTACTGCTACAGTTGATCGATATTGGCCCAAACGCCAGTGCGCCCGATTGGTCTGCGGGGGGAGTCGTATTACTGGGACAGCCCGTTTGCTGAATCGTAAACGAACGGTAGTCTAAGAACGGTTCGGACGTATTGCCCCAAATCTGCAATATGGGGTTATTGCCAAAATCACGTAAGTCCCAAGTATTGTTATTCGCCGAACGAAAAATGCGCCATTGCGTAATATCTCCGGGATTACATTGAAGCGACCAGCTTTGCTGATTACTTGCGCCATTATTAGTGGCCAGTTCCAGCACTTCACCGAAATTGGCTCCATCCGTCCCCTGAATAGACCGGTTTGTACCGTCTTGTACCGTAAAACTCATTTGATTATTACTCCGGGCAGCCACTCGCCAAATTTGATTAGGCTGGTTATTGGTCGCTACCTGCTGAATGGTATTATCATTCATAGCCTGAAGACGCAGGCCCGTCTTGCGTACCTGTAGCGTATAGCAAAGATTGGAGGGCAGCGTACAGGCAGAGGTTACCGGACTACTGGTGGACGTTGGCGGGGTTCCGCAATTGAACACGAATGTTTTAGGGCTGGCATCTAACTCACGCCCATTGGCAGTGATTGACACACTAACCTGATGTGGCTGTCCGTCTCTGTAGGTGGCATTCGATGGGATGGTGTACGAATACCCATGATAGCGGGCTGACGGATTGTTGAAGGCAATAGCTACATCATTCCGGTCCTGATTGGCTGGTCTTATCGCTTCCCGGCGACCGTCTACAAAAATACTTACGTTGACCCGTGCGTTAAAATCGCTTTGCGTTAGTGCCCACCCGTTGATAACATCGCAGGTTACGTTATCGAGGTAACCAGCATAAGAAGCGACAGGATAAGCAGGACAAGCGGGCGTGAAAACGGGTGCCAGCACTGGTACATTTCGGAGGGCCGTTGCAATTCGTTCTGCCTGACCTGCAGTAAGTTGATCCCTACATGTAGGACGTGAGTATGACATGATATTCCGCGTGTTCGGTCTATAAGCAACTCCACCTTGCGTCTCATTACCAGTATAATTGCAACCTGCATCCACTGTTGCCGTAGATAAAACAGGATCTGCCGGAGTATCACAAACAAAATCACCACAAGTGCTACAGTTAGAGCCGTTTACCAATTCGTCACATGCCCTGCCTGGATCCTCAGCCGCCCCCCGATGCGTGTGGAACAACCCCAAACAATGTCCCAACTCATGTGGAAAAGTACTGCTCAAAAAGTAATTTCGACTAAGATATAACGCCTTACTAAGGATACTTTGGGCCGCACCTGCAACTATAGCACCGGGCCTTAATGGATAATCAACATCATTCGCTAAAACGTAGACATCAATAGCATTCGGCTGTGCATTTTGTCCAAAAAGCACGTTTGCCTGATCAAAAGCTAAGTTAGCTAAACTGTTGTTTCTAATTTCATCCGATCCTGAACTGACAAATGTCAGGTTCTGCGACTGATATGCGCTGTTAACTAGGTTGAGCATGGCCGTTACTTGATTCGTAGGTGCCCCAACTGACCCATCGGCTCTGCGTATGAAGTGGAAAAACAGACGGATAGTACCTCCTTCACATGTGGCACCAACCGAATTTAGGTCACAGGTGGGACACATATAACCGGCCAATGGATCAGTACTCGAACCGGCCGTAGTACCACATACCTCTTGGCTCACTGCTACTCGGCTTTGCCAGAAGCAAAGGGCAATAATAATCCATATCACCCGAAAAGGAGAAGTTGCATTCATACAGTAAGGGGTTTTTGTGTTAATTGATATGAGCCGGAACCTATCGGCTACTTCCGGATGAAAGTTGAATAAATTGGAGCTTCACCGCCAAGCAAAAAAAGGTTTAACGTGTCCTGCTCAGATGATAGCGAAACACCTGCTTCCCGAATTACCTTACCAGATTCTGATTTAATAGAAATCACTGGTCCTTTGTAAGACGGGAATGGTGATAAAGTGTCAATGGCGTAGCTACCTGACTGTTCACGACCGTTGTCGCGCAATAGCAACCGGCCATTAGTGGAAAATGTATAAATCAGTTCACCACTGGCGGGCGTCCTGATAGGTTTAAATGACGGCCCATAATCGGGAACAACGACCGTTTCCACCCATTTCCAAGTCCCTATCAGTCGCTGCTCCAGCGTTGGTTTCGGCATTGGGCTGAGAGCTACAACATTCTTCTGACAGGAGACCGCCATTAGTAGGCAGGCCAACACAAACAAAACAGAGAATCGCATACACGTAGTGGTTAGGTTGAGTTGATTATTTTACAAAGCAAAGGTTCAACTTAGTTTTGGCTTCGTTGGGGTACACATGGGGTACAATTAGGGTACATCTTCGCCCAGATAAGGGGCCACTTTACGCACCATCTGATGAAACGCGTTTTTGCCCATTCCTGTCTGTGGATAGCAGGTCTTCCACCGAATTAGGATACGCTTCCGGTACGTTTTAACGGTATCATAACTGAGGTTTAGCGCGTCGGCAATGTCATTTAATGGCGGCTCATTCACACTCTGTACCAGAACCCGGTATTCGCACGGGCGTAAACTCCGCAAAAATGTTACTACTTTACGGGGGGGGGGGTAACATTAGAATCTTGCATTTATGAGGTGGGGTGTAAGTCAGTAAGATACAGGTTGTTTTTAGTATATGTTAAACATTTGTATACTGATATTTATTGAACGGTTATAATTCTCAGCAACGTATGATGTTTTTGATTTATACCTATTTGCTGTGATAACAGTCCCGGAATTAACTCTCAGGCAGGTTTAGTCTCACTTTCTTCCCAATTTTTTCATCTATTCAGGAACGATTGTTCTGTTAAAGTGATTCCTGTATCGTCAATGCGGCCAGAAACAGGCCGCTTTTTTCTCACCCAATTAAAGAACAATTGTTCTAAAACTACTATGGATCGTTTACAGGGCAAAATCGCCGTCATCACCGGCGGCAACAGTGGCATCGGCTATTCGACCGCCAAATTATTCGCCGAAGAAGGGGCCACCGTCATTATTACGGGTCGCGACCAGACAACGCTTGATGCAGTCGCAGCCGAAATTGGTGCTGGTACTGTAGCCATCAAATCCGACGTTTCCAGCCTAACCGATCTCGACAGCCTGTTTGCGCAGGTAAAGGAGCAGTTCGGTGGTCTGGACATTCTGTTCGCCAACGCTGGTGTTTTCAAAGGCGGTTCGTTGCAGGACAGCACGGAAGCGTTATTTGACGAAACGTTCGATATCAACGTGAAGGGCGTATTTTTTACCATTCAAAAGGCAGAACCGATCCTACGCGACGGTGCAGCCATCGTCATCAATGCCTCGACGGTTATTCATGCCGGCATGCCGGGTGCGTCGCTGTACGGAGCGTCTAAGGCGGCCGTTCGGCAGTTGGCACGCCATCTGAGTAACGAACTGGCTCCGCGCAACATCCGAGTGAACGTAGTTAGCCCAGGCTACACCCGGACTCCTATTGTTGGCCGGGCGGGTTATACCGACAAGCAGGTCGAAGGATTTTATGCAAGCGCATCCGGCGAAGTACCCCTGCGTCGGCCCGGTCGGCCCGAAGAAATTGCCAAAGCCGTTCTGTTTCTGGCATCCGATGAGTCGAGTTACGTAGTTGGCGAAGAATTACTGGTCGATGGCGGCTACGGCACCGTTGGCGCGGCCGGTGTAGCCCGGTAATTTTCGGAAGTGAGTTAGTCATGAATGGTTAAAAATGGCCGTTGAACTTACAGCCGTTTTTAACCATTGTTATTTTTATAAACAACGAACGAAGATGGCCCGGCCTAAAGAATTTGCGGAGGAAGAAGTGCTGGAGAAAGCCATGCAGGTTTTTTGGCAGAAGGGCTATTACAATGCATCGATGCAGGACTTAGTCGATGGCATGAGCATTTGCCGGGCCAGTTTATACGATACTTTCGGCGACAAACACGCGCTCTACCTCAAGGCACTCGACCATTACCGCACCGTCAACGCCCGCGCTATGGAGAAGACGATTGCCAGTGCCGTTACAAACCGCAATAAAATCAAGGCGATCTTCCACTGGCTCATTGAGGAAATCGTTATGGACCCCGACCAGAAAGGTTGTTTCATGGCCAATGCAGCCTTAGAGATGCTGCCCGAACACGGTCAGACGGTTGGCCAGTTGGTAGACACTAATTTCATGGACCACGAAACGGCCTTTGCGCAATTGCTCCGGCAAGGTGTTGCATCGGGCGAATTCCGGGCTACTCTGCCGCTGGCTGACACCGCCCGGTTTCTGCTCGGCACGACCGCAGGGTTACGCCTTATTGGTAAGACGCAGCGCGACCGCGACGCCTTGATTGGAATGGTTCGCGTAGCCCTCAGCGTACTGGATTGATCGAACTCAAACCATTCGCTCCTTGCCGAAGACTTTAGCAACCGGTGCGTATTTCCCGCGTGGTCTGTTCATCTTTGCCGTTCACAACAACCGGAGTGATACGCAATGCCACACAAACCAAATAACCGCTTAGCCGGTCAGACCGCCGTCATTACCGGGGGCGATTCGGGTCTCGGCCGGGCCATCTCCCTTGCGTTTGCCAAAGAAGGGGCCAACGTCGTTATCAACTATGCCCACAACGAGAAGGCCGCCCACGAAGTAGAGCAGTTGATTACCGATGGGGGTGGAAAAGCCCTTGTCGTTCAGGCAGATGTGAGTCAGGAAGCAGCCGTGGAAAGTCTGTTTCAGCAAGCCGTAGACGCCTTTGGTACGGTCGATGTGCTGGTGGCGAACTCCGGTTTGCAGCAGGATTCACCGTTCGAGAACATGACGCTGGCGCAGTGGCAGAAGGTCATCGACGTGAACCTGACGGGTCAGTTTTTATGCACCCGTGCCGCCATTCGGGAGTTTCTGCGCCGGGGTCTGCGCCCGGACGTATCGGCGGCACTCGGTAAAATCATCTGCATGAGTTCGGTGCACGAGGTTATTCCGTGGGGTGGCCACGCCAACTATGCCTCCTCAAAGGGGGGCGTGGAACTGTTGATGAAATCCATTGCCCAGGAGTTTGGCAAGCGTAAAATCCGCATCAACAGCATCGCGCCGGGGGCCATCAAAACCCCCATCAACACTGCCGCCTGGGACACGCCCGAAGCCGAAAAGAAACTGTTAACGCTGATTCCCTACGACCGCGTGGGCGAACCCGAAGACATTGGCGCGGTGGCGGCCTGGTTAGCCAGTGACGAAGCCGATTACATCCACGGCACCACCATTTTCGTGGATGGCGGCATGACCCTCTATCCGGGATTCGGAGATAATGGGTGAGAGGGATTATCGGGATAATGATGTGGTGTCGGGTTTGAGAACCCGACAGGCTGCATACGAATTTGTCATGCTGAAGAATGAATCGGACCGCCGAAGCGGCATCGTAGAAAGTTGGTAGCTAAGATGCCGCTTCGGCGGTCCGATTCATTCTTCAGCATGACAAAAACTCCTTCCTCACCGTAAATCGACCACTTCGACGCCGGGGTATTTCGATTTGTCGAAGACGAAGTAGCTGTCGGCCATGCCGGTGTTGGGCGTAAACTTGTCGATGACGTACGTGGTCAGTTTACCATCTTTGTCGGTAATCTGCCAGTTCCGAACCGACTTATCGGCTTTATCGACGCTAATCTGTATGCGGGTAATCTGGGCTTTTTTCTTCTCCGGTGTCAGTTCGATCACTTCCAGCGTCCGCCCGCCCTGTTTCACTTCTTTGAGGAATTTGTACCCGAAACCCTTCTTGTAGATCGTATAAATTGCCGACGGGTTAAAGTCTCCGGCGGCTGTTTCGTCGTAATCCTGTACGTTCACTTCGTTCGATTCCTTGACGTACGTCGACATGATTTTGCCATCGTTAAAAACTTCCTGTCCGCCCAGTTTCAGCCGAAATTTCAAGCCTTTAACGGTCAGATCGCCTTTGTACGATTCTTTGGCCCCACCGCTGCTCGTGTAGGTAAATAGGGTCTGGTACGATCCCAGGGCTTTGTACTTGGCACTCATCGCATCCAGAATATCACCGGCTCGTTTGTCTTTTTGGGCGAAGGCGGGTAAGAAACCGGCTAACAGGCCGATAATCAGGGCAAATTTCTTCATGGTTACTTCTTGTTTCAGGTGCAATGGCTTACACGGTCGGCATAAATCCGACGAACATCCCGTGCATTAAAAAGACAATTTTCGGGGCGAAAGGTTTAGAATTGAGGTGCTGGAAGCTTACCCCAGCCTTTTCAGTAACTCTTCCAGCACCTGCGGGTCCTGAATAAGGACATCGCGGGCCTTGCTGCCCTCGAATGGCCCCACCACACCAGCGGCTTCCAACTGGTCAATCAACCGCCCGGCGCGGTTATAGCCTAATTTCAGGCGACGCTGAATGAGCGACGTACTCCCCTGCTGATGCGCCACCACCAACCGGGCCGCTTCGTCGAACATGGGATCGCGGTTTTCGAGGTCAACGTCTTTTTCTTCGTTCTGCCCGCCTTCGTCACCGGCAAATTCGGGCAGGGCATAAGCCTCATCGTACCCGCGCTGATTGCCCACAAAGGCACAAATGTCCTCGATCTCGTTCGTATCCACGAAGGGACACTGCAACCGCACAATGTCGGAGTTGAGCGACAACAGCATATCACCCATGCCCACCAACTGCTCGGCCCCACCCGCGTCTAAGATGGTGCGCGAGTCTATTTTGGAGGTCACTTTGAACGATAGCCGGGCCGGGAAGTTAGCTTTAATCAGACCCGTGATGACGTTGACCGACGGCCGCTGCGTGGCCACAACGAGGTGAATGCCGATGGCACGGGCCAACTGCGCCAGGCGGGCAATAGGCTGCTCAACTTCCTTACCGGCCGTCATCATCAAATCGGCCAGCTCGTCGATCACCAGCACGATGTACGGCATGTATTTATGGCCCTTGTCGGGGTTCAGCCGCCGGTTGGTGAACTTCACGTTGTACTCTTTCAGGTTGCGGCAACCGGCATCTTTCAGCAGGTTATACCGGTTATCCATCTCGATGCATAGTGAATTCAGCGTATTTACCACCTTTTTGGTATCGGTGATGATGGCTTCGTCGGCATCGGGCAGTTTGGCCAGAAAGTGCCGCTCGATTTTGTTGAACAGCGTCAGTTCTACTTTCTTCGGATCCACCAGCACTAATTTGAGCTGCGCCGGGTGCTTTTTGTAAATCAGCGACGTCAGCAGTACGTTCAGGCCAACGGATTTACCCTGACCGGTGGCCCCCGCCATGAGCAGGTGCGGCATTTTGGCCAGATCAACCACCAAAATTTCGTTGGAAATGGTCTTGCCCAACACGACGGGCAGATCGGCGGTGCTCCTGGCAAACTTATCACTCATAATCACCGACCGCATAGACACCATCTCGCGGCTCTTGTTGGGCACCTCAATCCCGATGGTTCCCTGACCGGGCATGGGCGCAATAATCCGAATACCGAGCGCGGCCAAACTCAGGGCAATGTCGTCTTCCAGACTTTTGATCTTGGAAATCCGAACGCCATCCGCCGGAATGATTTCGTAGAGCGTTACCGTGGGTCCGATGGTGGCCGAAATGTCTTTGATGCCGATGTTGAAGTGCCGGAGCGTGTCTTCGATCTTGGCTTTATTGGCTTCCAGTTCATCTATCGACACCTGCGCCTTGTTGTTAACCGGGTAGTCGGTCATCAACTCTACCGTTGGTAACTGGTAATGCGGCAGGTCGAGCGTGGGGTCATACAGGCCGTGCGTGGCCACTAAATCATCCTGGTCGGGCAGGTCAACGTCGAACGCGGGTTGCGCATTACCCGCTATGTCGGCGATCAGCGATGGGTCTTTGATGGTCAGCGTTACTTTCGGAGTCGACTCCGACTCTGGCTCCTCGACGGGCGGTTCGGGACGCAGACCATTTACTTTAAATGAGGGAACGGTTGGCGCAGTCGGAGTGTCGGCGTACGGCGCGTCATCGTACGGTGTTTCGTCGGTCCGCGTCTCGTCATCCGGCATTTCATCGTCCAGTTCATCGGTTGAGCCTACTACAACATCGGGGCGATCTACGTTGTACTCGTCATCAACATCATCGTACACCGGCCGGGGCGATTTGGCAGTCGTTCGCGTACCCAGCCCCGTCAGAAACGACGGTAATTTCAGGGCGGTAATGTTGTAGAAAAATACGAGAAACAGGAACAGCAGGAAACCGATAATCGCGATGCTGCCCCAGCCAAGCAGGCTTTTCAGGACGACGTTCAGTTCGTAGCCGATGCCCCCGCACCAGACGCTGCCCGTTTCGATAGTACCGGTCGCCAGCACAACGTACCCCAGCAACAGGCTAATCCAGACGGCCGCGAACAACAAGCCCTGTGTGGTGCGGGCCAGTGGCATCAATTCCCGGCCGAGTGCCAGTTTGCAGCCGGCCAGGAAAACGATCAGAGGTAAGCCCAATGCTCCCACCCCGAACCAGCGAAATACGAATACGTGGGCCACATACGCCCCCGCCACCCCCAGAAAGTTGCGGGTTTCCTCACCCGATTCCCGCAGCGACGTGTTACCGCCCGAACTGATAATGCTCTGATCGGCCGGACCGTTGAAGAGGTAAGACACAAACGCGACCAATAAGCCAATGGCCAGCAGCATGAGCAACACGCCCAGCGTCAGGTTGGTACGCTGATCGGCACGGACTTTATCGAACGAGAGCGTCCAGGCCGGATTACGGGGTCGGGCGGCTTCTTCTTTCTTCGCCCGTTGCTCAGTCCGGCGAATGGAATTCTGTTTGATGGTTGCGGTTGGTTGCGCCATGGGGGTTAGGAAGCCTGTGCTGCGTAAAAATACACAGTGGTGAGGGGTTCGTTGCCAACCGCCACAAAAAAAGAACAGCCCTGCCCCGGCTTATTTCAGGTTTACAACGCCTGATCAGCAACCAGCCCTTCGCAGATTTGCTTCGCCACCCCCGGCCCCTCGTAGATGAAACTGGTATAAAGCTGCACCAAACTGGCCCCGGCCCGCAGTTTTTCCCGCGCATCGCTGGCATTAGCCACCCCACCGATGCCAATGATGGGAAAAGCCCCGCCCGACATTTGATGCAAATACCGGATAACCTCCGTTGCCCGCTCCCGCACGGGTGGCCCGCTGACGCCCCCCGCTCCCATCGCAGCCACAGCGGCCGGGTCTGTTCGTAATCCGTCGCGGCTGATGGTAGTATTGGTGGCAATAAGGCCCGCAATACCCGTTTCGGCCACGATGGCGATGATGTCGTCTAATTGCCCGTTGGTCAGGTCGGGGGCAATTTTCAGCAGGATGGGTTTGGGAGAAGGGTGCTGCCGGTTTTCGGTTTGCAGCGCATTCAGCAACTGCAACAGCGGTTCTTTGTCCTGTAACGCCCGCAAACCCGGCGTATTGGGCGAGCTGACGTTGACGGCGAAATAATCGACGGTATCGAACAGTTCGCGGAAACTGATGAGGTAATCGGCCACCGCATTTTCGTTGGGTGTGTCTTTGTTCTTGCCAATATTACCGCCGACAATAATGCCCGGACGGCGGTTGCGCAGCCGGTTGGCAGCCACCCGAACGCCTTCGTTGTTGAAGCCCAAGCGGTTAATCAATCCCTGATCGGCCTTGAGCCGGAACAGCCGGGGTTTGGGATTACCCGGTTGGGCGCGGGGTGTTACCGTACCGATTTCGATGAAACCAAAACCCAGATCGCTCAACTCGTTCACTAAGTCGGCATTCTTGTCGAAACCAGCCGCCAGCCCTACCGGGTTCGGAAACCGAACGCCAAACACCGTCCGGGCCAGTTTTTCGTTACGCGGCACATACCACCAACGCGCCAGCACGGCTACACCGGGAATTTTGAACGCGATTTTTAACGCCGTCGTAACTGTATGGTGGATCGTTTCGGCATCGAACCGGAACAGCAGAGGCAGAAGAATACGCTTGTACATACCGCAAAGGTACGGGGTAGAAGGAGTTAGTGGTTAATGGTCGTGGTTTGTCGTTCGTGGTTACCTACCGGAGGAACGACAAACTACTAATTATTTCGGCTGAACCAGATCCCAGCGGTTACCGTATAAATCCTCGAAAACAGCAACAGTACCGTAGGGTTCCTCAGCCGGTTCCCGAATAAACCGCACTCCATTTGCCTGCATCCGTTCGTAATCGCGCCAAAAATCGTCCGTGTGCAGAAACAGGAATACCCGCCCGCCCGACTGATCGCCCACACGAACCTGCTGCTCCGGTCCGTCGGCTTTAGCCAGTAACAGGCAGCACCCGTCACCCGCAGCAGGCGATACCAGCACCCATCGTTTAGTTTGGCTCAGGGCAGTATCTTCCACTAAAACGAAGTCCAGTTTTTCGGTATAAAATCGGATAGCCTCATCGTAGTCGTTGACAATCAAGGCAATGTGAGCAAGTCGTCGGGTATTCATAGCGTGAATGTGGGTGATGCAGTTAGTACGAGTGTCTTCGGAACTGGAACGGTCATTCGTTATCAGGCGAATAAATTCGACGACAGGTAGCGGTCGCCCCGGTCGCAGATGATGCAGACGATTACCGCTTCGGTAACGCCGGTAGCTTCCAGTTCGGCGATCAGTTTCAGCGATGCCACCACGGCCCCTCCGCTGCTCATGCCTGAAAATACGCCCTCGACCTTCGCCAGTTTACGGGCCATATCGGCTGATTCCGTTTCCGACACCTCAATCGTCCGGTCGACGCGGGACGGTTCGAAGATTTTGGGTAGGTACTCAACCGGCCACTTGCGAATGCCGGGAATAGACGAGCCGTCTTGGGGTTGGCAACCCACAATCTGAATGGCCGGGTTCTGCTCTTTCAGGTACCGCGACGTGCCCATAATCGTACCCGTTGTGCCCATTGCCGAGACAAAATGCGTCACTTTCCCGTCCGTGTCGTGCCAGATTTCGGGGCCGGTGGTGCGGTAATGGGCGAGGTAATTATCGGGATTGGCAAACTGGTTTACGGCCACGTAACCGCCTTTGGCCACCTGCGCATCGGCATAGTCGCGGGCGGCTTCGATGGTTTCGGTAAGCACGACTTTGGCCCCGAACGCTTCCATCGTCTGCACCCGCTCCTTAGTCGAGTTGGCGGGCATGGCAATTTCAATGTCGATGTTGTATAGCCGGGCAATCATGGCCAGCGCAATGCCGGTGTTGCCGCTGGTGGCTTCGATGAGTTTGAGGCCGGGTTGCCACTCGCCCCGCTCGACTAAGCCGCGCACCATGCTCAGCGCGGCCCGGTCTTTTACGCTGCCACCGGGGTTGTGGCCTTCAAGTTTGCCGTATAATCGAATGTTGGACTTGGGTCGGGACAGGCCTTCGGGCGTACCGATGGGAGTGATGCGGTTCAATTCAATAATCGGGGTATTGCCGACCAGATCCAGTAAGGTTGCCATGCAAAAAAGATAAAACGTCTTGTTGCCAGACAACCGAACCGACGGGTTTAGTTCATCCGGTTCGGTAATTGCGCCGTTGGCCGACGAGGCATTTCGACCGTTCGTACAGTTAGTAAACTTTATAGTTGATAGATTAAAAAGTTTGCGTAAGATTGACGTGCTGATTAACGTATGAATGTTTTAACAAGCTAACCCTTGTCGCTCTCAACACGTTAGCCAGCGCATTCCACACCAACCATACTTATTTATGAAACCTCTATCCTCCGTTACACCCCTCACGGGTGTGCGTCGCGAGTCCATTGCCAGGGCACTGGACATGACCGATCTGGTACTACCTTTCTGGGGTTACCGCAAACGAATGCCCATGCACCACGTGGTGCGCCTTGAAGGCGAGGGCAACTACACCATCCTCCATTTCAGCGACGGTACGCAACTGATGATCTCGCTGACCCTCAAAACGATGGCAAGACGCCTGTCGCCGGGAATTTTTGCCCGGTCGCACAAAAAGAACATCATTAATCTGCTTTACCTCAACGGCCTGCATTTCGGCCGACAGTCATTGGCGGTTAGCCTGACCAACGGCGACCGCGTAGATGTGTCGCGCCGGAAAGCCTCCGACTTTGTCCGAGAAGTAAACGGCTTTCAACAGCAGCTTGACGAGATGGTTACGCCACTAATTAAAGCCTCGGCATAAACGTTCCTCAATAAGCCACCCTGCACAAAGCGGCCCTGATCTAACAAGTAGATCAGGGCCGCTTTGTAATGTATCAGCGTTAATGGTCTGATTACTTCTTATGCTTCGCCAGTTCCTCATCGCGCAACGGGCGACGCAAAATTTTACCGACGTTGCTTTTGGGCAGTTCATCGCGAAATTCGATCAGCTTCGGCACCTTGTAGGGCGTCAGGTTCTCACGGCAATAAGCTTTGATGATATCCGCCGTCAGGTTCGGGTCTTTTTTGACGACGAATACCTTCACGACTTCCGTCGATTTTGCGTCGGGCACACCAATGCAGGCCACTTCCAGCACACCAGGGCACTGCGAAACCACTTCTTCGATCTCGTTCGGATACACGTTGAAGCCCGATACCAGAATCATGTCTTTCTTGCGGTCCACTACTTTAAAGTAACCGTCTTTGTCCATCACGCCAATGTCGCCGGTTTTAAACCAGCCATCCTGCATGGATTGGGCCGTTTCGTCGGGGCGGTTAAAGTACCCCTGAAATACCTGTGGACCTTTAGCCCAGATTTCGCCGGGTTCGCCCAACGCGGCTTCGGTACCATCGTCTTTCATCAGCTTCATATCGGTACTCGGCCACGGAATGCCAATCGTACCCACGCGGTTGGCCTCCGTGATCGGATTAGAGCACAACACTGGCGACGTTTCCGAAAGACCGTATCCTTCGGCGGGGGTGTTGCCGGTCAGTTTTTTCCAGCGCTCAGCTACCGATGATTGCAGCGCCATTCCTCCCGCCGACGTTACCCTCAGATGGCTGAAATCGACTTCGTTGATGCGCGGATGATTCAGCAGACCGTTGTACAGCGTATTGACACCGGTAAAGGCGGTAATCTTGTACTTCTTCAGGTCGTTGATGAACGCGTTCATATCGCGCGGATTGGTGATGAGCAGGTTCATCGACCCGTTTTTCAGGGCGGCCAGCGCGTTGGTTGTCAGGGCATACACGTGATACAGGGGCAATGCCGCCACAATAATACCCTGCCCCTGCGTGATGCCAGCGGGGGCGAGCCAGGCATCCTGACATTCGACGTTGGAGATGATGTTGCGGTGGGTCAGTGCGGCCCCTTTGGACACGCCCGTTGTCCCGCCGGTGTACTGCACAAACGCCAGATCCGTACCCGTGATCGAAACCGGTTTCAATGGTTGGCGGCTTCCCCGGCTCAGCGCATCGCCGAACGAAACAGCACCCGGCAGGGAGTAAGCCGGCACCGCTTTCTTCACATATTTCAGCACGGCATTGACTAATAGTTTCTTGGGGAAACCAAGCAGGTCACCGGCTTCCGTCACGATTACGTGTTTGATATCGGTTTGGGGGAGAACTTTTTCGAGGTTAGCGGCAAAGTTGGCCAGGATCACGATGGCCGTGGCCCCCGAATCCTTGAACTGATGCTGCATTTCGCGGGGCGTGTACAACGGATTGGTGTTCACCACAACTAATCCCGCCCGTAATGCCCCGAACATAGCCACCGGATATTGCAACAAGTTGGGCATCTGCAGGGCAATCCGGTCGCCTTTTTTCATACCCAGCTCATTTTGCAGAAAGCCGGCAAACTGCGCCGATAGCTTGTCGAGTTCGCCAAACGTAATTTCTTTACCAAGACAGGCGTAGGCGGGCCGCGTCGTAAACCGCTGACAACCTTCTTCCAGCAGAGCCGCCAGCGACGGATACGCGTCGGGATTGATTTCAGCGGGAACGCCTGCGGGGTAAAATTTAAGCCAGGGATATGAGTGGGTCGTTGCCTGCATGGCCAAGTGTATTTTATGTCTTATTTAGAGCAAAAATAAAACGAAAGCAGGAAAGGTTTGCGTATCGGGAAATATTATCGGTCGTGGGCAGGACATTAACCGGCTTCCCGCTAATCCTGTTCTAACTTGCCAACGCTTCGTTAAGAGCCAGACACAGACCAATGAAACAGTTTCTTTTAGTACTATTGATGGCGTTGACGGGTTGCTCCGGTGGCAGCAAAAAAACCGGTCCCGAAACCGCTAAAATCACCTTCAACTCGTTTGCGATGTTGCTGCCCATCGACACTGTTCTGCACCGGTTGCCGATAAAACCGTTTTTGCAGACGGAGGACCAGCTCGCCTACCACGACGTGATGGCCGAGGGTGTTCGCTGGCAGGAAGTAATCTATTATTTCTCGGAAGGGCAGTTGGTGCGGGCCAGTGCCACCCGTTCCAGTCGGGACATTAGCGGTTACCGGCAACTGTTCCGGCACCTGACCGAACAATACGGCAAGCCCACCCAAAACGTCGACAGCCTGACCATCTGGGCCAGACGCGACGCCGAAATCTCGCTCCAGCCCGGCACGCTCCTGTTCGCCCGACGGTAAGTGGCACGGTTCACCCATTTCCTGACGGGTTGCGGCCAAAAAATCCATTAGGCCCAACCCAAATAAGTCCGTACAGTGTGCCTTCCCAAAGTCGAAAAACATGGCGGGAACTCAAGGTTTTAGCCGGAAAATTTGTCACCTTGGCTATTCATCTTAACCCTGTT
This sequence comes from Cytophagales bacterium, assembly GCA_038327655.1. Lineage (GTDB taxonomy): Bacteria > Bacteroidota > Bacteroidia > Cytophagales > Spirosomataceae > JBBQLG01. The sequence goes on from JBBQLG010000007.1 coordinate 43,697, forward strand.
ATTCCATGAATACTACGCGCATACGTTTCACCATCGTTTTGTCGTTAGCCGGACTGCTAACGACAACCCTAACCTGGGCACAGGCCGATAAAGCCAGTCGGCCAAGCCCACCCGCCACCGCTACCGGCAACGTAAACGGAGCAACCGTCACGGTTAATTACGGTAGTCCGGCGGTTAAGGGTCGGCAGATTTTTGGCGGACTGGTACCGTACGACAAGGCCTGGCGGGCAGGTGCCAACGAGGCCACCATAGTTGAGGTAGACAAAGACGTCAAGGTTGAAGGCAAACCCCTGCCCGCCGGTAAATACAGCTTATTCGCTGTGCCGGGGGAGAAAGAGTGGACAGTGATTCTGAACTCCGAAACCGGACAGTGGGGTGTAAAAAGGACCGGCGAGGCCAATCGTGATCCAGCCAAAGATGTTGTAACGGTGCAGGTAAAACCCAAAAAAGCAGCCAGTGCGAGTGAACGACTAACGTACGCTGTTACAAAAAAAGGTATCGTGCTGGACTGGGATACGGTTGAGGTGCCCATTGCCATGAAATAAACACAGGCACTGATGGCGCAGCATCAAAACGCCTTAATCAGCCCGCCGACTGGCAGGTCTGATTAAGGCGTTCGCTTTATTGGGGCAGGTAACCGGTTATTTAGATTCGTAGGTCGGCTCAGCGATGTCAGAATGGGCTTCGAGGTTGAAGAGGTCGTTCAACACGTCGATGAGCGTTTCGGCTTCACCGCGTTTGCAGGCCGCTTTGAGTTGCAAGACTGGCAGTTTAATGATCTTCTGCATGATGCCGCGCGTAATCTTGTCCACTTTTTCCGACTCGTCGGGCGAGAGGTGTTTCAGGTACCGGGCAATCTCGTCTTTCCGAATTTGCTCCAGCGCGTTTTTCAGCTTGTTGATCGTTGGCGAAACAACCATCTCCTTCGACCAGTCGCCGAAGTCGGCGGTGGCTTGTGTGATGATGGCTTCGACCTGCGGAATGGCCGCTAAGCGCCGGTTCAGGGCTTCGTCGGCGCGGTGCTGAATGTGGTCGATGTTGTACACCAGCACCCCCGGAATCTGCTCAACGGCAGTATCGACGCTGCGGGGCACCGAAAGGTCGATGAAATATTTGTAGGTGAGTACGTTCAGGCCGTTCAGCAGACCAGGGGTAATGAGCGGTTCATCGCGCGAAACGGAGGTGATTATTACGTCGGCGCGGGTGATTTCGGCGGTCAGGTCGGCAAAGTCGGCTACGCGGAAGTTGTGTTGCTGTGCCAGAGCTTCGGCCTTGTTCAGCGTGCGGTTGCAGAGCGTGATATTGGTCAGGTTGCGGTCGGCGAGGTTCAGACAAACATCCGTTCCAATTTCGCCGAGGCCAACCACCAGTACGTGCGGGTTGGTGTGGTGCCCAATCAGTTCGTCGATCAGATCCACAGCGGCATACGATACCGAGGCAGCTCCGTCGCGGAATGACGTTTCCTGCGCGACCCGCTTGTTGGTGAAAAAGATCGTGTGCATGAGCCGGTGCAGAAACGGCCCCGCCATCTCCAGATCCGCCGACCACTGATACGCGTGCTTTACCTGATTGGGAATCTGCATGTCGCCCACGACCTGCGAGTGCAAACCGATACATACTTCAAACAGATGCCGAACGGCCTCGGCGTGCTGGGAAAAAAATTGGAAATACGGCAGGTAAGCGTCGGTTTCGGTCAGTCCTTTTTCGACGAGCAGTAACCGGGCAATAGCCTCGTTGTAATCGATTCGGGTGGGGGTTCCGGCAACGTCGGCAAGGGGCATGGTGTAGTACACCTCCGTCCGGTTGCAGGTCGATACAACCAGCAATTCGGTGAGGCCGAATACGTCACGAAGCCGCAGCATAAACTGTTTGGCTTCGTCTTCGTTAAGTGCAATCAGTTCGCGTACGGCCAAAGGAGCCGTTTTGTGGGAGAGACTGACTGATTTAAAACTGTCGAACATGGCTGGTTTTCACTACTGCTTACAAAATTACGCTACAAACACCAGACCATAAAACCGGATGTGTAAGCGGAAAAGTTATTTAGAAGCAGTATAAATAATGAGTGTTATATTAGACGAATCCTATTCCACCAGTATAACGCCAAACCGCCTGCAGACGTTCGGGCGGGCGTTTTTCGTTACATTTACCGTATGCTAAAGTCGCTCGACATTTACAATCAGAATAACATTTTAAAGATCATCGTCGCGCTTAATTTACTGTTAGTCGGCACGGCGTCGGTGCTGTATACCAACTGGCTTATTGGCCGACTCGAAGCCCGGGAGGAAAGGTACGTGCAGATGTACGCCAAAACACTGGCTTTCGTCAGTCAAAACAATGATTTAGAGCAGGACCTCACTTTTGCCGTCGGGTTAATAAACGACATCAACGCCAACAGCAACATCCCCGTCATTTATATCAACGAGCAGAACGCACCCGCCGACCATCGGAATGTTGATATTCCGGCCGGGTTAAACGACATCGAAAAACGGCAGTTTCTCCGGCAGCAGGTTGTGACCATGCGTAAAAAGCACCTGCCCATTGTGGTACCCGTTGGTGAGGGCGAAAACGGGCTGATCTACTACAGCAACTCCAAAATGCTGCAGCAACTCCAGTATTTTCCGTTTGTACAGCTCGCGATTCTGGGGGTACTGGTCATTCTGGGGTATTTGGCCTTCAGTGCTTCGCGGAGGGCCGAACAGAACCGGGTATGGGTGGGGCTGGCCAAAGAAACGGCCCATCAGTTAGGTACTCCCCTGTCGTCGCTGATGGCGTGGGTCGAGTTTATGCGCACCGACCCGGAACAGTACGGCACCGAAGTAACCGACGAAATCGAGAAGGATGTGAACCGCCTGGAAACCATTACGGCGCGGTTTTCGAGCATCGGCTCGGTACCGACGCTCAAAGACGAGAACGTGGCCACCGTTGTATTTGAGTTTACCGATTACCTGAAGCGACGGATTTCGACCAAGGTAAAAATGAGCGTGGAGAATGAGCTACCCGCCGATGAGACCGTTAAAATCAACCGGTTGCTGTTCGAGTGGGTCATTGAAAATATCTGCAAAAACGCGGTCGATGCCATGGGCGGCATCGGTGAACTGCGGCTGAAATTGTTTAACCTGCCCAACGACGAACTGGGCATCGACATCACCGACACGGGCAAAGGCATCTCGAAAGCAAACCTGCGTAATGTATTTTCGCCGGGGTTCAGCACCAAAAAGCGAGGCTGGGGCCTGGGCCTTACCCTCGCCAAACGCATCGTGGAAGAATACCACAACGGGCGGCTGTTCGTCAAGAGTTCGGAGGTTGGCAAGGGCACTACCTTCCGGATCGTGCTGAACCGGGACTAACTGCACCGCATGACAATCCGGTTGGTTCAATAAAAAGCACGCTCGTGTATTTGAGGTCGACCCGCTGAATTGAGGGGGATATGGGTCCTTACGGCAAGCCATAAACAAACTATCCGCCTGTTAACGCGTTCATACTCTAGAACTCAATTAAAATGAGCGATATGGATAAGTTACAGAAATTTGAACTGATGAATAAGATTGTTCGGGAACTGGAAGACCTTCAGAACAGTCAGACGGCCCTGATGACCAAAATTGGTCAGATCGAAGTCGACAACATGAACGGATTAAACGACTCCTATTTGGAGAAAAATCTCGGCGACATGCACGGAAAAATCGCCGAAAACGTCGACTCGATCACCGAAATTTTCGCCCATTTCGAGACCCAGCGCGACGACTACGCCCAGAAGAACAGCGGAGCTATTGCGGCCGCTGAAGCAGCCGCTGCCGTTGAAGCCGCGAAATAGAGAATACAAGTCAACTGAAACGCGAAACGCCGGGCCAATAGCCCGGCGTTTCGCGTTTCAGTTGACTTAAACAGACTTAGGCAGTCTTCAAAATGGTCTCAATCCCTGCCAGTTCGTCCGGGCTGAACCCGAGTTTGTCTAAGCACTTCAGCGAATCGATCAGTTGCTCCGGTTTGCTGGCTCCGATGAGCACCGACGTGATACGCGGGTCTTTCAACAGCCACGACAACGCCATCTGGGCCAGGGTTTGCCCCCGCTGCTGCGCCAGATCGTTCAGTTGCCGGATCATGGTCAGTTTCGCATCCGTCAACTGATCTTCGGGCAGCGAACTATCCGATTTAGCGGCTCTGGAATCGGCCGGTATGCCGGTCAGGTATTTGTCGGTCAGCAGCCCCTGCGCCAGTGGCGAGAACGGAATACAGCCGATGCCTTCCTTTTCGAGCAAGTCCAGCAGGCCACCCTCTACCCAGCGTTCCAGCATCGAATATTTGGGCTGGTGAATCAGGCAGGGCGTGCCGAGGTCGCGCAGGATTGCAATGGCTTTGGCAGCTTCGTCGGCTTTGTAGTTCGACAGGCCAACGTACAGGGCTTTTCCCTGCCGCACGATCTGGTCCAGCGCCATCATACTTTCCTCAATCGGGGTATCGGGGTCGGGGCGGTGGTGGTAAAAAATATCCACGTAGTCTAACCGCATCCGTTTCAGGCTCTGGTCTAAACTGGAGATCAAGTACTTGCGGGAACCGAAGTCGCCGTACGGCCCGTCCCACATCGTATAGCCCGCTTTGGAGGAGATGATGAGCTGATCGCGGTAACCGTGAAAATCTTCGTGCAGGATGCGCCCAAAATTCTCTTCGGCCGACCCCGGTGGCGGACCATAGTTGTTGGCCAGATCGAAATGCGTGATGCCCCGATCGAAAGCTAGCCGGAGAATGCTGCGCGAATTTTCGAGTACGTTGACATCGCCAAAATTTTGCCACAGACCGAGCGAAACGGCGGGTAATAACAAGCCACTGCGTCCGCTGCGCCGGTAGGGCATGGCCGAATAACGGTCCGGGTTGGGGGTGTACTGCATGGAGTTACTGATAAATAAAACAGAGTTTGTTAAGCGTTAACGGTTGAATGCGGGAGAAGTTTAGCCAGTCTGCCGAGTGGGCACCCTTACTGTAAACCGGACTATTGCGCCGGATACAGCAACCGACCTGCCCGAAACGGCCCGTCGGCGGATTGCAGCAACTTGGCTTTTAAGCGGGGGTTGTACGCAGGATGGTCGGCCAGAAACTGCCAGACTAACTGACCGGTTGCGGGCGTTTGGTAGCTGCCGAATGTTGACCGCAGCCACGATTCGGGAAAGAAAATGTCGCCCGTCCGCTGAATCTCTTCCAGCAGGGCGAGACTTTGGGGCAGGTATTTGGCGGATGTTTCGGCCCGCAACGGATGGTGCAGGTACCCCAGTGCGGCCGTTACCCAGGCTTCGTGTTCGCGGTTGGCGGGATTCGACAGGCTGGTAAAAAACACGTCGCGGTCGGTGGAGGACCCTGATAAGGCGGGCATCATGAATTGTAGTCGTTTCTGCCGGTCGGGGTTTTTGATGCGGGTGAGTTGCCGGGGTAAAATATCGGTAGCCGGATAGTCGCGTACGGCCAGCGCGAGGGCCAGCGCGGTGTAATCGTCTTCGGTGAGCGTAACACCTGCCGGTGCTTTTTGGGTATCCCAGATGGCATACAACCGCTGCCGGGCGTCGGGGCTGTTGGCAATGTTCTGGTACAGGCGGAAGAGCAGCTTCTTCTTGCCGGGAGCTGTTTCGGTCATCATGGCCTGCCAGGCATCCTGCTCAACGGACCCGGCCAGCACCGGGCGGTTTTCGGGGCGGGTGAACTGCCAGACAATATCCGATAACTGGTTTGTTAGTAAGCGCAGGTTCAGTTCTTCCGATTCGGTTGCCAGCAGGGGACGGTACGCAGCCGCCAACTGCGCCGGGCTGACGACTTTTCCGGCCAGCATGTTCTCGTACAGATTGATGTACGCAGCCGCCCGCGTGACCGGGTTTTTCAGCGTCGCCAGCCGGGTCAGCATCGCCGTATCGACCGGAAACAGCCCATAACCCTGCCCCGACGAATTAAAAACGACACACAGGGGAGCGTCTTTTCCGACGGCATCGGGCAGGTCTACCTGCATCTTTGTCATGTTGACGGTCAGTTCTTCCACCCGGTCGGGATAGACCAGCGCGACCTCAAAACCCTGCGGCCACAACCGGTTTGAACCGTCTTCGCCCCGTTGCGAAACGCTGAACCGACTGATTTTGCCCGCCCTTGTGTCAAGTTGATATGAAAACTGAGGTCGGCCCGTTTCGTTGACCCACACGCGGTTCCAGGTTTGGAGATCAACGGGCGTGTAAGTATCCAGAATCGTTATCAGGTCGTTCCAGGTGGCGTTATGACCGGCGTATTTTTTCAGGTAAACCCGCAAGCCGTCGCGGAGGGCGGTTTTCCCCATCAGCCGTTCCAGTTGCCGCATCATAATCGGAGCTTTGTGGTAGATGATGCCGCCGTAAAGCGTACCGGCCTGATTGAGATTATCCAACGGTTGCCCGATGGGATTGGCCCCTTCGGTACGGTCGACGGCGTACGCGGGTGGAAAGTGATCGACTACGAACTGAAGGTCATAATTTCCGCCCAGTTGGTCAGCGGTGGTGGATGCCTCGGTGACTTTATCGGCCATGAAATTGGCGAACACCTCTTTCAGCCAGACATCGTTGAACCAGCGCATCGTCACCAGGTCGCCAAACCACATGTGCGCCGTTTCGTGAGCAATCAGGTTGGCACGGCCCAACTTCTGATCACGGGTGGCTCCGGCGTCTAAAAACAGGCTCGACAACCGGTATTGAATGGCCCCGACGTGTTCCATGCCGCCGTACTGAAAATCGGGGATGGCGGCAAAATCGAACTTCTGGAACGGAAACGGTATCTGCGTGTAATCTTCCAGAAATTTCAGGGCATCGCCATGAATGGTAAAGATTGGATCGAGGCTCAGCCGGAGTTTGGTGGTGTCCGTTTCGCGGTGCAGAAGCTGCATGGCACGGCCGTTTACAACGCGTGAAACCGGCGTAAACTTCCCGGCTACGAACGAGAAGAGGTACGTACTGATGGTGTCGGAGGAGAGAAACTGAACCGTTTTTCGATCACCCGCGACGCTCGAATCCCGGACGGGTGCGTTGGTGATGGCCTGCCAGGTGGTCGGAATGGTCAGCGATAACTGAAACGACGCCTTTAGGTCAGGCTGATCGAAACAGGGAAATACCGTACGGGCGCGGTCGGGTACGAGCAGGGTGTAGAGGTATTCGTCGTTGCGGTTCAGCGAACCAGTACCGGCGGTAAAATTGATCGTAACGGTGTTTTTTCCGGGTTTCAGAAACCGGGGTGAAATCAGGAGATGCTCGTGTTCAAAAACAATTGGGATTGCCTGTCCATTCGCCGAAACATTCTGTAAATGAGCGGGTTCTTCCTTGAAATCAAGTTGCAGGGGTACACCGCCCGGAGACCATTGAAACGAAATGGTAGCCGACGCTGGAATGGGCTGGGATTTCTGCGCCGGAATGTCGAACTTCAATCCGTATGCCAACTGACTGATGGCCTGTTGTCGCGCCACCGCCAGATTTTGGGATACGCCCGTCTCGACCGCAGGCGCAGTCACTGCCAATTGGCGACGGCTACATGATAAAGTAAAAACGAGGCTAATCAGCGTGAAGCAACCGTAACGAGCGATTCTGGCTATGTTTATAAGCATTGTATCAATACAAATAAGATGATTATCAGACCGTGGCGGCATCGGCGGCCCGGTTCAACCGTGGGTAAAAGTAACGCGCAATATGAAACGTCACCTTACTGTGCTGCTGGTAATTTTGGCACTCGCCAGCCGTGCCACGTCGATCTATGCCAGTTCCATCCTCATCCCAATGGATGAACGGCAGAGCAACCACCTCAAAGCCTACGGCATCGCCTACAAAATCCTGAAAGACGGGCAGGATGTCGAATGGCTGCTCAACTACCGGGGTGGGTCATTTCTGCTCGACTATACCAAAGCGGCCGAGACCGAGTGCCGGGTGCGGGGCGTATCCTTCGAGACACTGACGGATGGCGTGGCCGGGTCGATTCGGCAGCAAATCGGCAATCCCGATCTGAACATGGATGTGGTAAAGCTCCAGAAAGCGGCTAAAATCATCGTCTATTCGCCGATTAAGGTCAGCCCGTCGGAGTTTGAAAATACCGATGCCGTGCTGAATGTGCTGACGTATGCCGAAATCCCGTACGAGGTGGTGTACGACGAAGAAATCCTGAAGGGTGAATTGCCCAAATATGACTGGTTGCACCTGCACCACGAAGATTTTACGGGCCAGTTTGGCCGGAACCTGCAACGACAATCGGCTGCTGACATCAAGGCGCAGGAAGATATTGCCAAAAAGTACGGTTTTGCGAAGGTGTCGCTGATGAAATTAGCCGTGGCCAAAGGCATCAGGGCGTTTTGTGCCGGGGGCGGTTACCTGTTCGCCATGTGTTCGGGTGCCGAAACGCTCGACGTTGCCCTGGCCGCCGAGGGGATCGACATTGTGAGTAGTACTTACGATGGTGATGGTGTGGACCCGGATGCGCAGTCGAAATTGGATTTCAGCAAAACCATTGCCTTTGAGAACTTCACCCTGGCGGCTGATAACGGCTACGGCGGCTTTTCGACGTTTTCGTCCATCAACTCGTCGATGGGCCGCGGGTATGAGCAGCCGTCTACCTTTTTTGAACTGTTCAATTTTTCGGCGAAGTGGGATGTCATTCCGGCCATGCTCGTGCAGAACCACGAATCGGTGATCAAAGAGTTCTTCGGGCAGACAACCGCTTTCCGCAAGAGTACCGTAAAATCGAGTGCGCTGGTCATGGGCGAAAGTAAAGCATCGGACCGGTACATCTACGGCGAGCTGGGCCGGGGGCAGTGGACGTTCTACGGTGGACACGACCCGGAAGGAACACGCGGGGGGGGGTTCCGAAATCCAACCGACCTTAATTTGCACCCGCATTCGGCCGGTTATCGCCTGATTCTGAATAATGTGCTGTTTCCGTCGGCCAAGAAGAAAAAGCGGAAAACGTAACATTCGAGTAGGTAAAGCGCGTTTAGGGTCTTTCTGGGTTGGTTATCCCAGCCGGTGACTTAAGTCACCGGCTGGGGTAACCAACCCTTTTCTGTAAATACCTGACTCATGAAAATCGCGTTTCACATACTGGTTGGCTTGTTTCTTTTACTGGCGGTACGTTCGGTGGTTATCGCCCAGCCCAAACCCGATCAGCAGGAATGGGTGGCTCTTTTTAATGGCAAAGACCTCAGTGGGTGGGACATTAAAATTGCCGGTCAGCCGCTGAACGATAATTACAAAAATACCTTCCGGGTCGAGGACGGCATACTACGGATCGTGTACGATCAGTACCAGACCTTCGACGGAAAATACGGCCACCTGTACTACAAGACGCCTTTTTCGTATTATATGGTCCGGTTTACGTACCGCTTCACGGGTAATCAGACACCGGGCGGGGCGGCCTGGAACGTGCGGAATAGTGGCGTAATGATTCACTCACAATCGGCGGAGAGTCTGTCGTTTGGTCAGGATTTCCCGGTATCGCTGGAGATTCAGCTGCTGGGCGGTTTAGGAAAAGGGGAACGCCATACCGGGAATCTCTGCACCCCCGGTACGCAGGTGTACACCGATGGTAAACTCAATCGTGCGCACTGCATCGACTCCGATTCCAAAACCTACGACGGTGACCAATGGGTAACGGCTTCGGCCATTGTGCTGGGCGATTCCATCATTCATCACCTCATCGGGGCCGATACGGTACTTACCTACACCAAACCGGAAGTCAGCGAGGAGTTTATCAGTAAAGACAACGACTGGAAGGCCGCCCACATCGACAACACAGCGTACTGGTCGAGCCGGGCCAATACGCCCCTGAAAGAAGGCTACATTGCGTTGCAGGCCGAAAGCCACCCGATTGATTTTCGGATGGTGGAAGTACTGAATCTGAAAGGCTGTACCGATCCCAAAGCCCTGAACTACAAGTCGTACTACGTGAAGTCGGACAACACGCTTTGTCAGTACAAGAAACAGTGAACCGATTTGTCATGCTGACGAATGAAGCATCTTAGCCACTAAATCGCTAAGATGCTTCATTCGTCAGCATGACAAAGTCAGCCGCCAAACCAAACCCATGAAAATACCTGTACTATTCCTCGCATTGCTCACCAGTAGCCTGATTGCCAGTGCCCAAACGTGGCAACCCGTCGTCACCCAAAACACCTGCGTTACGCGCCACGAGAACGCGGCTGCGCTCATCGGCGACAGCCTGTACGCCGTAGGTGGCCGGGGAACGCGCCCGCTGGAGGCACTCAATCTGAAGACGCTGGTCTGGAAAACGCTGCCCGCTCCCCCGGAAGAAATGAACCACTTTCAGGCCATCAACTACCAGGGTGAACTCTACGTGATGGGGGCGTTCAAAGGCAGTTACCCCCACGAAACGGCCCTCCCCAACATCTATATCTACAGCCCGAAAACAGGAAAATGGCGCAAAGGACCTGTTATTCCGGCGGAACGGTTGCGGGGTTCGGCCGGTGTCGTGGTGCACAACAACAAAATTTACATGGTCTGCGGCATCACCGACGGGCACTGGGACGGACACGTGGCGTGGCTGGATGAGTACGACCCCAAATCCGGTATCTGGAAACGCTTAGCCGACGCACCCCGCGCCCGCGACCACATCAACGCGGCCGTTGTCAATGGTAAGCTGTACGTAGCGGGTGGCCGTTTGTCGACGGCCCGGATTGGCAAAGTGCTTGAATTGCTGGTGCCGGAGGTTGATGTCTATGATTTCGCCACGGCCAAATGGACCACCTTGCCCGCCGAATCGAACCTGCCAACGCTGCGGGCGGGATGCACGGCTGTCACCCAGGGCGGTAAAATCTGGATCATCGGGGGCGAAACCGTACAGCTACTCGCCCACAACGAAGCCGAAGCCCTCGACCCGAAAACGAACCGCTGGAGCAGTGGTCCCCGCCTGAATCAGGGACGCCACGGTACGCAGGCCGTGGTGTACAAAGACAAAATTTACATTGCCAACGGCTCGGCTAACCACGGTGGCGGCCCGGAACTGAACACGGTGGAAGTGCTAAAATAACCGCCCGATTACGGGCCCGTTACGGTGTAGGTCAGCGTGGTGCCGTAGGTTCCTGCCGGTTTGAGCAGTGCGGTACCGCCGAGTAGTTTATAGGTCAGGAGAAGCTGCTGACCCGTAAACGCTGCGCCTGAGTAGGGGTAGTTTGTGAGCGTTTGGGCAGTGGTACCCAGCGTAATGACCGGACCACCGTAGGCAAGCCCGCCGATGTTGACCAACTGAATGGTCACCTGCGAGACCGGAATCGTGTTGGCCCCGCTCGTCAGGTTAGCAGAACTGGCCCTGACCGTAAGCGTGTAGTTTCCGCTGCCCACGTTATCCGCAACACTAAGGGTATTCTGATTAGCCAGCGTAACACCCGTGTTGTAGGCATTGGCACTGTTGACCAGAAACGAAATCGTCGGTGTGTTCAGGTTTAGCGTTACGGTTACGGGGCGGCTGTCAGTGCGGGGCACCGTAGACCGGATTTTGAGCCATTGCGCAGCCCGAATTAGCCCGGCCGGGCCGTGGGCGGCCAGGGGTAAGCAGGGCAACGGACGCGCCAATGCCCTAACACTGCACAGCCCGGCCAAAAGCACAAATAGACAAATTCTCATAACAAATCGGCTTCCAGTTCGGCCACCTGCAACGGAATATCGGGGCCGCTGTCCAGTATGGCGACAATCAGGTACCGGCCTTTGGGAAGCTTCTCCTTAATTCCGGCGTTCACCCAGATGCGGTCGTTGGGCAGCGTGTTAATGCCAATTGGCTCTAATTTGGTTTCCTGCGCCGTTTGCAGGTTGGTTAGCTCGACCCGGAGCGTGCTTTCGGCGTTTAGATCGCCCGAATTAGCTACCCGAATCCGCACCTGCCTGTCCGCGTCTGCCGGCGTTTTTTCGGCGCGGGGCAGCAGCAGGGTATCAATCACCAGCGACCGGTTTTTGGCCGTGGCCGGGATGTGGTAGAGGTGAACCCCAAGCTGAATCCGAAAAATAACCGAAGCGGTCACTTTCTGGGCCGCTGCCAGTTCGTGCTCGTTGGCCTGCGTCAGCATCGCGTGGCGGAGATCGGTGGCGGGCGATTGGGTCGGTTGAAGTGTAACGATCATTTCTTTTTCCTCACCCGGTTGCAGTTCTACCGTTTCGGGCTGAACCAGCAGGTACGGACAGCAGGAGGTGGGCAGTTCGCCGGGGGGGAAATACTGTTTGTTGCCCACCGAATCGCGACGCCAGTCGGCACAACTCGCCCGAACAACCATACGGACCTGACTGGGGTTTTTGACAAAGATGCGGGCTGGCGTCAGCGCCCCGTTCTGTTCATTGAAGTACAGTTTGGAGGGCTGCACCTGAAAACCGCTCTGCCCCTGTCCGGCAAACGACAGCAGCAGCAGACTCAGAAAATAAGCGGAACGAATCATAAGTTACGGATAAAGCCCGACTCATCCCGGGATGGAGCAGGCAGAAACAATGCGATTAATTTTGGGTAGCCGTGTACGTGAGCGTGGTGGTGTACGTGCCGGCGGGTTTGAGGAAGTTGGCCGCGTTGGCACTCGTCACCGAATACGTCATCGAAATATTTTGTGCCTGCGTAGCGGCTGCCGTTCCCAGAATGGTTTGCGCCGTTGTGGTAATGCCCGTTACAGTACCGGTGGCCCCTCCGGCCCAGTTGGCTGTCAGCCCGACGCTGTTAATGGGAATTGTAGTGGGCGTAGCCTGGCCATTGCTCAGGTCTCCGCTTGCCCGCACCTGCAGGGTGTAGGGTTTGTTGCTGGTGACGCTGAGCTGGTTGGTGGCCGTCTGCGTAACGCCCGTGTTGTAATCGCCGGCGGTCTGAAAGCGGATTTGTACAGACGTGATGCTGGCCGTCAGGCTGATAACGTCGGTGAGCACGGCACTAAGTGTCGGCGTGGTCGAAGAGGTCGTCTGGGCAACCGACTGAACGGCGGAGAAACTGAGCAGCAGGGCCGTCAACGCGAGCAGCCGCCCAAATTGTTTAATCAAGTTACGGTACATAACGGATAATGTTAATGCGGTGGTGGATTGCAAATGAACCGGTCGTCCGGCAGGTACCGGACGACCGGACGATTAATTCTGCGTGGCCGTAAATGTCAGCGTGGTCGTGTAGTTACCGGCGGGCTGCAAAAACGCGTCGCTTTTCGAGGTTGCATACTTCAGCGAAATATTTTTCGACTGCGTAGCCGGTGCGGCCGTCGCCAGCGGCTGGGGCGTTGTGGTCAGGCTGGCAACGGTTCCGGTGATGTCGGGGGTGTTGATACCCGCCACCGAAATGGTGCTCACCGGAATGGTCAGTGGCGTGGAGCCGCCGTTACTCAGGTCGCCACTCGCGCTGACCTGCAGGTTGTACGGTTTGTTGCTGGTAATCATGAACTGGTTGTTCACGACCGTACTAACGCCGTTGTTGTAATCGGCGGGCGTTTCGTAGATCATGTTCACTGCGTTGGTCTGCATCGTGAAACTCAGCGCATCCTTTAACGTGATGGTGAGTGTCGGACTTTGCGACTGACTGAGTGCCTGGGCGGCTGCCCGGTTACTGCCTAAACCGCCGAGCAGAACCAGCGAAACTGCGGCTATACCAAGCTGATTGCGAAGATTGTGATTCATAAAAGTACTTAGTTTATTGTTAAGTAGTTAAGTAGGTGATTACTTTGTAAAGTAAACTTGAATATTTATAAAAATCAAAAAAATGTAATATTATATTTAAAATAATTTTATTATAGTAACTTTGGCACTCCATTTGGTCGATTGCCCGTATGATTAGACGTTTACTCACCGCACTCTGTCTTTTACAGTTAAGTATATATACGTACGCCGATGAGCTGCCATCGGGCCAGTTCAATGTAGCCAAACCGGTTATTGATGGCATACCGGGGGCTACCTGCCTGAATATTGTAACGATTACCAACCAGACCGATACACCCTGGGTTTTACAGCTAAAAGCGACCATACCCAACAAGCTGCATTTATTGAGCCAGATGCCGGCCGTGGTTACAATTCCGGGACATGGTTCCATCGTACTGCCGGTAAAACTATTGGTAGACCGGCAGTGGGTTGCCGACGAAGCAACGGTTGAAGTGGATGCCTACGAAGCCGGTAACTCATCACCCGCGATCAGTGCCCGGTTTACGGTGCAGCAAAGTCGGACGGGTGGTGGCGTACTCTCGTTTTCGTTTCTCAACGACCGGCCTTATCTGTCGCCGGGGCAGGATACACTCGCCCTGCGGCTTCAACTCATCAACGACAATTATCGTGCCCGTACGCTGCGACTGGCCCTGCGGTCGATTCCGGCCGGTTTTGTGCTGCCTGACCTCTACAGCTACCTGTCCCTGACGGGTCGGCGCGATACCGTCGTCACCCTCCCCTGTCTGGCACGGGCGGGCCTGCAGTCGAGTCGTAGCTACGAACTACTGCTCGACGTGTTTGACAATGCCGACGGAGCGCTGCTGGGGAGTGCCATCTGTCGACCCGTACTGCTGTCGGCGGTAAAACACCAGGTTAACGAAGCGGAGCGCGGCCCCGGTCCCAATGGCATCCTGCTGGGATTTACCCGACTGGGGCAGTCGGGCTACTTCCGGGAGGTGCAGGGCTGGGGGCAGCAGGCGGTGGGCAACGGTCAGGTATCGTTCCGCTTCGACGCCCTGTCGTACGCCACCGGCAAAGGCCAGTACAACGACCTGCGCAACACGTACATACAGTATAAAAGCGCGGCCAGTCTGTTGCGGGTTGGCAGTATTTACGACAACCACGAACTGCCGCTGATGGGCGTTGGCGTGAAAGCATCCCTCCTCCGGGGCAATACCCAGTTGGAGGGCTGGGCCGTGGCCGGTCGAAACAGCCTGGTACACAAGCAGGCGCAGTCGTTCTACAGCAGCGTCTATTCGCTCCGGCTGACTAACCCGCTGCCGGTTGGGCTGGGCGGCACGTACAGCCTGAGCGCGAGCCGCTACGAACAGGCTGAGTTTGGGCGGGTGGGGTGGCTTAGTTTCGGGACTGCGGGCTGGCAACCGTCGCTAAAATCGCGGGTGCGGCTGCTGGCGGCTACCAGCATTGAGTATGCCGCCCACGGTACCGACCGGCAGCAGGCAAAAGGCTGGGCGCTGGGGGGCGATTACAACCGCACGGGCGAACGGCTGGCGTTTAATGTATCCACGTATTTCAGTAATCCTGCCTACGGTGGCTACCAGCGGGGCCTGTCGCGGATCGACAATTTCATGAATTACCGTCTGAGCGACCGTACCAGTCTGGGGTATCACCTGAGCCTGTTGCAGTATAATCAGCAGTACATCGGCCCGGACGGTACGTTCCAGCGGTTTTTTGGCAATAACGTGGCGGACATTACCCTTTCGCACCAGTTTGGCCGCCTGGGGCTGACCCTGCGGCCTTACTATTGGCAACAAACGCAGACCCTCTCGCGGACCGTTCGGCTACGCAGCGAAACCTACCGATTGCTGACCGCCCTGCACTACGATTTTGGCCGTTCCACCCGGTTGGATGTGGGCTTCGACGCCGGACAGTATCGGGGCTTAGCCCCCGCCAATGCGCTTTACGCCGTCAATTCGTACCGCCTGCTGACGACCCTGAACTACAAAAGCATCAGTTTATACGGTCTCTATCAGCAGGGGCCGTGCATGATTAACGACTGGCTGCCCGGCTCCGGTGATCCCCGCGATGTTCGGCAAATCATGATAGCCCCAGCCTGGGGGTTCAGTCTACTGGATGGCCGGTTGCAGGGTGGTTTCGGCGCGGGTGTATCGTACAGCACCCAGAACCACACCTGGAACGGTGCCCTGCGGCATTCGGCGGGGCTATCCGTAAACGACAACATGCAGGTTCGGTGGAACGTCAATTTGTTTTCGTCGGCCGTTCAGGTAGCCGACCTTCGCGCCGTACCCGTCGAAAACGGGCTGCTGACGCTGGAGGTGGTCCGGCAGTTTCATCGGCTCGTACCGGGAAGTCGGCGCCAACTCCGGCTTCGCTTTTACGAAGATGCCAACGCCAACAAACAGCGCGATCCCGGCGAAACCTGGCTGGACGGGCTGGTGGTAAACATTCAGAACCCCGACCATACCGAAGTACCCCTGCTGACCGATAGCCGGGGCAGCTTAACCTACAAATCACTTCAGCCCGGTGCCTATCTGCTCAAAACGGTCTGCAAGCTGGCAACCGGCGAACCCGTCATGTTCAGCGATACCATCCGGCTCGAAGGCAGCGTGGAGCGCGACGTACCCATCCGCAAAACGTGGCCGGTTAAAGGGTTATTGGTCTACACACGGACCCGGTTCGACGACAGCCCGGCCGAACTGGACGGCTACCGGATCGAGGCCCGGGCGGACGATGGTGAGTTAATCCGCACCTACGCCGACGAAGCGGGCCGGTTTACGCTGTTTCTGCCGGTGGGCGAGTATCAGGTATCGGTGCTCAACAGTCGTCAGTACGCGCCCAAACCCGTGCTGACAACGGCCTACCGGGTAGCGGCCGGCGTGGTACCGGGGGTGCTGAAGTTAGCCTTTGAAACCAGTGGTCGCCCTGCCCAGATCAAACGGTTCGGCAGCCGGTAGGTGCTATTTTTTTGGTAATTTGTATTCTATGTTAAAGTACTTTGCGTAGTCTTCGAGCGGCTCCAGACCAACTGCGGTCCGGCGTTTGTTGACATTCACTTCATCAATGATTTTGTAAAAACTGGCCCCATTAACTTGCGAGCCGTAAATCTGCGGGCGACCATTGTACATCTCAACGCGGTCAATCAAAAGGGCCAATTGACTGCCTTCGGCTTTGCCGTTTTTGACGGCCTCCCGCATCATGGGCAGGTATTTTTCCTGCGTTTTCAAGTCTGAGTGCTGGATGACCAAAAACAGCGTTGTATTGCCTCGTCGGCCAACAACGTTCCGCCCCAGCCAGCCGTATCGATCCAATATATTCCTGACGATAATCAGGTTGAGTGAGTCTTTTTCGTTCATTGTCTTGAAAAGACGTTTCATCTCGTCGGAGTCGAAGCCAAACTGTTTTTGGATGGTGTCTATCCGCATTCGGGAGGCCTGATCTTCTACGTAGATACTGTCTACCTGTCTGACCATCGGCTTGTTATAGTTTTCTTCTTCCTTGTCCCTATTCTTCTGTATAATAAGCAATAGTGGCTGCCAGCGCTTGTCAGCATGTAATGAATTCAGATCGACGTCGGTCGTGATGTGGTAATAATCGGCGTACCCGGCAAGGTTAGCCACGTGGTTCAACTGGTAAAAAGCACTGTCAGGATTGCCGGATAGCGCCCATGAACAGGACGCGTTATAACGGTCACTTATGTACCCTAACCCGCCGTTGGCTTTGATAGCAGCAGAGTAAGTAAGGGCTGATTTACTGTAGTTTTTTGCTTTGTAGAATGCATACGCTTCTTTGACAAGCTGAGTGTATTCGGGGGAAGCCTTGTTGGATTTTGAAGACAGGTTTTGCCCATACGTGAGCGGAGAATAGAGTATGCATAGTACACATATGAGCTGGCTTACCAATTTCATAATCGAGCAGTTGAACATAGCCTAACGAGTTATGATTAGTTTGTGCGATTCTCTATTTTCTGAACAACTCCGCTACGGTCATCTGTAGATCGGGCAGGGCGGGGGCTGCGCTCAGGATGTCGTCGTCGGTACAGATGGTGACGGTTTTGGGCGAGGTATAGACGTAGACTGTATAATCGTCGGGGAAGATTAGCCAGACGCTTTTCGTACCAGCCTGAAAGTACTCGTATAGTTTTCTGACGTACTTCCGGGCGTCGTCGTGCTCCGAAACAAACTCAATCATAAAGTCGGGAACAACGTCCTCACCGAAGGCCATTTGCCGTAGCTGCGAATCCGAGAAATAAGATGCATCTGGTCGGCGCATTTGTTTCGGCGTCACCCATACATCGACTTCCCCCCGCAACCGCCCTCCTACGCGAAACGCATCCGTTTGGCCGAAACGATTTTCGATGGCACTGTAAAAATGAACTTCATTTTGCTTTATAGATGTGGTGGGTTCGAGTACGCCGTCGCTGAACTCATAGACGTAGTTATCGTCGGACTCCCAGTTTAGAAAATCGGCTTTGGTCATCCGGTGACCGGCGTATTTTGGTGCACCGTACCGGGCAGTGAGTGAGTCGATGACGGGGTCGCTGATGGCTTCCATAGGATTTTGCGGCTGCTTTTACCAAATATACATAAAAACGATAAAAACAGTCGGGGGTATTCGGTCCGTTGCAGACCTTTCAAATCGTACCGACACACCTGACAATTCTACTGCAAGACCTGTTATCTTTGCCGGGCTTTTACCACCGCCCGGCGCGGGATTTGTAACCTCTGATATGGATGACAAAAAACACCTCGATAGCGTTTCGGCAGCCGGCCTGCTGGTTGCGATGGGGATTATCTACGGCGACATTGGCACGTCACCGCTCTACACACTCAGGGCTATCGTGGGTCCTGATCGTATTATCCAGAGTGATGTAGTATTGGGCGCGTTGTCCTGCATTTTCTGGACCCTCACCCTTCAAACCAGCGTTAAATACGTTATCCTGATTCTCCGGGCCGACAACCGGGGCGAAGGTGGTATTTTTGCCCTCTATGCGCTGGTGCGTCGACACGCCCGCTGGCTCACACTGCCTGCCATTCTGGGGGGGGCCGCCCTGCTGGCCGATGGCATCATTACCCCACCCATTTCAGTATCGTCAGCCGTTGAGGGGTTACGGCAGATCTACCCGGACATTGAGACCATTCCCATTGTTATCGGCATTCTTACGGTACTGTTCCTGATTCAGGCACTGGGTACGAGTGTCGTAGGCACTACGTTTGGTCCGATTATGCTCGTCTGGTTCACTATGCTGGCCGCGCTGGGGATCGTTCAACTGGTGCAGGCTCCGGGCATTTTAGCTGCCCTCAACCCCTATCATGCCTGGTGGCTGCTAACCCAGTATCCGGGTGGTTTTTGGCTGCTGGGATCAGTGTTCCTCTGTACAACCGGTGCCGAAGCCCTTTATTCGGACATGGGCCACTGCGGACGTGGTAATATCCGGCTTAGCTGGATATTCGTCAAAACAGCATTGTTGCTCAACTATTTCGGGCAGGGGGCGTGGTTGCTGGGAATCGAAGGGCAAAAACTGGCGGATCGCATCCCGTTCTACCAAGTCATGCCCGCCTGGTTTTTAACCATTGGTATCATCATCGCTACGGCGGCTACCGTTATTGCCTCACAAGCCTTGATATCGGGATCGTTTACGCTCATCAGCGAAGCCATCCGGCTCAATTTCTGGCCCAAAGTGCGGCTGCGTTATCCGACCGTGCAGAAAGGACAGTTGTTTATTCCAAGCATCAATGGTCTGCTCTGGGCCGGATGCGTGGGCATTGTGCTCTACTTTAAGGAGTCGAGCAACATGGAAGCGGCTTATGGCCTGGCTATTACCCTGACCATGCTCATGACCACGCTGCTGTTTGCGTATTACCTGTACATCAAGAAATACAGCCCGTGGGGAGTGCTGCTATTTCTGACCGTTTACCTGACGCTCGAAGGGGCTTTTCTGGTGGCTAACCTGGTTAAGTTTCCGCACGGCGGCTGGGTATCCGTACTCATCGGGGCATCCATCGCCGGGGTCATGTACATCTGGTTACGGGCCTTCCAGATCAAACTCCGCCTGACCGAATACGTCCGCATCGACCAGTTTATTCAGTCCATCAAGGAGTTGAGCCGCGACATTAGTATTCCAAAATATGCCACGCACATTGTATTTATGAGCAACGCGGCCCGGCAGTCGGAAATCGAGTCGAAAATTATCTACTCCATCTTCCAGAAACGGCCCAAACGAGCGGATATCTACTGGTTCGTCCACGTCGATACGACCGATGACCCCTATACGATGGAATACAAAGTAAATACCATTGCGACCGACGACTGCTACAAAGTGACGTTCCGGCTGGGGTTCCGGGTCGAGCAGCGCATCAACCTGTTCTTCCGTAAGGTGATCGAGGACATGGTGAAAAACCACGAGGTGGACATCACAAGTCGTTATGAATCGCTGAACCGGCAAAATGTGATTGGCGATTTCCGGTTTGTCGTACTCGAAAAGTTTTTATCCTTCGAGAACGATTTGCCCGCCAGCGAGCGGATTATCATGAATCTTTACTTCTGGGTGAAAAGCTTCACTACCTCCGAAGACCGCTGGTTTGGCTTAGACAGCAGCTCGGTGAAAATCGAGAAAGTCCCCCTCGTCATCCGCCCCGTCGAAAACGTTAAACTGAAACGCATCACGTCTTAATAATGAGTGAATGAGTGACTGAGCGAATGTCTGGTAGCTGCTTTATTCACTCATTCACTCATTCACTCATTGAATTATGAAACTACTCATCACTGGCGGGGCCGGATTCGTTGGCTCGTCGCTGGCCATTGCGCTAAAAACCAGTTATCCACAGTACGAAATCTGGGCATTGGACAACCTCAAACGGCGGGGCTCCGAATTGAGCATCGCCCGGCTGAAGCAGGCCGGTGTGGAGTTTGTTCACGGCGACATTCGCAGCAAAGAGGATTTTGATCCCCTGCCCGCCGTGGATGTCGTGATCGAAGCCTCGGCCGAACCGTCGGTACTGGCCGGACTGGACGGCACGCCGGATTACCTCATCAATACCAACCTATTCGGGACCGTCAACTGCCTGAACTACGCCCTGAAACATAAAGCGTCGTTTATTTTCCTGTCGACCAGCCGCGTCTATCCAATCAAAACGATTGAAACGCTGAACTTCGCGGAGGGCGATACGCGTTTTATCCTGACCGATGAGCAACCCGTTCCCGGCGTCTCGGCCAAGGGCATCGCCGAAAACTTCCCGCTCGATGGCGCCCGGTCGTTGTACGGTACCACCAAACTGGCGTCGGAACTGATTATTCAGGAATACAACGAGTTCTACGGCCTGAAAACGGTCATTAACCGCTGTGGCGTCATTACCGGGCCGTGGCAGATGGGCAAGGTCGATCAGGGCGTGATGGTGCTGTGGATCGCCCGGCACTACTTTGAGCAACCCCTTTCCTACATTGGCTACGGCGGTACGGGCAAACAAACCCGCGATATGCTGCACATTGATGATTTATATCGCCTGATCGACTGGGAACTGCACAATCTGGATACTGTGAACGGTGAAATTCTGAACGCGGGGGGCGGCAACGAAAGCAGCGCGTCGCTCCAGGAACTAACGGCGGTATGTCAGGAAGTGACGGGTAAAACCATACCGATCCGCTCAATAGTCGAAAACCGCACCGCCGACATTCGGCTCTACATCACGGACAACACCAAAATAACGAACCTGACCGGCTGGAAGCCCGAAAAAGGCGTTAAAGAGATCGTGACAGACATTCATGCCTGGCTCGATGAAAACCGGGCCGCGCTGGAGCCGATTCTGAAATAGTTGTTGTGGAATGGTATGTATTGAACGGGACGGCCGCCAGCGCACGTCCCGTTTTTTGTTGATTTCCCCAAAAAGCTGGTATCTTGAACAGCATTACAACTGCCAATCCGCCCTTATGCTACGCCTGCTTACCACCCTTATTTGCCTGATGAGTTATCCGTTGATTGCCCAGATCAACATCAATACCTCCGGCACGACCAGCAACATCAATGTCTCGGATCCTAATGGCCAGTTATACTCGGGCATTGCCGGTTCGCCGTACTTCCCGGAGGCTGCCTTTTACCCCGGCAAAATAAGTAATGGCGCCACCATGCTGGAGCGCACGGTCCGGTTCAATATGGCGAGTGGGGTACCGGAATACCTGGAGGGTAACAAAGTCATGACTCCCAGTATGTCCGCGAATAATAGTTTCACAATCAATACGCCTGCTACAGAGCCACTTCTGTTTAAAAATGGTTTTCCGGCTGTTGACCGGCAGAACCTGACGGCGTATTATCAGGTGCTGGCGGGTGGCCAGCAACTAAGCCTGCTGGCCCTTCGCTACGTGAATATCCGGGAAGGAAAAGAGCCGATGGATAACAACTTTGGCAAGAAGTGGTTCGAGGCCGGTGAACGATACTACCTCTACCAGACGGCGACCAAGTCGATGCAGGTCATTAACTCGCCCAAATCGACGCTGACTGCATTACCGGATAAAGCCGCCCAACTAAAGCAGTACGCCAGTGAGCAAAAGCTAAAGTTGAAAGACTGGGCCGATGCCGTCCGGCTGATTCAGTATGCCGATGGTTTATGAAGCCAGTAACGTTTCAGACAAGACCTCGACTGTAGGCATCGGTGCGCACTTTAGGAGAACGCCAGTCTACATTCGGGGTGATGAATATGTACGCCTTTTTCACGGCCACTCCGTACAGATCAATGTCCGTCTCCTCAAATCTGTAAGGGCTTTCATCAGGGTCATTTACAAAATAATGATTCCGTAACAGGATAACACCCGATACCCTAATCACCTCATCCTTCGTTAAAATGGATTGTACCTTTTTTACGATGTAAGACAGGGCTTCGTTGCGGTCCATATCAATCCACGCGGCTGCGACCAACAAATCCCAAACTTGTGTTTCCTCACGCTGAGCCAATGCGAAAAAACTTAGCTCCCCTCGTTCGGCTCTAAGCTCGAAGATTAGTTGTTCCCACTTTTTGAATAAATCTCTCATAATAATTTGAGGAGTATTTTGGTGGATTCTAAAACGCAACAGCGTCGATTTAGGTAACGTCTCCCACCAAAACTGGCCCAATATTGTTCAGTTGATTCAGTACTCTGACGGGTCAAGAAGAGATTGCAACATAAATTTGACCATTTAACCTCGGAGCAATTTTATTTTGAGGTAACTGGCAGCTCGATATTTTCTATCAAAATAGACAAAAAAAAGAAGGTAGAATGATGCAGATAAGTGCCATTCTACCTTCTTTTCTGATAAGCTACTGTCTACTACTTGGCTTGTGCCGGTGCGGCAAAAGGTACTTGAACGGGAACCGGTTTGTAAATGGCACCAGTAGCGAAATCGACAATTGTGCCCGGCCAGAAAAGCAGAACGTCAGCAATCAGGGCACCGACGCGAACCTGACGCTGAGGTTCACCGTCTTTAGGCTTCGTAGTTTGGTAGCTATTTCTTGGTCCACCAAATACCGTTGCACAACTCGATAAAATTACAACGCTACAGATAACAATGGCAACTTGAGTCAAAAATGATCTCATGACAAGATAGTGATAGTGAGTAAAATAGTGAAGAATGGTTTTAACACTCCAAATAAACGGATAAATAATCAATATGCTGACTGATTATCATATTATCTATTTCTTTGCAGGGTTAAACTTGCTTGCTGCCTAAAATCATATCATCACTTATGCCAATTCCATTGCCAGGAACTTGCCGGTGTAGCTTCCCTTTGTTTTGGCCACTTTTTCGGGTGTGCCTTCCGCAATAATCAGCCCGCCTTTAGTGCCGCCCTCCGGGCCGAGGTCGATCACGTGGTCCGATACTTTGATTACGTCTAAGTTGTGTTCGATGATCAGGACCGTGTTGCCTTTGTTGACCAGTTTATTCAGCACGTCCAGCAAATGAGCGATGTCCTGAAAATGCAGTCCGGTAGTGGGTTCGTCCAGGATATACATCGTTTTACCGGTGTCTTTCTTGGACAGTTCCTCCGCTAACTTCACCCGCTGTGCTTCGCCACCCGACAACGTTGTCGCGTGCTGACCCAGTGTGATGTAACCCAAACCCACGTCATTCAGGGTTTGTACTTTCCGCAGAATCCGGGGCTGACTGGCGAAGAAGTCCAGGGCCTGCTCTACGGTCATATCCAGCACGTCGGCGATGGATTTGCCTTTGAAGCGTACTTCCAGCGTTTCGCGGTTAAAGCGTTTGCCTTTGCACGTTTCGCAGGCCACGTGAACGTCGGGCAAAAACTCCATCTCGATCTTTTTCATGCCCGCGCCCTCACAGTCTTCGCACCGCCCACCTTTGACGTTAAACGAGAAACGGCCCGGTTTGTAGCCCCTGATTTTGGCTTCCGGCAGTTCGGCGAAGAGTTGCCGGATTTCGGAAAACATACCCGTGTAGGTGGCCGGGTTGGAACGGGGCGTCCGGCCAATCGGCGACTGATCGACCTCGATTACTTTATCCAGAAACTCCAGCCCTTCCACCGATTTAAACGGCATGGCTTCGCGCTTCGACTTATAAAAATACTTGTTTAGAATCGGGAACAGCGTGTCGTGAATCAGCGTCGATTTACCACTGCCCGACACGCCCGTGATCGAAATCATCCGACCTAAAGGCAGTTTCAGCGTCGCATTCTTGAGATTATTTCCCGTCGCACCCTTGATAACCAGAAATGTACCGTGCCCTTTCCGGCGTTCGGCGGGCACTTCGATGTTCCGGCGACCGCTCAGGTAGTCGGCCGTCATGCTGTCATTTTTGATAAACTCGTCCGGCGTACCCGCCCCAACCACATGCCCGCCGTGCCGACCCGCGCCCGGACCAATGTCGAGGATATAGTCCGATTCGAGCATCATGTCTTTGTCGTGTTCGACCACCAACACGGTGTTGCCCAGATCGCGCAGGTTCTTCAGCGAGTCGATCAGTTTCACGTTGTCGCGCTGATGCAGACCAATGCTCGGCTCGTCCATGATGTACAGCACCCCAACGAGTTGGGTACCAATCTGCGTCGCCAGGCGGATGCGCTGCGCTTCGCCCCCGGACAGTGTCCGCAACGGCCGATCGAGGGTGAGGTAATCCAGACCAATATCCAGCAGGAATCCGATGCGTTTGCGAATCTCTTTCAGCACCTCTTTACCGATCACGTTTTGCCGGTCGGTCAGTCGTGCCTCTAAGCCAACAGTCCAGTTGGCCAGTTCCGAAATGTCCATACGGGCCAACTCAGAGATATTTTTCTCGTCGATCTTGAAAAACAGCGAATCTCGTTTCAACCGGGCGCCCTGGCATTCGGGACAGGTTTTAACGACCATAAAGTCCTTGAGCCAATCCAGAATTTTATCGCTGCCGTTCTCCTGCTGCCGTTTCAGGAAGTTGATGATACCCTCGAATTTCACGGGTGCTGGAACCGGTTCGGCGTTCTTTTTGGTCGGCGCGGGTTCGTCTTCCGACGTATCGCCGTAAAGAAGCAGTGTAAGCAGTTCGGGCGGGTATTTGGTCAGGGGCGTGGTCAGGCTTAATTTCTGCTTCTTCAGAATCACTTCGATCTCCCGGAAAATCCACAGTTCGCGGTATTCGCCTAACGGAGCAATGGCCCCCCGGCTGATGCTCAGTGACTTATCAGGAATGATGGATTCTTCGGTGATTTCTTCGATCAGCCCCAGCCCGTTACAAACCGGACACCAGCCGTACGGCGAGTTGAACGAGAACGAGTTGGGTGAGGGTTCGTCGTAGCTGATGCCCGATTCGGGGTCCATCAGGTTCTGCGAAAAATAAATCGTTAACCCGGCCTGATCGAGCACCTGCATGGCCCCTTTTCCCTGTTTCAGGGCCGTTTGCACGGATTGGCTCAGCCGAAACCGGTCGTCAGCATTGGGTACGATCCGGTCAATTACGATCTCGATGTCGTGAACTTTATACCGGTCCAGTTGCATTTTCGGCGCAATGTCCTGCACCACGCCATCGACCCGCACTTTGGTATAGCCCATTTTGGCGATTTGCACGAACAGTTCGCGGTAATGGCCTTTCCGCCCCTTAATCAGCGGAGACAGCAACGTCAGTTTCTGGCCGGTATAGTGCGTCAGAATCTGTTCGATGATCTGATCCTGCGACTGCCGCACCATTTTCCGGCCCGTCACGTACGAATACGCTTCACCAGCGCGAGCGTAGAGCAAGCGCAGAAAATCGTAGATCTCGGTGGTGGTGCCGACGGTGGAACGCGGGTTTTTAGAGGTCGTTTTCTGCTCGATGGAAATGACCGGACTCAGGCCGTTGATCTTATCCACGTCGGGCCGTTCCATGTCGCCGATAAACGAACGGGCATAAGCCGAAAAGCTTTCCATGTACCGCCGTTGGCCCTCAGCGTAGATGGTATCGAAGGCCAGCGACGATTTACCGCTGCCGCTGATGCCCGTCACGACCACCAGTTTGTTGCGGGGAATCGTAACGTCGATATTCTTTAGATTATGTTCACGGGCACCCAGCACTTCGATCTGGTCGTAGCCCGTTAATTCGACATCGGTGGTCGCGGCCCGGCGTTCGTTGGCCCGCGCAGGTTGTTGTGTTTCGGTCACGTTGTGATAGCCTTATTCTTTATTTCAACAGTAAACCAGCGGTCGAAGTTTCGACCGTTCATGAAACGCCGGTGACGAATGAACCGGTTTGCAAACAGCCACCCGCTTCCGGTAGTTATACCGTAGACTTACTCACCATTACGAAAACGTTATGTCAACGCCACCGCCAGACGATGCCCACGGCCCCATCAGCCAGTTGGAGCTGCGCTACCTGCGCGGGGCACTCGACGCACAACATCCCAACGATCAGCCGTACGTGATGAGTAAAGTGGAGCACCGGGTCATTCGGCAGGTGAAAAACCGGGCGATGGCGCAGACTGCGCTGATTGGCGCGTTGGGTATCCTGCTTTTCTACCTGCCTCAGTACTTCTGGCCCGGTTTCTTCGCGGATACTGACCTGACGGTAGCCCGTACGGTATATGGTTTGCCACTGGTGCGTATTTTGTTCGGGTTACTGTTGCTCTACTTAGAAATTAGCCTGCTGCTGCACCTGAACATTCGCGCCGTTCGCACCATTATGGGCGTCTGCCAGTTTCCCCGACTTTACGATGCTCAGTACGAACGCCATCTACGGGCCTTGTCCGACGCAGCCCTGGATCGGGACAACCGGGGGTATCTGCACTTCGGCCTCGATCCGTATCTGGTTTTGCCGCAATGGGGGTTAACGCTGTTTCTGATCGTCAATAAGTTGAAAGCACTGGCAACGACGCTGACGCTGCGGTTGGTGCTCAGGGTAAGCAGAGCGGGGGTTGCTTCGCTGGCTGATCTGATCGGTATGCCGGTCATGGCTTTCTGGAACGCCTGGGCAACCCGATCCATCATTCACGAAGCCCAGGTGCGGGTGATGGCTCCGCTGACGATTCGGGAATTTGTCGATGAACTACACGAAGAATGGCGCGATAACGACCTCTTTTGTCAGCTTATCCCCGAAGCATTACAGTTTGTGGCCATTCCCAAACGCCAATATAATTACGCGCATCTGGTCTTTACTGAAACGCTGATGGATCGGTTTGGTCTGACGGTAATTCGGCCAACGGGTGGTTTTCTGGAGAAACTGGCACAGGCGCCAGACAATGTACGGCAGGGACTGGAGCGTCTTATCATCTTCGGTGCCCTGATCGACGGGAAACTGTCGTGGTTCGAGCGTCGGCGGTTGCGGCAGTTGCGGGAAAAAGGCTGGCTGACGCATACACTGGCCAGCATCGAAACCCTCGGCAAAACGTTTAATCGGGGCGAAGGACTCTGGGTGTAATCAGGTTATTTTAGTAATCTGCACTTCCTCGATTCGCTTGTCGTCCGCACTCAGGATGTGAAACAGAAACCCTTCCGCTGTGATTTCTTCGCCGGGCTTCGGTAATCGGGTGAAGAGTTCGAGCAGCAAACCGCCCAGCGACTCCGCATCGCCCCGAAGATCATCGAACGTGTCCGTACTTACATGCAAGACGCGACATATATCAGTCAGGGGTAGTTTCCCGGCCATGATAACCGTGTGATCATTTATACGACGGTAATCATCGGCTTCTTCCTTGTCGGATTCGTCGTTGATGTCGCCAAAAATTTCCTCGATGATGTCTTCCAGCGTAATCAGACCGGCCGTGCCGCCGTACTCATCCACAACGATAGCGATGTGAACGCGCCGTTGTTGAAAATCCTGGAGCAGGTTGTCAATCTTCTTGGTTTCGGGAATAACAAATGTTGGCCGTAGCAGCGTCTGCCACCGAAAACCCGTTTCATGCCGCAGATGGGGCAATAAATCCTTGATGTACAGAATGCCCGTAATGTCATCAATCGACTCGTGGTAAACCGGCACCCGCGAATAGCCCGATTCGTTGATCTCGGCCAGTAATTCGTCAAAGGTCAGGTCATCGGCGAAGGCATTAATGTCCATTCTGGCCCGCATTACCTGCCGGGCCGTCAGGTTGCTGAAATTGACAATCCCTTTTAGTATTCCCTTTTCTTCGGCGGTCGCTTCGACGCTGGTCAAATCCACGGCCTGACTCAGTTCCTCAACCGATAATTTATAGCCTTTTCGCTGAATACGCTTGTCCACCTGATTGCTCAGACTGACCAACAGGGCCGAGATGGGTCGGAACACCACCAATGCCGTTTGCGCCAGCGGGGCCGTTGCCAGGGCCATGTTCAGGTGGTTCTGATTGGCATATACTTTGGGAATCATCTCGCCGAAAAGCACAATAATCAGGGCCGTTATCAGCGTAATACCCGTCAGAATCAGACCCGACGAATGAGCCGCCTGCGAGAGTTCCCACGTCAGGTAGGTGATGATGACAACGATGGTAATGTTCAGCAGATTATTGAGAATCAGCAGCGAGGCTAATAACCGCCGGGGTCGGTCGAGCAAGTCGGCTACGCGCTGTTCGGCGGGAAGATCGCTGTTGCGGCACTGTGCCCGGTCGTCGGGCGAGAGGGAGAAAAAGGCGGCTTCGGAAGCGGATGCGAGTCCGGCTAACAGCAGCAGCAGCAGCAATACAGCGGCATAGGGGCCATAGAAAGCAAAATAGGTGCCCCAATCGTCGCCGACTGAGGGCACCCTTCGTAAAAGCGGGTCACCGGGGTCCATGCAGATCAAATCTTGGTCGACAAGCGTGGCTTAGAACGGTAAATCATCGTCGCCACCATCGCTGAATGTCTGCGTCGAAGCCGGTTGGGGTCGGGCCGGTGCGGCTGTCCGTTCGGCAGCCTGACGCGGAGCCGACTGTTGGACAGGCGCTTGAGCGGGTGCAGCCGCCTGTTGCTGACGGGGTTGGGGCGGAGCCTGTTGTCCGTAATCACTGCCGCCCTGCCGGTCGTTGGGACTGCCCAGCAACTGCATGGTCGTGGCGCGAACACGGAGCGAAAAACGCTCTTTGCCGTCTTTATCGGTCCAGAGTTCGGTACGCAACCGGCCTTCGATATACACTGGATTTCCTTTCTTGAGGTACTGCTCGGCTACTTTGGCCTGCTCGTTCCACAGTTCGACGCGGAACCACTCAGTTTGCTCCACTTTCTCGCCGGTGCGGTTCGTGTATTTTTCGGTGGTGGCCACGTTAAACTGCGCCACAACGGCCCCGCCGTCAAGGTAACGTACTTCGGGATCGGCACCCAGATTGCCAATGAGGGTCACTTTGTTCAGGCTTGCCATGGTTTTGATTTAGTCAGAAAATGAATGAAAGTTGTGCGGGGATCAAGAAGATAAAGATACTAAAAATGACCGGTTTATCCAAACGTCCGTTCAAAATAAGTCGTGATCAGAACCGGCTTGGGTAACCGCCCAATTTCGGCTGTTGAATACCAAATCAGGCTCGTTGGTAAGGCCATATCCCGATCAGTTGGCAGCTCTATCAGGTGAAAGACTGCCTTCACCCGCTGATGCGAAAGCAACTGTATGCCCGTTACTTGCAGGCTCATCAAGACGCCCCCATGAACCAATGCCTGCACCTCGCCGGGAAATTCCATGTCCGATAGTGTGTGCTTCGGCTCGTCGGTTTCAATCAGATAAAAGTCAAACAGGCTTTGCCAGATGTCTTTGCCCGTCCGTTCGCGCATGGCCACTTGCTGCTGCCCATCGGAGTCGGTTTGGTAGAAAACGAGGTAGTTAAAATATCGCTCGCGCACGGCCGCTTTTTTGGCTTTCACCGGCAGTTTGTGCTGCCGCCCGGTCTGAAAGGCAACGCACTGCTGTTGTACCGGACACAGCAGACAATCGGGCGAAACGGGTGTACACTGAATCGCCCCAAACTCCATGATTGCCTGGTTATACGTCGCCGGATCGGGGGCATGCGCCATCAGGTCGACTGCCCGTTGCGCGAAGGTTTTTTTGGCGGCTGTCGTCGTAATGTCCTCCGTGATACCGAACACCCGCGCCAATACCCGGTACACGTTACCATCGACCACCGGCACCCGTTCGCCAAAAGCAAACGACGCAATAGCAGCGGCCGTATAGGCACCGATCCCTTTGAGTGTCAACAACTCGCGGTTGCTGCCGGGGAATTTACCTTCCCGTTCCGATGTAATCCATTTGGCCGTCTGATGCAGGTTTCTGGCCCGGGAGTAATAGCCCAATCCCTGCCAGAGCCGGAGGATATCCCGTTCTTCGGCAGCAGCCATGTCGGCTACGGTTGGGTAAGCATCAACGAAGCGTTCGTAGTAGGGTTGACCCTGCGCCACACGGGTTTGCTGTAGAATTATTTCCGACAACCAGATGCGGTACGGATCGCGGGTATGTCGCCAGGGAAGATCACGTTTGTGGCGCTCGTACCACTGTTCCAGGGTTGCAGCAAAAGCAGTAACATCGGCGTTAGAATCTGATTGCCAGTTCAAAATAAAAACTAAAAGTGCAGCGTTACGACTAAAATGAGCGAGCGGGGTTTTTGTAATCGGTTGAAAACCCGTACCTTTGTACTCCCATTTTTGGAACTTGAAATTTCAACAACTCAGGAAACGTTAAAGTTTAGTAAAGTCGTGACGAAAGCAGACGTAATCGCAGAAATTGCCGAGAAGACCGGAATTGACAAGGCCGATGTTACACAAACCCTGGAGAGTTTCTTCACGGTGGTGAAAGACACGCTGGCTTCCGAGGAGAACATTTACGTGAGGGGATTCGGCAGTTTCATCAATAAAAAAAGAGCCAAAAAAGTAGCCCGGAATATCTCCAAGAATACGGCTATGGTGATTGATGAGCATTTTATTCCAAGCTTCAAGCCCGCGAAGGTATTTGTTGAACAGGTAAAGAGTAAAGTGAAATCGGAAGGTAAAGTCGAACACCACGTCGATTAACCACCGAATCCCGTACTTCCGATGAAAAAGCCCATTCTGCTGGTTCTCGTTCTGGCATCCGTCCTCACCGCTGGTTTGTATAGCCTGCCGCGTGTGGTAGTACAGAACGAGAACCCGCAACTGGGCGGTCGGGCATCGGACGCGCCCACAAAAGATTCACTCAACGCAGTGGCCAATACCGGTGCAAAAGACAAAAGCACCGTTGAACATAACGTTCCGCTGACGCCGGAGCAATCGACCCGTCTGGAAACGCTGCACCGTCAGTTTACGGCGGCCATACCAACGGGCAAAACAAAAGCGGCTGAAGAACTGGTTAGTTTCTTCCGAACGGCGCAGAAGTACGATAGTTCGGCTCGTTACGCAGAAGTTATCGCCGAACTGGAACCAACGGAAGTGAACTGGCTAAAAGCGGGTGATGCTTACTATGAAGCATACGGCTTCTCGGTTGACGACGCGAAATCAGCCCGTCTGGGCGAAAAAACGCGGGCCGTTTACCAGAAAGCCCTCGATCAGAACCCGGACCTGCTGGCGGCAAAAGCCAACATGGCCATGACCTACGTGAGCACACAAACGCCGATGGCCGGTATTATGATGCTGCGCGAAGTACTGAAGGCGGAACCAACCAACGAACTGGCCCTGTTTAATCTGGGTCTGCTCTCGATGCGTTCAGGACAGTATCAGCGGGCGATTGAGCGGTTCCGGCAGATTCTGGTCAATAACCCGCAGAACCGAAAGGCTCTGTTTTATCTGGGCATCAGTCTGGCCGAAGCCAATCAGAAGCCCGAAGCCCGCAAGGTACTGGCGCAGGTAAAAGCCCAGGAAACCGATCCTCAGATTCTGGCCGCCGTGCGGGAATATGAAGAGCAACTGAAAAATTAACGATTACGGGCCAACCGGTTGGCTGGCCGACATTTTTTATCTTATTAAACACTTTTATCATGCCTTGCGGTAAGAAAAGAAAACGGCATAAGATTGCTACCCACAAACGGAAGAAACGCTTACGGAAGAACCGGCACAAGAAAAAATAGACAAATAGCTGACCTGACATTCATCCTTTATCATTGATAAATGCGTGTGAACGGCAGCTATTACATACTCTTTTTCTGAAGCCCCGTGGTCACCGCGTGGCTTCTCTTTTTTTCAACGGCCTGCCACTTTTCGAGTGGCTGGCTTTGTTGTATTTAAGGAATTACGCCATTCTATCTAACCGCGTCTGCATCTTGTGAGCAATGAATTAGTGATTAGTTCGACTCCCAAAGGTGACCGGATTGCTCTTTTGCAGGACAAAAGACTACTGGAGTACCATTTGGAGGAGTCTGATAGCAGTTTCACCGTCGGGGATATCTACCTCGGAACCGTGAAAAAGCTCGTTACCGGCCTTAATGCGGCCTTTGTCGATATTGGGTATGAAAAAGATGCGTTCCTGCACTATTTAGATCTGGGACAGCACATCAATACCCTCAATAAATTCACGAAAGACGTTATCGCCAGACGTGTCACAACCGGGAAGTTAAGTGGCATTACGCCCGAACCGGAAATCGACAAGCTGGGGAAAATTGATAAAATCCTGACCAAGAATCAGCCGATTCTGGTGCAGGTCGTGAAAGAACCCATCTCGACCAAAGGGCCGCGCCTTTCCTGCGACATTTCGATTGCAGGTCGTTACTTGGTATTGGTACCCTTCTCGAACTCGGTCAATATTTCCAAGAAGATTACCGACAAAGCTGAGCGTACCCGGTTGCTGCGGCTTATGGCGTCCATCAAACCCCAAAATTTTGGGGTAATCGTTCGGACGGTGGCGCAGGGCAAATCGGTTGAAGACCTCGACCGCGATCTGACCAACTCAGTGGAGAAGTGGGAGCAGGGCATCAAAAAATTACAGGATGCCAAGCCCCGTGACCGCGTCATTGGTGAGATGAACCGGGCTTCGTCAATCATGCGCGATATGCTCAACGAATCGTTCGACAGCATTACCGTTGACACCAAAGAAGCCTTCGACGACGTCCGCGATTATATCCATACCATCGCCCCCGAAAAAGAGAAAATCGTTAAACTCTACAACGGCAAGGGTAAAGTATTTGAGGGACTTGGCCTCGAAAAGCAGATCAAGTCGCTGTTTGGTCGGTCGGTCAGCCTACCGCATGGTGGATACCTGATTATCGAGCATACCGAAGCGCTGCACGTAATTGACGTGAACAGCGGCAACAAATCCAACTCCGAAGAAGACCAGGAGGCAACAGCCCTCAGCGTGAACCGCGAGTCTGCTAAAGAGATTGCCCGGCAGTTGCGGCTGCGCGATATGGGGGGTATTATCGTGGTGGACTTCATCGACATGCGGAAGCCCGATAACAAGAAGCTTATCTTCGACATTATGCGGGAAGAAATGAAGGGCGACCGCTCGAAGTTCACTATCCTGCCGCTGACGAAGTTTGGGTTGATGCAGATTACGCGGCAGCGGGTCCGGCCGGAAATCAATATTGTTACCCGCGAAACATGCCCAACTTGTGGGGGGACGGGAACCATTCAGGCCAGTGTACTGGTAACGGATGTGCTCGAAAACAATCTCGACTACATCCTGACCCGGCAGAACGAACGCGGGGTGCAGATTTTGGTCCACCCCTTTCTGTACGCGTTCTATACCAAAGGTATTTTGTCGAAACAACGGCGCTGGTACCTGAAATACAAAACCTGGGTAACCCTCACCGCCGATAGTTCGCTGGGTATCACTGACTTCAAGTTCCACAACAAGGTGGGTGAAGAAATCGAAATTTCGCCAACCGTTTGACCGCTGGACCATAACGAAACGACCCTGATTCGCGCGAATCAGGGTCGTTTCGTGTTAACGCACTCTAATAGACTATCAGCACAGAATTTCTTTCGCTACCAACTCGCCGAATAATTCGGGGCCAACGGTGTCCTCCACGGAGTCAACTTCACCTAAGTTGAGCAGCAGGTCCCGAAGGTCGGGCGAAATCTCGTACGTTTCGTAGCAGTGGCGGTCAAACAGCACGGGAGCATCTTCGAGGTCACAGAGTGAATAGCGATCTTCGTTGAATACGGGTCGGTTCAGTACCCGAACGGGGGCATTATCCGATCCGCGCCGAAGGCGTTGCATCACCCTGGGGGGTACTTCCGGTTTCAGGAAGTCATGCACAAAGTTCCAGCCTTCCCACTGACCCGGATACCGATTGAGGTAGGGCGAGAAACCGTCGTACAGGCGTTGCATCGTTTCCGCGCAAAAGGTCTCGCGGTCGGTGTGGGTGCTGGGCACGATCGGCTCCATACACTCCACTACATTCGTCAAATTCGGTTTCCGGTAGCTGACTACCGGCACAATAGTTGCTCCACTCAGGTGCGACAGATACCCGACCCCTTTACGGGTGAATACTTCCCGGTCCCCCAGTTGTACGGGTAGAAACTGGGCTTCTTCACCGGGTTTCGGGGCCGTTTCGGGACTTCCATCGACGTAAACGATCAGGGAACGACCGGCTTTTAATTCACGCAACAGCGTCATTACGGCGGAGGGCTGTCCGGTTTCAACGATCCGAAACGAGTTGGTCAGACCGTATTGTCGGCGTAAACCCTCGATGTGTTCGTGCAGACCATCGCCCTGCTGACGGTTCATGTTGGACCCGACGAGGAGGACACAGTCGACGCCACGCCGGAACAGCAGACTCGTCAGCAGACGGTAGGAGCCGAGGTGATACGTGCAGTAAATGCGGGCACCGTTGGGACGGAGCATTTCATCGGCGCAGCCCTTGAACTTAACCAGTTCACCGGCATCCAGGAATACCTGGTCGAAGCTGGTAAACACCTGTTGCAGCAGTAGTTCGCGAAACAGCGACTCGTGTTTCGAGCGCGGAATGGTCGGCAAAAGATTTTGCAGGTTGGCCGAGAAGGTCGTAAACTTAACAAGGTAGCCCTGTTCTTTACGAAGGTCGATGGCCGCGAACGTTTGCCGACACAGGTCCAGTTCCTGCTTGTACCGATGGAGAGGTGTCATAACGCAAGGGTAATGTGAAAGAGAAGTGGATTAACGAAGAATCAGCGACTTTTGTACGTTGGAAGGATCAAGGGCCGAAGCGACGAGGAAATCGCAGCATACGGTACGGCCCTTTTCAACGATATTTAAAATGTTACTGCTTTCCAGTTTGGCAGACAAAATTTGTACTTTCTTGGCGGCTAAATTGATTGAGAAGTTCTTCTTCATGACTGTAACGAGTTGATTATGAGAGAGTAATATGTGAGTTTCGAATAATGGCGGCACGTCTGCCGTTTTGTTCGATACAAAGGTACAGCCGGAATCAGGGGCGACTCAACGGCCAAAATCTCTCAAAAGCAGTTGTGTTGTAGTCAGTATTTACCAGTATATTAGCTTTACTATAAAAAGCGCTTAGTTTTCTGAGGAGTATGACAGAGAAGATGCAGTTGCAGGGATCTTTCTTGCGGAACCCAATCAATAGTATTGGCATTCTGCTGGCTATTGCCTTATTGTTCGAGGGTTTTAGCTGGGCGAGCGCATATAGTATTAAGATAGCTTACCTTCGGGAGGTAGGAGGGTTTTGGATGTATATGAGCCGCATTCTGCGCGTTATGATTCTGCCTGAGGTATGTACACTTTATATTGTAATTCGGCTAATTGATTGGTATCATACTTCACTAAAAATTGAGTCAGTAGAGTTGACATGGCGGACAATCTCGCGTTATGAGTTAAAAATGTTGCCTGTTCTTCTAACTGCTTTTTTTGTCTTCAATCCATTCACTCAAACTGTTCGATTCTGTTTAGATGCTTATTCAAATTTCAGCTTCGACAATTATTGGTTCTCTTACTTAGCTGGTACATATACGCTCCGCATCTACGTTATATATCTTGTGCCTGTCATTCTCATTGGTTACGCGGCTGTCAATGGTTCGTTGGCAGTTGATTATCTCGCCTATCGTGAAGCCGCCAAGCAGGAGGCCGAATCGGAACGGCAGCGTTTGCTGGCAGAAGCCATTGCACTGGCACCCAAACCAGTGGTTAAATCGAACTTCCTGACTACCGTGAAAGGCCGCAACCAACAGGGGGAGATGATTTTTCCGGTCGAAGAGTGCTGTTACTTCATGG
>JBBQLG010000008.1:0-79731 GCA_038327655.1 Cytophagales bacterium
TCCAACGGGGTGCTGACGGAGAAGGTGAAGGTGGCCATCAAAAACACGAACGACTGGTCGGACAAGGTGTTCGCTAAAGGCTACAAGCTGCGTAGTTTGGGCGAGGTGGCGCGTCAGATCAAGGCCAATGGTCATCTGCCGGGCGTACCTTCGGCGGAGGAAGTAGTGAAGGAAGGCGTCGATCTGGGCCGGATGGATGCCAAGTTGCTGGAGAAGGTGGAGGAGTTGACGCTGTACATGATCGAACTCAAAAAGGAAAATATTCGGCAGCAGAGAGAAATTAATGTACTAAAAGGACAGATTAAAAAAACATCTTTTCACTGATATCGATTATTTTTGCTTTGGCGGTACGGAATAGCTGTTTATCATCCCTACTCCGCACCGCCGGGGTTCAATGAACTTACTTTTTACTTATCTTACTCGAGCCTCCTCCTTTGGAAACTCCTAATGCTTCCTGAATCTGCTTGACCTGATCTGCTAATTTATTATGAGCTACTGTGTTTTTCTGTAGTTCTCTTTTAAGGTTTAGTAGTTCATTCTTGAGAGCGTTGTTTTCGGAATCAAGATCTTTAACAGCTTGTACAAGTGGCATAACAAATAGGGTATAGCCGAGTGTGTAATATTTGCCATTCTCTTCCTGCCGTACTCCTTCGAAATTATAGCCTACCTCTTTTGCCGCCTTCTCAACATCCTGAGCTAAAAACCCGCTATGAATAGTTCTATCTTCACGTATATTATTCAGCCCATAACCTAGGAGTTGGGCCTCTTTTGTCTTATTAATTCGGTAAGTGACTGGTTTGAGCCTATTTATAAAGCTCAGTCCAGGCACATCATCGTTTATGTCTTCTTTAATGCGTTTGTCAGATAAAGTGGATATTGTCTGAACATTGCAGCGTAAAGATGTGATGTTTGCGTCACCTAACACAATGGTGTTGCTACTGTTTACTACCCCTCGGGCACCAATTACTGTTGAATTCGTGACATTCGCCCCTACAGATGTAAGTGCCCCAAGTGCTACAGATAACCCATTTGTACTACTGTTAATGGTTACATCTGACCCGATGGCAATTGAATAAATAGCATTTGTAACCGCAGCAGGACCGATAGCTACTGAGTGATGAATTGCATTATTTCCACTCGAAGGACCTGCGTTAAAACCTAAGCTTGCGTTAAGATATCCAGTCGTATTATTTTGCATGGCATAGTTGCCGAATGCCGCATTATTGTAGCCAGTTGTGTTGTTGAATAATGCTAAGGCCCCTGTAGCGGTGTTAGAATACCCAGTCTGATTGCTATACAAGGCAGATCCTCCCAAAGCAGTATTGTCATAACTGCTGGTTGCGGTATAAAGAGCATCAGCCCCTACAGCTGTATTGGAAACTCCAGTCGTGTTGCCACGCAATGCATTCTGACCTACACCTGTATTCTCATTCCCTGTCATATTCCCAATCATTGCGTCGTGGCCTATACCAGTGTTACCGGTTCCAGATGTGTTAGCGGTTAACGCGCCAGCGCCAACCGCTGTATTAGCAATACCTGTTGTGTTATTTCGGAGCGTGTAGCTGCCTGCAGCCGTGTTATAGGTTCCTGTGGTGTTGGGGTTGATGGAAAAGAACCCAATGCCCATATTGAAAAGAATATGGTCAATCCGGCCGGCGGTCTGATTAAAAACCCGAAAATTTAAGGGTACATTATCATAAGTACCTAAGAAGTTTGACTTATCTACGGTGCCGCCATTGCCCGTTATGCTCCAGGCTGAGCCACTGCCCGCAACGGGCCCCCAAACGGGTGATGAAGGTGTGCCTATATTAACTTCAATTTGCTTATAGTCAGTATTATATAGAAAAACGCCTGTGGCTGGATTTTGAATTTGATTACGTTCTGAAATAGTCATGATTGGCGGCAATAACCCCCTGAAAGGGCTTCCTGAGGGATATGGGCCTGCTTTAACATCTAATGAGGCAGACCCGTTAATCGTACCGGTAGTGGGGCCAACGCGTAATTGGGCGTAAGTGCTAACTACCTGTAGAAGCAAAATAGCAGTTGTTAGGATTTTGTGCGTACTTCTTAGCATGGTTGTATAATGTGTTTGGTGCTGTTTGCCTGTAACCGTGGAAAGATAAGAGTTTGTGAAGATTGATAGGGATAGTTTTATGTGTTAACAATTGTTTGGTGTCATTATTGAGCGACGCTTTGTCTCAAACATAGTTTTGTTAGTAATGTATGATTTAAACTTTGCTTACCTTCGGGCACTAGATCTGCTCAAATAACTGTTTACACTATATCGTTGATAATCAAGTAGATATGAATTCAATTCTACTTTCTTAAGTATTTGTACACTTTATATGGTGTAAAAAGTCAATTAGGTACAAATTTTGACGGAGACTTATCTGATGAATTTCATATAATGCGTAAATTCGTACAAAATATCTATCATTGCATAAAATAATAAACTTCAAATCAATGAAGAGATCATTATTATTCACAGTCTCACTTCTGGCACCGCTTTACTGTGTATTTGCTCAGACTAACTATGTTTCCACTACTCCCTCATCTTCCACTCCTGGATCTGACAACACACTTGTTGGAGTAGGGGCTGGTAATCTCAACATGAGTGGCGCGAGTAATCTGTTTATCGGTCGCGGGACAGGTACTGTAAATATGGCAGGAACACAAAATTCGTTTGTTGGTGCTTCTGCCGGTGCTAATAACTCTTCAGGCCAAAATAACTCCTTTCTGGGATTTGGGACTGG
Organism: Cytophagales bacterium; assembly: GCA_038327655.1. GTDB lineage: Bacteria > Bacteroidota > Bacteroidia > Cytophagales > Spirosomataceae > JBBQLG01. The sequence continues at coordinate 2,754 of JBBQLG010000008.1, forward strand.
CAATGGCAACACAACAGGAAATAACAATACATTTTTAGGTTCTGGCGCAGGCTATACTAATCAAGCAGGTTTCAATAACCTATTTATAGGTTATCGGACAGGCTATTTCAATAATCAAGGTAACAATAACGCTTTCTTAGGGACGGGAGCTGGCTATGCAAATACGCAAGGCACTGACAATACCTTTGCAGGCTCTGACGCTGGTTCGGCCAATACTTCAGGCAATAGCAATGTCTTCATGGGTTCTCTTGCCGGTTCAGGGAATACGTCCGGTGCATCTAATGTTATTATAGGTGTAAGAGCCGGCTATTCCAATAGTACTAACTCTCAAAACACGATGGTTGGCTACCAGGCTGGGTTGAACAACACCGGGGGGACCAACCTTTTTATCGGGGCTAACGCTGGCTACAGCCAAGTAGGCTCCAGTGCCTCCTTCAACACCTGCATTGGTCAAAGCACCGGCTACAACATTACTACCGGTTTTGCCAACCTCTTTATGGGCAGTAACGCAGGCTATTCCACCCAGTCAGGTAACTACAATACCTTTATTGGCAACTCGGCTGGTCAGCAAAATCAGTACGGTACTTCTAACACCTACATCGGCAATGGAGCGGGTTACAACAGTTCGGGCAGCTCAAATCTATTTTTAGGGGCTTCAGCCGGTTTTGGGAATACTACTGGGGAGAACAATGTGATGATCGGTGGGGATTCTGGAGGTAGTAACACAACTGGTTCGAACAACGTCTATATCGGCAAAGGGTCGGGTGCCTCCGGTAATTCGGCACTGAACAATACGGTGGCCATCGGTACCAACGCAGTTGTCTCGCAAAGCAACAGCGTTATACTTGGTAGCAGTGCCAATGTTGGCATTGGTAATACTGCCCCGCAGAACAAGCTGGAAATCACTCAGGGGACTTCAGGCAACAGTGGTCTGCGTTTTACCAACCTGACGTCCTCTTCCACGGCCTCGGTTTTGAACCAGACCAAGTTTCTGACCGTCAATGCGGCCGGTGATGTTGTTCTGGGTAGTCTAAATAATTCAGGTCGTGTTGGGGCGGAGGAGACACTGTGGTCGCAGAGTGGTGATAATGTACAGAACACAAATACCGGAGGGGTTATTATTGGTACGGGAGTAAGCAAAACCCCGGCTGGCTACAGCTTATACGTATCCAACGGGGTGCTGACGGAGAAGGTGAAGGTGGCCATCAAAAACACGAACGACTGGTCGGATAAGGTGTTCGCTAAAGGCTACAAGCTGCGTAGTTTGGGCGAGGTGGCGCGTCAGATCAAGGCCAATGGTCATCTACCAGGTGTGCCCTCAGCAGAAGAAGTAGTGAAGGAGGGCGTCGACTTGGGCCGAATGGATGCCAAGCTGCTGGAGAAAGTGGAGGAACTGACGCTGTACATGATCGAACTCAAAAAGGAAAATCAGCACCTGAAGCAGAAAAATGCGCAGATTGAAAAACGCCTGAACGCGCTCACCAAGCCAACCCGGAAATAGTATGAAAATATTTTTCATTTCAGTGTTTTGCCTGTGCGGTACCCTCGTCATGGCACAGAGTGTAACTCAGTCCCGGCTGATCGAAACTACTTTTCAGGCGGGTAGTACGCACGTTGAGCAGGCTGTTGGTACATTAAGTGCTACCAACAAAGTGGCAGAAACGGCTCAGGTGGAATACAAAGCCGGTCAGTCGGTGGTGTTGTTGCCAGGTTTTGAAGCCAAAGCCGGTGCTGTCTTTGTCGCGCATGTGGGCGAAGTTTCGATCATTGCTACGGTGGAAGGACAGGTTGAGCCGATGACAATCACGGCGTATCCTAACCCATTCGAGGATGTGACTACGCTTTCATATACCCTGACGAAGGTCGCCCGTGTTAGTCTGTTCATCAGCGATGCCAAAGGTGCCATACTTAGCCGCTTAGTTGATAATACGGTACAGGAAGCTGGTCGGCATGAGGTCGAGTGGCGGGGTGGAATGCTGTCGGCTGGAACTTATATCTGTACCGTGTCGGCGGATCAGCAGCAGGTGTCGAACCGGTTGGTCAAAAAATAAGTACGTTGTATTCTGTCCACGAAGGATAAGTCAACGCGTTGGCCCGGTCTGGTAGACCGGGCTTTTTTGTGCCCCATCAGCACTGCAACTATTTAAGCACGTTTACCGATGAGTGGGAAATACGAGCTTTCTGTGGGCTTTTTCGCGGAAAAGTTCTATTATTGCCCTGAAATACAGTTAGTCTCATCCTGAAATACAGCGTTGAATGAAGGGGGCCGCGACGATTTCTGGATGGTGTGGCTGGTTGTTGCTGAGTAGCATAGCAACGGCATCGGGGCAGCAGTTGGCTGCCAAAGCACCAAACGCCTATCAGCTCGAAGTCGGTACGTACCTGTCCACTTCCGGCAAAACGCCATTCTGGCAACGTAGCAATCAATATGGCATCGTGCCACTAAATGCCCCTTCGGCTACTGTACGGGCCAGTTTGCGTGCCGACTATGATTCGGCGCGGGTAAGTCAGCGGAAGTTCGATTACGGGTATGGCGTAAATTTCGTAGCCAACAATGCGGCACGGGTTCAGGATGAAAATGCCTTTCTACTGCCCGAAGCCTATCTGAAAGTCCGGCTCGGCGCGTTTGAAGGGTACGTTGGCCGTCGGCGCGAGTTGTTCGGACTGGCCGATTCTACGGTATCATCCGGTTCGTACAGTTGGTCGGGAAATGCGTTACCGATCCCAAAGATTCAAATCGGGATTCCCCAGTTTACACCGATTGGCTTCACCAAAGGCTGGGTATCGGTGATGGGGCAGTTTGCGCACGGCTGGATGAATCCATCGGGCTACGTTAATCATTCATACCTGCATCAGAGTTCGCTTTATGTCCGTCTGGGCAAGGCAGAAAATACGGTGCGTCTATTTGCGGGCTTTAACCATCAGGCCGTTTGGGGGGGCACCAGTCCTGACTTAGTTAAAACGGGTCTGACCAAGACCGAGCGGTTACCATCCAGCCTGAACGATTACCTGCACATTGTGCTTGGCGACCGGGGGGCATCGGGTGACACGACGCAATACGCCGACTTTGACCTGACAAACCGAATCGGCAATCACCTCGGCACCATTGACCTCGGGGCAGAGATAGACCTGGCCGCCTACACGCTGTTTTTGTACCGGCAAAGCATTTACGAAGATGGCTCCCTGTTTTACCTGCTGAACATTGTTGACGGGTTGCATGGTCTGCGTATCCGGCGAAACAACCCCGACGCGCTCGTGCATGACATCGTACTGGAGTTTTTGAACACCACGAGTCAGGGGGGAAATCAGTTTGTCATCGACGACCCCAAAAAACGGGGGCGTGATAATTATTTCAATCACGCGCAGTTTCGCGATGGCTGGTCGTATCAGCACAAAACAATCGGCACACCGTTTATTACGCCAGCCATGAATGCGAACGGCACGTATCCCTACGGAACCTTTACCCGCAACAACCGGGTACATGCGTTTCACATCGGTTTATCGGGCACCTTGCTCCGAAATTCGGTCGCGCTGCTGAGTGGTCCAGTTACGTATCAGGGGAAATTCTCGCTGAGCCGAAATTTCGGTTCTTATCCTGAGCCTTATCCGAGTCCGATTTATCAGTTTTCTGGCTGGGTCAGTGCGGTAGCTCCGCTCCGGCTGGTGTCCGGTCTGGCACTGACCACGTCGCTGGCATACGATCAGGGTGGTTTATATCCAACAACGCTTGGTATTTATGTTGGCTTGCGCAAAGCCTGGATAGCCCCGCGACGCGGATAAAGCGTTGAGAACCAGTTAATACATATGCCTTGTAGTTTAATCGGTTGGACAGCGCAGACCATTCCCTAAGATGCACGCTTTCTAAACCGTTAATCCTGTAAATTAGAGGCCGAGTCAGCCGTAGTCATTTATGAGGCACCGTTATTCCGTACTGCTGTTTCCGCTACATATCTTCGTTGATGTGCTGTGCATCAATGCGGCCTTTGCCGGAAGCTACTGGGCGCGTTTTGGTGATGTTGCTGCCCTGACAGAATTGCCGTACGTCACGCTGTGGGCAATTTTCAACGTATCCTGGCTCTTGATCGTTACCATCACCAGTCCGTACACGTTTCCCCGGCAACTCTTCAAGGCGTTCCCGCTGCTGCGTAAACTGGCTCGGTTGGTGGCTGTCCACATGGCTATAATCGCCGTCTACTGCGTTTTTATCGAGGGGATATACTACTCACGCGCCCACCTGCTGATGACCTACGCCAGTTTTTTTGTGGCGGGTTCCCTGTTCCGGATTGGGGGGCTGGTGTTTTTGCAGGAGTACCGTGCCCGGGGCTACAATGACCGGCGTTATGTAGTGGTAGGCTACGGTAAAATGTCGAAAACAATAACCCGGTTTTACGAAGTACACCCCGAAATGGGCTTTCACTTTGCCGGTTATTTCGACTGGCCCCAGCCCGATACGGCCGATCAGTTAACGGGTGATTATCGGCAACTACCTGACTACATTCGGGAAAATCGCATCGACTGTGTGTACTGCTGCCTGCCGTATGTGGATAATACTCAACTCAAAGCGGTAGTCGATCAGGCCGAAACCCTGGATTATCAGGTGAAACTGCTGGTCGACTTCCGGGGGTTTCTGGCCCGCAGCACCTCTGTCGAATACCATGATTTCCTGCCTGTACTGACGGTGTCCTCGCAGGTGCTGGACGATTTTCGGGTAAACTTTCCCAAGCGGGCGTTCGATCTGCTTTTTTCGGCGGGGGTGCTCATCTGCGGAGCACCTATATTTGGTATTGTGGCTCTCATTACGGCTATAACATCGAAAGGGCCGGTTTTTTACACTCAGGAACGCATTGGCCGGGCAGGTAAACCCTTCCGGATCTATAAGTTCCGGAGTATGTACACGAATGCCGAGCAGACTTTACCGTTGCTCTCACAGGGTGCCCTCGATCACCGGATCACGCCCTGGGGCCATCTCATACGCCGAACCCGTATCGACGAACTGCCGCAGTTTTATAATGTGCTGCGGGGCGAAATGTCCATTGTTGGGCCGCGCCCCGAACGGCAGTATTTTATCGATCAGATTGTGGAACTCGCTCCGGAGTACCGCAACCTGATGAATGTTAAGCCCGGCATCACGTCCATTGGGCAAATAAAGTTCGGGTACGCTGCCACCGTCGAAGAGATGGTGAAACGGTTACGCTACGACTTGCTTTACCCCCGGCGCCGGTCGTTCCTGTTCGATATGTGGATCATTGCCCAAACGCTGCGGGTAATGATGCAGGGGCGGGGACGGTAAACAATACCTTCGGACCCATCAGATTTAATCTGCTTTTTTGGTATTTTACTTTTTACCCTATCGGTAAACTTCTATTTTTGCTGAAAAGAAAAGGGTTTTACAGGGGTCGGATGGTGCTGAAGCGGTTATGTATGCGGTGGATTGGTTGGATTGGATGCACGATGGTAGTGATGGCCTGCGGGCAATCGCCCCAAAAACAGTTGAAGCAGTCGGTTGCGGCCATGCACACCTGCGCCGAGGAGCAGGTGGTGACTCCGGAACAGGAACAGGCGTTGCGGCAACAGATTAACGCCGACGCGAAAGCCACACAGATTCGGCAACTCTTCGAGCAGAAAATTCGGGGTGGCTTTAATGGTACGGCGTTGGTGGCGCAAAAAGGAGTTATCCTCTACAAAACCACCGTTGGCTTTGGTCACTTCGAGCGGGGTCAGAAGGACTCCTTAGTCGAGGACTCTAAATTTCAGTTGGCTTCCCTGTCCAAGACGTTTACGGCGGTCAGCATTCTCAAGCTACAGGAAACCGGGCGGATCAGTTTCGAGGATACTATTCAGAAATTTTACCCTGACTTCCCCTACCACGGCATTACCATCCGGCAGTTGCTCAGCCACCGCAGCGGTCTGCCAAATTACCAGTACGCGTTTGACGACAGCATGAAGGTGAACTTCTACAAACGCGAGAAGCCTTACCCAACCAATGCCACCATCATGCACTGGTTTGCAACGGTAAAACCCACCCCCCAGCGGTACAATATACCTGGCCGGAGTTTTAGCTACAGCAACACCAACTACATGGTACTGGCCTCGATCATCGAAAAGCTGACCGGGCAGGATTACGAAACCTTCGTGCGGAAGACCATTTTTGAGCCGCTCGGCATGCGCCACACGTATGTAGCCACCACCCACAGCGACTCGATCAACGTCCACCGGACGGCGGGTTATCAGTGGAACCGGCGGATTCCCAAAGACTATTATGACGACGTGGTGGGCGATAAAGGCATCTACTCGACCACCGGTGACCTTTTCCGCTGGTACCGCGCCCTGAACGGTGACTGCCTTTTAAAACGCGAGACATTAGCCGAAGCTTTTTTGCCCCGCAGCTTTGAACGGAAAGGGCTGCGTAACTATGGCTACGGTTTTCGGATGCACTTAGACGCCAACAACCAGCCCGAGTTTATCTACCATTCCGGCTGGTGGAAAGGCTATAACACCATGTTCTGGTTCAGCCCGAAAGACGAATACGTCATCATCATTCTGAGCAACCGCTTTAATCCATCCGTTTACCGGGTAAAAGAACTGGTAGATGTGCTGCACGGCGGAGCTACGCAAACCCTTACGCCCGAAACCGGCGAGACCGATTTGTAAGGATAGCGGTCGGGTCGGGTGGAAGTATAAATCTGGCCTGCGCATCTTATGAGGCTATGAAAATCATCTTCACTGCCGCTATCGGCCTTTTTATTTCCTTTACCGGTATGGCGCAGGACGTTATTAACCTCTGGCCCGACAATGCCATTCCGAACAGTATTGCCGGTAAGTCGCTGACTGAGAAATCGGAGACGGGAGCCGATGGCATTCTGCGCATCAGCAACGTAACCGTACCAACGCTTACCGTTTATCCGGCGGCAACCGGCAAAGCTACGGGTGCCGCCGTGATGATTTGTCCGGGGGGCGGTTATTCGATTCTGGCTGCCAGTCACGAGGGCAGCGACATGGCAACGTGGTTTACGGAGCGGGGCATGACGGCGATTGTGCTGAAATACCGGCTACCCAACGACCAGGTTATGACGCATCCCGAAGAAGTGCCTTTGCTGGACGCCATGCAGGGCATGAAACTGATTCGGCAAAACGCGGCCCGTTATGGGATCGACCCGGAGAAGATCGGGGTGATGGGTTTCTCGGCGGGCGGGCATTTAGCTTCCACGCTCTCCACGCATTATTTTCGGGGTGCTGAAGCCAGTACGGCCGCCCGGCCGAATTTTGCGATTCTGCTGTATCCGGTGATTACGTTTGGGGCAAAAGCCCATGCCGGGTCGCGGGAGAAACTGCTGGGAAAAAACCCGTCGGCTGAGCAGATTGCCTGGTATTCCAACGAGTTGCAGGTAACCAACCAGACGCCCCCTACGCTGCTGGTTCACTCGATGGACGATTTAACCGTACCGGTCGAAAACAGCATCGATTATTATCTGGCCCTGAAGAAAGCCGGTGTACCTGCCGAAATGCACCTCTACCCAACGGGTGGCCACGGGTATGCGCTGCGTACCACAGGCAAAGGCTCGGTTGCCAACTGGCCTGCCGCCTGCGAAGGCTGGCTGAAGAATCTGGGGTACATGAAGTAAAGAGGCTAAAACCCCTAAATCCCCTGAAGGGGGACTTTGCTCACTCACAGGCAAAGTCCCCTTCAGGGGATTTAGGGGTTTTATTACTTATCGCTCAGGATGAGCGGGGTGTTGCCACGACCGTTCATGATCACGATCTTGGCGTTTGGCGAAGCGGCCAGTTCACGTTGCGCTCTGATTTGTTCATACTGCAACTGCTTGTCCGACAGGCCGGTAGAGATAATCTTCTGGTAATCGGCGATACCCTGCGCTTCGACCCGCTTCCGTTCGGCTTCCTGACGCTCTTTCTGCAGAACGAACTGCATCTTCTGCGCGTCCTGCTCGGCGTTGATCTTCGACTCAATGGTTTTCTTTACCGATGCGGGCAGGTCAATGTTCCGAATCAATAACTGCTCCAGCATCAGACCGCGCTTTTTAAAGTCAGCTTCGATGGTCCGGTAAATACGCGTCTGAAACTCGTCGCGCCGGGTCGAGTAGAGGGCAACGGCATCGTAATAAACGGCATTGTCGCGGATGCGGGTCCGGGTAATGGGGCGCACGACCTTGTCGGAGTAGTCTTCGCCGATCTCGCGCAGAATTTTAGGCGCATCGGTCGGTACCACGCGGTACAGAACGGTCAGGTCAATGACGACTTCCAGTCCGTCGGCGGTCAGGACCCGGATGGCATCGTCGCCTTTGCGTTCGCCCTCGTCGGTGGTCGCCGACATGGTATAGTTCTGTGTCTTCGTATCGAATTCGGACACGTTGGCCAGTGGGTTTACGAAATTCAGGCCGGAGGGTAGAATTCGGTCGCCCACGTTACCAAACAGCGAGACAACGCCCACCCGGCCCGCGTCGACCTGCCGGACGCTGGAGGTGAGTGCTCCCAGGACAATCATAATGATACCCACAACTTTAAGCGGCCGGGCATACCGCGCAAAAGCCAGCGAAGGCGTATTAACGGCGAATCCGGCGATGAGCACGAACAGGCCTAAGACGATGAAAAACATAGTGGTGATTAGAGCTAAGTAAGGTCGGCAAGGTAGTAAGGCCGCACATCAATACAACATTATACGGAATCGGAAAGAGCCAGCAAATGGCTCTATTACAGGAATGGACGTCGGGCAGGTCAATCGGTTACGGGCGCGGACGATGGACCGCGTTGATCGTTTTGCACAAAAAAAGCATCTGACGGTTGTCAGATGCTTGCTGCACACGTTAATAAATTAATCAGCCCGTTGCCGATGCTGCGAACAGTACCCGGCGAATCAGGTGATTATTTCGTGCCTTTTTTCTTCGTTTGAGCGGCTGGCGCAGCCGGAGCCGCTACCGTCTGAGCGGCTTCTTTCGTCACCACTTCACCCTTCAGGTACAGCACTACACTCGAGTTTTCGCCGTTGCTCGTTACCGTAACCGACTTGTTGAAGGGTCCCATAGCAGCCGCGTTGTAGGTGGCCGATACCGAACCCGTTTTGCCGGGCATGATGGGTTCACGCGAGAACGTTGGCTTGGTGCAGCCACACGAGGCCGATGCATCCGAGATGATAATCGGGTCTGAGCCGGTGTTTTTGAACTCAAACGTGTAAGTAGCGGGTTTTCCCTGCTCAATCTTGCCAAAATCGTGCGTTTCGGCGGCAAACTTCGTTACTCCTTTTTGGGCGTAGCTAACGGCAACTAATGCAAACAGAGCTACGAATAATGAAAAAACTTTTTTCATGGCAATTGTGAAATATAAAGGTTTGTTAACTCGAATTTGATGTATTGAAAGTAAAACTACCGCAAAAGGTTTGCCAAACAAACGTTGGTTGCCGACCTGTTAACAAAGAAACGTAAAAAAACGTCTTTTTGAAAGCTGTCCTATTTTATATTATTTTTACTACCCCGCAGCGGTCGCCCGAGCGACCGTTCTGTGTTTTCGGCCAATGCATTTATCCGCTTTTAACCCGTAGCAGTTCTGTGATAGCAAACGACCAACTCCGCACGACTGGTATTCCCGCCCGCGAAAAAATCCTGTCGGATTACCGGCTGGCCTGCGAAAGTCGGCAGGTGAGTTTGCTGGGGCGGAAAGATGTGATGGGGGGGCGGGCTAAATTTGGCATCTTCGGCGATGGTAAAGAACTGGCTCACCTGGCGGTGGCGCACGTTTTTCAGCGGGGCGACTACCGCTCCGGCTACTACCGGGACCAAACCTTTGTAGCCGCACTGGGCGAATTAACCTGGCAGCAATTATTCGCGCAGGTATACGCCCATACCGACCTGGCCCACGAGCCAAACACGGCCGGCCGCTCGATGAACGGCCATTATGCTACCCGCTGGCTCGACGAACAGGGGTTGTGGCGCAACCAGACCGAACTTTATAATTCCGCCTGCGATATCTCACCCACCGCCGGGCAGATTCCCCACGCACTGGGCTTAGCCTACGCGTCGAAACTGTTCCGGCAAAACGCAGCACTGGACTTTCTGACCCAATTTTCCCGGCACGGTAACGAAGTGGTGTTTGCCACCATCGGCGATGCATCTACCTCGCAGGGCATGTTCTGGGAGACGATGAATGCGGCCGGCGTGTTACAGGTGCCACTGCTGATGTCCGTTTGGGATGATGGGTACGGCATTTCGGTGCCGGTTGAATACCAGACCACCAAAGCCAGTATTTCCAAGGCAATGGCCGGATTTCAGCGCGATGCCGAGGATAAAGGCATCGCTATTTTTACCGTGAATGGCTGGGATTACCCGGCCCTGATGGACACTTACGAACAGGCCGTCCGCATTTGCCGGGAGGAGCACGTGCCGGTGCTGGTACACGTGCAGGAATTGACCCAGCCACAGGGACACTCCAGTTCGGGGTCGCACGAGCGCTATAAATCGAAGGAACGCCTGAACTGGGAAGCCGAACGTGACTGCAACCGGCGTTTCCGCGCCTGGATTCTGGCCAATGATATTGCCGAGCCTGCCGAACTGGAAGCCATTGAACAGGATGCGGTGCGCGTGTCCAAACAGGCCCGTTCGGATGCCTGGACTGCCTTCCGCGAGTCGACCCGTGCTGACTACGAATCGGCTCTCGGGCTGTTGCAGCAGGTGGCCCGGCACCATGCCAAAGCCCCCGAACTGATGGCCCTGCGCGAGGACCTGCGGAAAACACAAAACCCTCTGCGCCGGGATGCCGTAACGGCGATGAAAAAGGCACTGCGGGTACTGCGTTTCGACAGTGTGGCCCACAAACAGGGGTTGCTGGACTGGCTGGAACGCACCGATGCCGAAAATCAGGATCGTTTCAGTTCGCATCTTTATAGTCAGTCGCGGGAGTCACCGATGCGGGTAGTGCCGGTACCGGCTCACTATTCGGTCGATAGCCCGGTGATGGATGGCTACCAGGTGATGCAGCATTATTTCGATGGTCTCTTTGGCCGGGATGCCCGCGTGGTGGCCCTGGGCGAAGATATTGGTCAGATTGGCGACGTGAATCAGGGCTTCGCGGGGTTGCAGGAGAAATTCGGCGAAATCAGAATTACAGACACCGGCATTCGCGAAACCAGTATTGTGGGGCAGGGCATCGGTCTGGCCATGCGCGGGCTGAAGCCCATTGTCGAGATTCAATACTTCGATTATATCTACTACGCGCTGGCCACCCTCACGGACGATCTGGCCGGTTTGCATCACCGCACAAAGGGCGGGCAGAAAGCACCGCTGATCATTCGTACGCGGGGGCACCGGCTGGAAGGGATCTGGCACTCCGGTTCGCCAATGGGTACGATCCTGAGCAGTCTGCGGGGCATGCACGTGCTGGTGCCGCGTAACATGGTACAGGCCGCTGGTTTTTATAATACCCTGATTGCGGGCGATGATCCGGCGTTGCTGGTCGAAAGCCTGAACGGATACCGGTTGAAAGAACAACTTCCCGACAATCTGGCCGAGTTTACGCTGCCGCTTGGGGTGCCCGAAACACTCCGCGAGGGCACAGATGTTACCGTGGTCACCTACGGGTCGATGTGCCGGATTGTGTTGGATGCGGCCACGCAATTAGCCGACCTGGGCATCAGCATCGACGTTGTGGATGTGCAGACGTTGTTACCCTTCGATGTTAACCACGCCATTCTGGCGTCGATCAAAAAGACGAACCGGGTTATCTTTGCGGACGAGGACGTACCGGGCGGAGCCTCAGCGTTTATGCTTCAGCAGGTGATCGACGGGCAAAACGCCTACCAGTACCTCGATTCGGCCCCGCGTACCCTGTCGGCCAAAGCGCACCGCCCTGCCTACAGCTCCGACGGTGATTATTTCTCCAAACCCAGCCCCGACGATGTCGTTGATGCTGTGTACGTCCTGATGCACGAAGCGGAACCCAATCGCTTTCCTGCGTTGTATTGATGGGACATGGAACCGCAACGGCGGACCGTGCGACTGCCGCAGGTATCCGTGTCATCCGCACGGTCCGCCGTTGCGGTTCCAAAAGATAAAAATCAATGGCCTACTTCGACGACATAAAAAGTGGTGTTCGCACGACGCTGGGTGGGCTGAAACTCACGTTCCGGCACCTGCGGCAGGCCACAAAGAGCCGGAAACCGATGGGCGTAGCGGCTGACAATTATTTCGAGCAGCAGACCGGCATCGTGACCCTGCAATACCCGCACGAACAGTTCCCGATTCCCGATAACGGGCGGTACCGGCTCCATAATGAGATGGACGATTGCATTGTCTGCGATAAATGCGCGAAGGTCTGCCCCGTCGACTGCATCACCATCGACCCCATCAAGGCCACCGGCGAAGTGGGGAAAGCGTCGGATGGCTCCCCAATCCGGTTATACGCCGAAACCTTCGACATCGACATGGCGAAGTGCTGTTTCTGCGGCCTGTGTACCGTGGTTTGCCCCACTGAGTGCCTGACGATGGAGAAAACGTTCGACTTCAGCGAGTTTGAGTTGGGTAAGCTGACCTACCATTTCGCCAACCTCACCCCCGAAGAGGCCGACGAGAAGCGAACGTTGTACGAACAGTTTGTCCGGGAAAAGGAGGAACTGAAAGCGCAGCAGGCTGCCGCAAAGGTCGTTGTCCCTGTTTCTGAATCGGCTCCCGTACCGAAACCAAAACCTGTTTTTCGGCCCACGGCTAAACCAACCGCGCCCGTTGCTGCGCCGGATAATTTGGCCGAGCCGCAGCCATCAGTGCAAACGGACGAAACGAAGGCTATTCAAACCGAGTTACCCGTCGGTGAAATACCGGTTTCCAAACCGAAACCCGCGTTTCGCCCGACGCTCAAACCCGCTTCGCCGAAACCCCTCACTGATGAACCGAAGATTATAGAGCCGGTAACGGAGAATTCCACTGAGTTGGCTACACCGGCCCTGAAGAAACCCTTCCGCCCAACGCTCAAACCAAAGCCGATTCAGTCGGATGAGAGTCAAAACTCAGCCGGGGGAAGTCTGCTGCATCCGCTCACCGACCCCGCGCCGGATGAAGCCGAAGCCATTGCGATGGCCGGTATTACCGACGACGCCAAGGTGACGGAGCCAATGACGGAAGCCGAAAAAGCAGACTTTTCCGGAACGCCGACGCCCGCTAAAACGCCGACTGCTTTCCGGCCCACCATGAAACCGGCTATTAAAACCGTTCCTGCCGAACCATCTATTGAACCGGAGCCAACGCCTGCACTGACGAAAAAACCCGCTTTTCGGCCCACCATGAAACCCGCAGCCCCGGCAAAACCGACGGATTCGGGTGCGTCGCAGGAGATAGATTAAGTACGTAACTTTATGATTGAGATCGCTTTCTGGGGCTTTACGGCCCTGACCATTTCGGGGGCATTGGCGTTGTTGCTGACGCGAAATGTTCTGTACGCAGCCTTTTTTCTCCTGTTGACACTCCTGGGCGTTGCTGGTCTTTTTGTGCTGGCGAGTGCCGATTTTCTGGCCGTGGCGCAAATCATGATCTACGTGGGTGGGGTACTGGTGCTGGTCCTTTTCGGCGTTATGCTCACCCATAAACCCAGTACAGATTCGGGCACAGACAGTCAGCAGCCCAACCAGATACTATCCGGTCCGAAAGCCTGGCAGTCGGCCTGGTTCGTGCCGGTTTTGGTAGCAGGCAGCCTGTTTTTTGGCTTATATGCGCTATTGGTCCGGGCCGATTTTACCCTGCTGACGCACGAACCGTTCCGACAGACAACAGTAGGCACCATTGGCGTTCAACTGATGACGGAGTATAGTTTTCCGTTCGAGGTGGCCGGTATTTTATTGCTGGCAGCTTTAGTCGGAGCCGCCTACATTGCCTCGCCCAAAAAAGACCTGTATGCAAACGACCCCGATTGATCCGTCACTGTTCTTGTTCGTCGGCGCGGCACTGTTCAGCATTGGGTTGGCGGTAGTGCTGCTAAAACGGCATGCCATTGTCGTGCTGATGGGGGTTGAACTGATGCTGAATGCGGTCAACATCAACTTAGTTACCTTCAGTCAGTACGATCCCGACCGGATACAAGGGCAGATGCTGACCCTGTTTGTGTTGGTTGTGGCTGCGGCCGAAGCGGCTATTGCACTGGCCATTGTGCTACAGGTATACCGGCATTTCCGTACGGTGGAGTTGAACAAGCTGACGGATTTAAACGGATGACTGCCAAGCAATGACCGATTCTTTCGAGACTATAATTGACAGCATTGCGCAGGATGGCTACGGCGTACTGGATAACTTCCTGACAGCGGATGAAGTCGGGGCACTGGCGGCACAATTGCGCTACCGCCGGGCACAGGGCGTGTTTCGTACGGCGGGTGTCGGGCAGGGGCGGGCAACGGTCGAAACCCAGATCCGGGGCGATGAGATTTTGTGGTTGGATGCCGCCAGCCTGACAACGGAAGAAGCTGCTTTCCTGGCCCGAATCGACCAGTTTCGGGAATATGTCAACAAGACGTGTTACATGGGCCTGCGGGATGCCGAGTTTCACTATGCCCTGTACCCGCCCGGCACGTTCTACAAACGCCACCTCGACCAGTTTCGCACCGGTCGCGTGGGTGGGGCGCAGCGTAAACTTTCCGTCATCTGCTACCTCAACGCCGACTGGATGGATACCGATGGTGGTCAGTTAGCCATTTACCTCCCCAACACGGCGTCTGGTACCGAAGAAACCATCACCATCGAGCCATTGGGTGGTCGCCTGGTCTGTTTCGAGAGTGGCCGGTTGGAACACGAAGTAAAACCCGCCGGACGCGAACGGCTGAGCCTGACCGGTTGGTTGCGCACGGGCGACCTGTGACAGTCGTTTGGTTTCGGAACCGACAATGGGGATATTTGTGGCCATTCTGAATAACCCCAATGCCCGATTTTTCTCCTCTCTTCTGGCTTCTTGTTGTTGGCTGTCTGCCCTTTGCCGGGGCTGCGGTGCTTAGCCAGTTCCGGTCGGGCGTGGCAGCGGGCTGGGTTGCCGTTACCCTGACAATGCTCGGCTTGGTGGCGTCGGTTTGGTTGGCGACGCAGGTACCGGCTACACCCGTGGTCTGGCGGCAGGCGTGGGCGTCATTCGGCTCGATTACCATTCCCGTCAGTGTACAGTTCGACCGGTTGGCGGTGCTGATGCTGGTGCTGGTGCATCTGGTGGGGCTATTGGTGCAGGTTTACTCTATTTCATACCTCCGCACCGATGGCCGGTTGCCCCGTTACTTCGCATTTCTGCAACTGTTTATCGGCGCAATGCTCGGTATTGTGCTGGCGGGTAATCTGGTGGTGCTGTATGCCTTCTGGGAGTTGGTCGGGCTGGCCTCGTACCTGCTCATCGGTTTCTGGTACGACCGTCCGGCTGCGGTGGCTGCGGCCAAAAAAGCCTTTCTGATGAATCGTATCGGAGACATGGGCTTTCTGATCGGTATTTTTCTGACGATTTATTTCCTGCATACCACCGAGTTAACGGCTTTCACCGCAGCCCTGCCAACGCTGGCGGGCGTGTGTCTCTTCATGGGGTGTATGGGTAAATCGGCGCAGTTTCCGTTGTTGACCTGGCTGCCCGACGCCATGGAAGGTCCCACGCCCGTATCGGCACTGCTGCACGCAGCCACGATGGTAGCCGCTGGTATTTTTCTGCTGGCGCGTATTCATCCGCTGCTCTCCCCCGATGCGCTGTTGATTATCCTCCTCATCGGCACCATCACCACCATCTGGGGCGGTTACTCGGCCCTTTGCCAAACGGATATCAAGAAGGTACTGGCCTTCTCAACGATCTCGCAGTTGGGGCTAATGGTAGCTGCGATGGGAACCGGTAACCCAAATGGAGCGATGTTTCATTTGCTGACGCACGCGTTTTTTAAAGCGGGTCTGTTCCTGAGTGCCGGGGCCGTGATCCACGCCGTACATTCGCAGGAGATGGGTCAGATGGGTGGGCTGCGAACCAAACTGCCAATCACGTTTTGGGTGTATACTGCTTGTGCGGCCGCGCTGGTTGGTCTGCCTTTGTTCTCCGGTTTTCTGTCGAAAGAAGCCATTTTGGGTGGGACCGTAAGCTGGGCGATGCAGCGGGGTGGGGGCATGGCCTGGGTTATTCCGGGGTTACTGATCGCGTCGTCCGGCTTGACTGCCGTGTACATGGCCCGGCAGTGGCGGCTGGTTTTTTTCGGCCCTCCGCGTTATCCGTCGAGTGTTCACCCGCATGAAGCCGACGCACCGATGACCGTTCCGATGGGGGTGCTGGCTGCTTTATCGGTGGCATTCTGGTTTTCGTTGAATCCGTTTTCGGCGCACGGTAGCTGGTTTTTCCGGCTTTTTCCCATGGCCGAAGTCGACGTGCCGATCTGGTTAGGTATGGTGTCGGTTGGGTTGGCCGGGTTGGGGATTGCGCTTGGCTTTCGCCTGCCCGAACCCAATCCGATGCATTTTTGGGTGCGGCTTTCCGTTCGGTACGGCTTCCTCGACGAATGGTACAACATCCTGTTTATTCGCCCCGTCCGGCAGTTGGCCCGGCGACTGTATCAGGCCGATCAGCGGGTGGTCGATGGCGTGGTGAATGGCCTGGGGATGGGGTCGGTCGTGTTTGCGCACCTGATAAGCTGGTTCGATCGCTACATTATTGATGGATTAGTGAATGGCTCGGTGTGGCTGGCCGGTCGGATCGGCAAACTCATCCGGTCGCTGCAAAGCGGTCAGGTTCAGTCCTATATTGCTACGGCCGTAGTTAGTTTTCTACTGCTGCTCTGGTGGCTTTTGTAATATATTCCGGCAGGCGCCCACGTTTGCCCAGGTCAGATTATCGGTGGAGGTGGGCCTCCGCTTTACGTGCATGATTTTATCGTTACTGATTTTTTTACCGTTGATCGGTGCAGCACTGGTCGCTCTGTGGCCCGATGTCCGGCGCGACGATCTGAAATGGATCGCCTTAATCTCGACCGGTGCCGAACTGGTGCTGGCCGGGCTGGCGTACCGGCAATTCGATCCGGCAGACGGTGGTTATCAACTTCTCGAACAGGCCAACTGGATTACCCTGCCGCTGGGTAGTCTGGGCGTGGTCTCGATTGATTACCTGCTGGGTGTCGATGGCATTAGTCTGCCATTGGTCATTTTATCGGCATTGGTGCTGCTGGTGGGCGTGGTCGCATCCTGGGCCATTACGGAGCGGGTAAAGGCTTATTTCGCGCTGTACCTCCTGCTGACGAGTGCCGTCATCGGCTGTTTTATCGCCCTCGACTTTTTCCTGTTCTTCCTGTTTTTCGAGTTTATGCTCCTGCCCATGTACTTCCTGATCGGGCTGTGGGGCGGGCCGCGCCGGGAGTATGCGTCCATCAAATTCTTTCTCTACACGCTGTTTGGCTCCGTCCTGATTTTGTTGGTGATGATTGCGCTGTACCTGTCCGTGATGGACCCCGTCAGCACGGCCATTGGACTTGGACTGGCTACCGAACCGGGCGAAGTAACGGATCAGATTATTCAGCAGGTTCAGTTCCAACTCATCCACGGGCAACTGCAGCCTTCGGAACTGGTACACACCTTCGACCTGCGCTACATGGCCGACGGCCACAATTACCTGCCCGACTCACTGCTGAATGGCCTGCGCGAAGTGGGCGTTGGCGACTGGTCGGCGCGTAGTCTGGCATTCTGGGCGCTGTTTCTGGGCTTTGCCATTAAACTGCCCATCGTGCCGGTGCATACCTGGTTGCCGGATGCTCACGTAGAGGCTCCCACGCCGGTGTCGGTGGTGCTGGCGGGGGTGCTGCTCAAAATTGGCGGTTATGGTTTTATCCGAATTGCCTGGAGCCTGTTTCCCGATGTGGCCGCCGACTATGCCGTCTGGCTGGCCGGTCTGGGCGTTTTGTCCATCGTTTACGGTGGTCTGAACGCGCTGGCGCAGTACGATCTAAAGAAGATGATCGCCTATTCGTCAATATCACACATGGGATTTGTCCTGCTCGGTATTGCGTCCATCACGGCCGAGGGCGTCAACGGG
Source organism: Cytophagales bacterium (assembly GCA_038327655.1). Lineage (GTDB taxonomy): Bacteria > Bacteroidota > Bacteroidia > Cytophagales > Spirosomataceae > JBBQLG01. The sequence goes on from JBBQLG010000008.1 coordinate 20,763, forward strand.
GCGGTGTACCAGATGGTGAGCCACGGCGTGTTGTCGGCGATGCTGTTTCTGCTAACGGGCGTGATTTACGACCGGACCCACGACCGGCGTATCGACTCGTACCGGGGCCTGAATCAGGTGATGCCGCAGTACGCTACCCTTACCGCCGTGGCTTTTTTCGCGTCGCTGGGGCTACCGGGCTTCTCTGGTTTCGTGGGGGAGTTGTTTACGCTGATGGGTAGTTTTCAGTCCACCTGGCTGCCCGGCTGGCTCACGGCCGTTGCCACGCTGGGCATCGTGCTGGCGGCAGCGTATTTCCTCTGGACGCTGCAACGCATGTTTTTCGGCCCCTACTGGAACCGCCACGACGCGGGCGATGGCCTGACAATGCTCACTGACCTGACACCCCGTGAACGCTGGCTGCTCATTCCGCTCGGCGCACTGGCGTTGATTTTAGGGCTGTTTCCGAACCTGATTTTTAGCCTCAGTCAGGCGTCCGTCACGCGGTGGCTGCTGCCCTTTCAATGAGTGAATTGGTGAATGAGTGGTTGAGCGAATAAAAAAACCAGGCATTCGCTCACTCACTCATTCATTCACCAATTCACCTATTCTCCTACCGATAGGCCCCCCCAAATCCGCCACTGTCGTAGAAACTCCGGCGACGGCTCAACTTTAACTCCTGCAAAATGGCCGACCGGACCCGCAGATCGAACGAGTAGTTGCTGGACCGCTGGGCACTACCGGCGTAGGGCGTCCAGTTGAACGACATTTCCCAGCAGTGCAGGTCGCGGTTAATGCCCACCGTCGTCAGCGAAGGCGATTTGTACGTAAAATCATACCCTGTATTGAACGTGAATTTCCACTTCGGCGTCAGGCTGAAATCGCCGGTTAGGGTCAGGGCCTGCACCACGTTGCTCTGTACGGGCGTGTATTTGTTGATGCTCAGCGTGTAGCTGATGTTCACCGACCACGGAATGTTGAAATCGACGTACAGGTCCGGGTTCTGGTTAATGGCCCCGATGGTAGCGTCGGATACACCAGCGGCTCGTTTGGGCTTATTGGCTCCTTTGGGCGCCAGCCGGGTACTCAGGTAGAAGTTCAGGTTGGTCAGCCGTGCCAGCCCCTGACCCGATAAAAGGGCAAATTTCTGTACGCGTGGGTAGGCCGTAGTGCTGTCGGGCCGGGGTACCTGAAGCTGTCGCGGAATGGCCGGGTAGTACGTTCCCGCCGTTGAGTACGGATAATAATAGCCGCCCGGTACGGCCCGGTACGCGTAGGGGTCTAAGGTGGAGGAGAAGTTAAAATTGACGTTTTTGAAAATCTGTGTGTTGGCACTGATCTGAATCGGCGAGAAATTATACCCGTCGATGGCCAGCAGGTTGTAGCTGCCGTTGATGCTGATGTTGTCGAACAGGGGTATTTTTTTGAACTCCTTCCCCGTCGTGTCGTCTTTGATACGGACTTTCATTTCCAACTGGTTCACGATCCCGAACGAAATGTTGGCCTGCTGCCCCGGCGCACTGCTACCGTAACCTCCACCAAAACCCCGATACCGCGAAAACTTGCGCCGGTAATCCGGCAGGTACGCCAATGGCCCGTCGGCGGGGGTTCGGCCAAAGTCCAGCGTCTGAAAAAAGCCAAAGGCCGAACTGGAGAAGTCGGGCGTGTAGCTGAAAGAAATGGACGGTGCAATGGTGTGGCGGATGGCCTCGATGCGTTTCCCCCGGATAAAATACGTGCCGTAGAGCCTGGTGTTCATGCTGGCACTTACCGCGAAGTTGTAGGTAGGGAAAAAACCCCTTGCGGTGTCGATGCGCACCGAGTCGGTCCTTTTGATGTAGCTGTAATTCAACTGTTTGGTGTACACATCGCCCTGAATGGAGAAGCCGGGTGTGAGGTTGATGTATTTCAGTAATTTCACGTTTGGCAGCGACACCGGAATGCTGTAGCGGATGGTGGGCTGGGAATTTTGTAGAATCCGGGGGAGGTTGGCGAGGTTGAACGCCACTAAATTGGGGTCGGCAGTGGTAACAATCAGGCCCCGGCGAATCTGGTCGGCCCGCAGTAAACTGTCCTGAATAATCTGCACCCGGCTTTTGGTAATCCGGCCCGCCACCACGAACCCCAGCCCGGTGGTGTCGAAAACGGTACGGATGGTGTTGCTGATGGCGTAGCTGGCACTGACATCCAGGCCCAGCCGGAAACTCTCGAACCAGCGGCCCGTACCCCCTTTGAGCGCAAACGGAGCAATCTGATTCAGACCGAAGTTAAAATCCGTAGAGATGTCCGTTTTGCCGTTGGTCCGTATGCCCGTGCGCTGGTCCAACTGCCCGAACTGCTGGTTCACCCGGATGTTGGCCCCGGCGCGGGCGTACTGCCCCAGCGTCCGGCTGTACTGCACCGACGACCCGGCCACGTTGGAGATATACCGCTGCGTATCGTACGAGTTATAGGAGTTATAACTGTTGCTGCTCACGTTTACATTGGCCGAGAACGACCCCCGTCCGTGCGGAATGGGGGCGTGCGACCAGGTCAGCGAAAAATCGTTTCGGGGCTTATTGGTGGTGTCGACCCGGTCGCCGGAGCGGTTGCGGGCAAAGCTCAGGTTAATGCCCCCGCTGTAGCGATACTTTTTGTTGTAGGCCGATGAGACACCCAGTCCCCAGCTTCCGCGCGAATAGATCTGCCCCCGAAACTGCAACCCAAGGTTTTCGTTCACGGCTAAGTAATAGCCGCCATCGCGCAGGTAAAAGCCCCTTCCGTTGGGTTCTTCGCCGTACTGCGGCACAATAATGCCCGATACACCGATGTCTTTTTTCTTGGGAAACGGAAAAAAACCAAACGGCAGGCCAATGGGCAAAGGAATCTGGTTGATGACCAGGTTGAACGGTCCCGCCACTACCTGTTTATTTTTGACGACTTTTAGTCGGGGGGCGTTAATGTGAAAGTGCGGAGTGGCCAGATTACACGTGGTGTAAATGGCCCCCCGGATGTAGAGATTATCTTCGTTGTCTTTTTTTACGTTTTTACCGCGAATATTTCCTTCGCCCTGCTGGGTAATAACACCCTGGATCAGCCCTTTTTTAGACTTGAAATTATACCGTATTTCTTTGGCGTCGTATTTCTCGGAGCCGTCCTGAAAAACGGGTTGACCAATGGTTTTTTTTGCCGTTGAATCATAACGTCCTTTGGCGTACACTTCATTGGTGCGATAATTGAGCTTAATATAATCAGCTTTGAGCGTAATTTGCCCGTAGGTAACCTGCGCTTCGCCAAAAAGCTCCATCGTTTGTGTATTGCTCTCAAACCGGCTGGAGTCCTTGGAGGTGTATTTGACCGTGGTGGCAAAGGTCGCGTCGGCCTGAGTCGTGTCTTTAGCCGCTATCGCCCGTTGCGTGGTATCGCTGCCCGTAGTGCCCGTAACCGAACGTATACCCGATGGGCGGGTGGGCGTAACCGTCTGACTGGTCGGCCGGGTTAGCCCACCGGTCGGGCGGGGCGGAACCGGGCGGGCGGGCGTTTGCGCCAGTACGATAACTGAACTGGCCGGTAGCCATAAAAACAGCCAGACCAGCCGCCAGGCGATGGGGTGGCGTACACTAAAATACGATGTGATGAGAGTTGTCAACGAATCTATAATTACCGGGCATCCTGTGGTGGCCGGGTTTGCAAAGGTATTCACCAACGTTTGTCCTGATACCGCCTTGAAACGCATGTCGCTGTTAAAAATTATTAAATCGGCCGTGGCATCGGCAGTCGGAGTACCAACGCTGTTCTCACTGGTAAGTACGAGTTTGTTACTGGCCGGGATGTTGCCCCTGCTCGCCGTATCGCCCTGGTCGCCGGATCGTCGGCTGATGCCTTTCGGTGTAGTCGGTGATACGCTGGAACTGGACGAAACGGCCGTGCCCAACGCCATTCGTACCATCGTGCTGGATGCCGGTCACGGCGGCAAAGACCCCGGTACGCACGGCCGCTACGCCAGAGAGAAAAACATTAACCTCAAACTGATTCTGGCCCTGGGACGGAAAATAAAGGCCAAGCAGCCCAATGTCCGGGTCATCTACACGCGGGTTGGCGATCATTTTGTTGATTTATACGAACGGGGTGCCATTGCCAACCGCAACCGGGCCGATTTATTCATTTCGATTCACTGCAACGCCAGCCCCTCGAGCAGTCAGGTGCATGGCACCGAAACCTATACGTTAGGACTGCACCGCACCGAAAGCAACTTAGACGTGGCCCGGCGCGAAAATGCCGTTATCCTCCAGGAAGCAAACTACCAGCAAACCTACAAAGGCTTTGACCCAAATTCAGCACTGGCTACGATTATGCTGGCAAATTATCAGCACGCGTTTATGGCCACCAGCATCAGTTTTGCCGAGAAGATCGAGCATAATTTCCGCACCACCGCCGACCGACGCAGCAATGGGGTGAAACAAGCCGGTTTTATTGTGCTCTGGAAAACAACCATGCCCAGTGTACTGGTCGAGTCGGGCTACCTCACCAACCCCAGCGAAGAAGATTTTCTGGCCTCCGCCGATGGGCAGGATCAGATTACCACGGCCATCTACAACGCCTTTGCCCAGTACAAGCGGGAGATCGAAGCAACCAATTGATGACCAAAACGCTACCTTCGCGGGACAATTCACCCCCGAAGCGAGTTATATCAGAAGCAGCACCTGGAACCGCCACCATCAGCGGACCGGTCAATTACTCAATAAACACGACGCATGAAATTTTCGCAGGAGGCAAAAGTGGGTATTCTGGCCGTTGTAGCCATGCTGATGCTCTATTTCGGATTCAGTTTTTTAAAAGGGCAGGATTTTTTTTCCACCACCAGTCAGTATGAAGTTGTTTACGATAACATTGATGGGCTGACGCCTTCCAACCCTGTTTTGCTCAACGGCCTCACCGTCGGGAAAGTCAAGAGCATCGACATTTTACAGAATCAGAGTAACAAACTCCTGGTCACCCTCGAACTGAACAATAAGATCGTGGTAGGGACCGGTTCACGGGCTATTTTGGCCGATGGTGCCTTGCTGGGCGGTAAAATTATCCGGTTGGTTATCAATCAAAAGGGAACACCGCTGCCCAACAACGGCCGACTCGTTGCCGAAAAAGAATCGGGCCTGAGTGCCCTGATCCGGGAGAAAACCCTGCCCGTGCTAACCAACGTCGATACCCTGGTGGTGCAGTTGAACCGGGTGGTGGCCTCTTTCGACCAGACGGCCATTGTGCTCAACAAGACCCTGAGCGGAGCCAACGCAGTAACCGGTACGCTGAATGCCACCCTGCTGGAGAACCGGGCGGGCCTGAACCAGACGCTGGCGAACGTGAACCGGCTGTCGGCCTCGCTGATCGAGACCGAGAAGCAACTGAAGCCCATCCTGACCAAAACAGGCAATTTTACGGATTCGCTCAGTACACTGCCCCTCAAACAAACGTTAAGGTCTGTTAATCAATCCATACAGGGGCTGCAAAAGATACTGGCCGATATCAACAAAGGGCGTGGTTCGCTGGGTAAACTCACCACCGACGATTCGTTGTACGTGAACGTGAGCCGGTCGACGGCCAGCCTCGAAAAACTCCTGACCGATTTCCGGCAGAACCCCAAGCGGTACGTTCATTTCTCGCTCTTTGGTCGTAAGGAAGATAAAAAGCCTGCCACTGGTCCCGCCCCGTTACCCCCCGTCATCTACTCGCCCCGTTCCATGTCGACCACCACCGATGCACGGGCTGATACGACGAAGTAGACGGTTTGTATCAGCACACGAGTGAGGTTGCTATCTTTAAACCCGTGGAAAATAAAAATTTATGCTGACCCGGTTGAGAGTTAATGGATTTAAAAACCTGGTGGGCGTTGATGTTCATTTTGGTCCATTCACCTGCATTGCGGGTGTAAACGGGGTTGGTAAATCCAATTTGTTCGATGCTATTCGGTTTTTGAGTGATCTGACCCATTTACCCCTGATTGAAGCTGCCAAGTCGGTGCGTAGCGAGGGCCAAAAGAACTCCGACATACGTGATCTGTTTCATAAATTGAAGGATAAGCACGAGCCGCAAATGCAGTTTATTGCGGATATGATTATTCCTGAATACGGAAAGGATGATTTAGGTCAGGCAAAAGCCAGCATTACAACGGTTCGCTATGAATTAGTGCTTAACTACCGGCAAGGCGATGGGCTTGCCACGCAGGGATTATTAGAGATTATAAAAGAAGAGCTAACGCCGATTCCCCTACAGGAAGCCCGTAAAATCATGCGTTTTACGACGTTGGGTAATCTGACGACCCAGGTGAAACGGGAAACGGTTAAAAGTGAAAATTTATGGCAAGCCTCCGTTATCAGGGGTCGGCGTCCTGCCTTGCTTATTTCTACCACGGAAATTGACGGTAATCAGCGAATAAATTTTCACCAGGATGGCGGGAGTAGCGGTCAGCCCTTACCGTTCAAGGCGTCTCAATTACAGCGAACCGTATTATCGACGGCCAATGCCCTCGAAAAGCCAACCGCATTACTGGTTAAAAACGAAATGCGCTCGTGGCAAATGCTACAACTGGAGCCGAGTGCGTTGCGTCAGTCCGACGAATTTAACGTTGTTGGCAATGCTCGCCTGGGGGCCGATGGTAGTCATCTACCGGCTACACTATACCGGCTAAAGCTGGAAAATGACCAAATGAAGCATTTCCCTGACGTATATCAGGCGCTGGCGAATAAACTGTCTGAGTTGGTGGAGGGCATATCAGGCATATACGTCGATCAGGACGACCGGCGGGAAATGCTGACGTTGATGCTGGAAAGCAGCGATGGTACCGTTTTTCCGGCCCGGGCTTTGTCAGACGGCACTCTGCGTTTTCTGGGATTGGCGGTGCTCGAACTCGATCAACGGTCAGGGGGAGTAATTTGCCTCGAAGAACCCGAAAATGGCATTCACCCGGAAAAGATCGAAGCGATATTACGTTTGTTACAGGATATCTGTACCGATACCAGTCAACCCATTGGTGATGGAAATCCCCTACGTCAGGTAATCATTAATACGCATTCGCCGAGCGTGGTGCAATTGGTGCCAGAGGATAGTTTGTTACTGGCGCGGTCTCAGGAAATGATTTCTTCGGACGGAATTCGCTATCGTGGTGTCGTTTATAGTCCACTTAAAGACACTTGGCGCACCGAAATAGACAGCAACACGTATAAGCCCATTGCCCGGGGTGAGATGCTGCATTACCTGTTACCAACCGGTACGCTTACTAACGAAAACGAGCCGGATGAACGCAATCCTCTACCAACAGTAAGACGAGTCAGAGACCGCCCCGATATACGTAAGATACAGGCAGACGCAAGTCAGTTAGAGATAACCTATGACTGAGATCACCTACACTTTATTGAGTGATGGCTCTTCCGATAAAGCATTACTACCAATTATTGACTGGACGTTTCACCAGCATTTCCCCCGATTAATTGTTCAGTCCCAATGGGCAGATCTTTCCAGACTGCCTAAACCACCACTGACCGGTAAGCTGGATGAGCGCATCCGGCAGGCCCTATATTTTTATCCGTGTGACTACTTGTTTGTGCATCGCGATGCAGAGAAACAAGCTTGGGACGAACGCTATCAGGAAGTGAATGACACCTTTAAGCAGTTGATCAGTCAAATAGCTGATACGCAACTGCGCTGTGTTATACCTGTACGTATGACTGAAGCCTGGTTATTATTTAGCGAACAAGCTATACGACGGGCGGCTGGTAACCCGTCCGGCAGTCAAAGCTTGCTCCTGCCTGCGTTACACCAGATAGAGTTGATGCCTAATCCTAAACAGGACCTTCACCATTTACTGCGCGAAGCAAGCGGGCGCAAGGGGCGTAATCTTCAGAAGTTCAAGGTTTCACAGGCCGTGCAACTTGTAGCCGACTACACAAAGGATTTCTCTCAACTTCGGGGCCTCGAAGCGTTTAATCGTTTTGAGGAGTCTATCAAAGCATTAGCCATAGTCGCTAAATGAGCCTATGCTACTTCCTGGCCCGTTGCTGGTTTTGCGCCAACTCATTTGCTCATCAACAAAACCAAAACCTTAACGCATGCAACCCTTATTGGATGAACTGACCCGCCGAACGACCCAAACCCAACTCGGCGGTGGTCAGAAAAAAATTGACGACCAGCATAAAAAAGGGAAACTTACCGCCCGCGAACGCATTGCTTACCTCATCGACGCCGAATCTTATTTTCTGGAAATTGGCCTGTTTACTGGCGAGGGCATGTACGCCGAACACGGCGGCTGTCCGTCGGGGGGCGTGGTTACGGGGATTGGCTACGTGTCGGGACGACAGTGCGTGATTGTGGCGAACGACGCGACGGTGAAGGCCGGGGCGTGGTTCCCGATAACCGCCAAAAAGAACCTCCGGGCGCAGGAAATAGCGATGGAAAACCGATTGCCCATCATTTACTTGGTCGACAGCGCGGGCGTTTACCTGCCCTTGCAGGATGAGGTTTTTGCCGATAAAGAACACTTCGGGCGGATGTTTCGCAACAACGCGCACCTCTCGGCGATGGGCGTGTTACAGGTAGCGGCCATCATGGGTAGCTGCGTAGCAGGCGGGGCGTACCTGCCCATCATGTCCGACGAAGCGATGATTGTCGAAGGTACCGGCTCTATTTTTCTGGCGGGACCGTATTTGGTGCGGGCGTCGGTGGGGGAGGATGTGGACGCCGAAACCCTCGGCGGGGCCAACACCCACTGCGAAATTTCGGGCGTGACCGACAACAAATACCCCGACGATAAAAGCTGCTTAGACGCCATCCGGCGCATTTTCGATAAAACCGGCCATTTCCCGACCGCTGGTTTCGACCGGGCTGTTCCGGCTATGCCCGCTAAAAACCCCGACGAGATTTACCAGATCCTGCCCGCCGACCGCGTCAAACCGTACGACATGCGTGAGATTGTGGACAGACTGGTGGATAACTCCGCGTTCGAGCAATATAAACCCGGCTACGGTCAGTCGATTTTGTGCGGCTACGCCCGCATCGACGGGTGGGCGGTGGGTATTGTGGCCAATCAGCGCAGGACGGTAAAGGCGAAAGGGCGCACCGGACAACCCTCAGAAATGCAGATGGGCGGGGTGATTTACGGGGATGCCGCCGACAAAGCCGCCCGCTTCATTATGAACTGCAATCAGAAGCACATTCCGCTGGTCTTTTTGCAGGATGTATCGGGTTTCATGGTCGGCAGCCGGGCCGAACAGGGGGGGATTATCAAAGACGGGGCCAAGATGGTAAGTGCGATGGCCAACTCGGTCGTGCCGAAGTTTACGGTCGTAATCGGCAACAGCTACGGCGCGGGCAACTACGCCATGTGCGGCAAAGCGTACGACCCCCGGCTGATGGTAGCCTGGCCAACGGCGCAGATGGCCGTGATGAGCGGAGCCTCAGCGGCCAAAACGCTGCTCCAGATACAGGTAGCGTCGTTGAAAGCAAAGGGCGAAGCCATCACGCCCGAAGCGGAGCAGGCGTTGTTGCAGAAGATTACCGATCAATACAACAATCAGCTCTCCCCGTACTACGCAGCGGCCCGGCTGTGGGTCGACGCGATTGTTGACCCGCTGGAAACCCGGAAGGTACTCTCGATGGGTATCGAAGCGGCCAATCACGCGCCCATCACGAAGGCGTTCAACGTGGGCATCATTCAGACGTAGTATTTACTCTTTCGCGACCCAGTCCGGTGCGTCCTGCTCGATAGCATGGCGCACCTTGGCTACAATTTCCTCAATCGTGTCGTCGGGGCCTATCTGAAGCGGTGCTTTGAATTTTACCGTCAGCAGGGTGTTCCGTTTTTTAAACCGTAACCCTTTTTTGTCGAACGCCCGGCGGAACCCGTTGATAACCACCGGAATCACAATCGGGTCGGCACTTTTGATGATGTGCGCCGTCCCCTTCCGAACCGGCGCGTAAGGACTGGTGGTGCCCTGCGGAAAACTCACCACCCAGCCGTGGGCCAGGGCGATGGCTATTTTATCGTTCGCCGACGTATCAACCTCCCGCTTTACGTCGCGGCCATCGGCCCGCCAGGAACGCTCGATGGTAATGGCCCCGGCGGCTGCAAATAACTTTGGCAAAATCCCCTTCTTCATCGTCTCCGACGCGGCCACGTAATATTGCCGGGCGCGGGGGCCAAGCAGGTACAACGGCGGCAGCAGGGTGTTCTGAAACCCCCACTTCACGGAGCAGAAAATCTGAAAAAACGCGATCACATCGGCGAAATACGTCTGGTGATTCGACAGGAAAAGCACGTTGTTGATCGGCAGGTTTTCCAGGTGTTCGGTGCCTTCGATCTCGATCCGGTTCACCACGGTGTAGCGGGCGTAGGTCGACCAGCCAATGATGCCCACAAGAATACGCCTGATGAGCAGCCAGTTACCGAATGGGTCGCGCTCGAACAGCCCAATCACGTCCAAGCGGTCTAACGGCTTAGGCAGGTAACTAAACTTAGTGGGTTTAACGTATTTCATGCGTTCAGGCTATTGGCGGACCGTAAAACTACAATGCCGCCGTCCTATTTTCAATAAAGTCGACGTGTTCTCGACGCGAAGCACCAACGTGCCTGCAGGCAGCTACCCCCGATTTAGGTAAAAATCCGCACTATACCCGACTCTACTCAACCGACTGGTAACAGTAAGGCCGGGCCTGTTGTGTCCTGCCGGGATTCATAGTGTGTGATTTTTTTAATAACCGGCTTAATCCTTCGCATTGATGTACTGTCCAAGCAATAGTTTACGATACTAATAGATACGCGAAAAGGCCTATGTGCGATTTTACTCCCGGGTTGGGTTAATCACAGTTCTTACCAAAATCAGTCATGAAACGCACATCGTTCGCCTTCGCCATTGCCTTTTCGTCCATAGTGTTCAGTTCCGTCTCGTTTGCTCAGGTGCAGGTGGGTTTTCGCGGGGGTGTCAACTTCGGCAGTGTTTCTACGCCAGCCTACATGGGTGGGCTATCGTCGATGATTAAACCCTCGGCCGGGCCAACGGGTGCTATCTTTTTAGACATTCCCCTAACCGGTGCCCTGTCGTTCCGGCCCGAGCTGGCCTACATTCAAAAGGGCTTTAAGGTGTCGGAAAGCGTCGATTTTAACGTCGGTGGATTCAACATTCCCATTGGGGCCAGCGCGGCTTACCAGACGCAGGACATTGAGGTGCCGCTTTTGCTGAAACTGAACATCGTCGATGGTCCCGTACAGCCGTATCTGATTGCTGGTCCGGCCGTCAGTTATGCCGCCGATGGGCGTATCCGTACCCGTGCGACCGCCATTTTTACGACCAGACCAATGGATATCGGTCTTAATTACGGCGGCACGCTGAACCGGTGGGACATTAGTGGTGTGGTGGGAGCAGGGCTGGCTTTCGAGGCCGGAGCCGGTAAATTCTTTGGCGAAGTGCGGTACGAGCAGGGTTTCTCGCGGCAGATTCAGGTGCCCGTAGTGAATGTAAACGTCCGCAATCAGGGTTTGGCCGTGTCGCTCGGTTACTCGTTTCCCATTGGCCAGTAAGTAAAAGGAGTAGTTCCGGCGTTTTCATGCCACCATTCACTGCCGACCACCGGCAAAAATGGAAACCCGGAACTACCTGATTTTATAGTTGCCTTTTTGTTGAATCGTAGACAGAGCAAAGGCGGGCCATGCTGTGGCCCGCCTTTCTTATTGGTTACTGAATCGACCTATCGAAAGATCTTACTGATGTCGAGCTTAATGTCGAGAACGGAATCATGCAGTTCGCCCTCAATGAATGTTTTACTGGTCTGCCGGTCCGAAAAAACGCTGATCAGCCGAAACGTCGGAATAACTAACCAGCACGACTGTACGCCTGCATTGAAATAAGTTTCGACCTTAGCCAGCAGTTCATCATTTGTTTGGGTAGGCGACAAAATTTCGATTACGCCGAGCGGCATCTGCGTCATTTTGATTTCGTCGTGCAACGGGTCGAAGGCAATGAGTGGATAAATGGCAATATCAGGCACGGCATCTTTTTCTGCAATGAAAAGCTTTACCTCAGTCATTACGGTGTGCGTTTCTGCGTACTGAGTACCTAACTGGATTGCAATCCGAGTTTGAATAATGGCGTGGTTTTTACTGGGCATAGGTTTTCCGCGTTCGCGTTCGTATTCGGATAGTTCTTCGATTACTGCTTCCATCACGAGGATTGTTTTAATTATCAATGTACACTAAAAACGCCGAACTTAACTTCTACCGCAATGCCATCAACTTGGCTTTGCCCGAATCGAGAAACTGCGCGAAATGTGCTGGGTTTAAATCGTAGTTTTTCGGCGCGACCAGCAGGTTACCGTCCTGATCCACCAAGCAGTAATGCGGCTGGGCGTTGTTGTTGTACTTCACAATCTGTAAATCGGCATTCTGCGCCCCAATGGTCGTTTTCTGCTTTTTGTCGTACGGAGAGGTGTACCACTGGTCTTCGGGCAGTTCGGTTTTATCGTCAACGTACAGCGCCAAAATCACGTAATCGTTGCGAAGTCGTTGGTCGACCGCCGGGTCCGACCAGACGCGGGCTTCCATTTCGCGGCAGTTCACGCAGCCATGCCCGGTGAAGTCGATGAAAACCGGCTTATTTACTTTTTTCGCGTAAGCGATGGCCTGCTTGTAGTCGAAGAATCCCGGTAAATTATGGGGCAGTTTAAACAAATCGGCGTGTTTAATGGGTTCGCCGATGGAAACGGGAGTCGTGCCAGTGGGTTCGTTGTTGCGGGTAAAGAGGTTAAACTCCTGCGAGGTCTCCGGGGGCAAATACCCGGCCAATGCTTTCAGCGGTGCCCCCCACAAACCGGGAATCATGTAGACCACAAACGCAAACGTGCCGATGGCCAGCAGCAAGCGCGGGATGCTGACGGACTTGGTTTCGCTGTCGTGTGGCAGACGGATTTTGCCGAGCAGGTAAAACCCGATCAAGGCGAAAATGACGATCCAGAGGGCCAAAAATAAATCGCGGTCCAGCAGGTGCCAGTGGTACACCTGGTCGGCGATGCTCAGGAATTTGAGGGCTAAGGCCAGTTCCAGAAAACCCAGCACGACCTTCACCGAGTTGAGCCAGCCCCCCGATTTGGGTAGTTTTTTGAGGAACTGCGGAAAAGCGGCAAAGAGGGTAAATGGAATGGCGAACGCCGACGAAAAAGCCGCCATGCCGATGATGGGCTTCATAACCGCCCCACCCGCCGACGCGACCAATAAACTGCCAACCAGCGGCCCGGTGCAGGAAAAAGACACCAGCACGAGGGTAAAGGCCATGAAGAAAATACCGCCAATACCACCCCGTTCCGACTGCGCGTCGGCTTTGTTGATCAGCGAATTGGGCAGTGTGATCTCGAACAAACCCAGAAACGACAGGGCGAAAATGAAGAATACCGCGAAGAAAAGCAGGTTCGGCAGCCAGTGTGTACTGACGAAATTAGCGAAACCCGGCCCGTTGATCCGCGATACCACTACGCCAATCAGCACATAAATCGCAATGATCGAGAAGCCGTACAGCAGGGCTTTCCATAAGCCGCCTTTTTGGTTGGTGAAAAAGCTGACCGTCATCGGAATAATCGGAAAAACACAGGGCGTTGCCAGGGCGACTAAGCCTGACAGAAAAGCGGCCACGATGAAACCCAACAGGGACTCGTTGGCTGGTGCTTCGGCGCTGAGGGCCTGGCTCGCGGCCGAACCCGCCGTGATTTCGGTTTTGGTTAGTCGGTCGGCCGTAGCGTCAACAGCGGCCGTATCGGCTTGTTCTGCATTACTGACAGCGGCTGACTCTAACGCTGGTACCGGTGTCTGGGCTACCGAGGGGGCAACTGTTGTGGTCGCTGTCGGCAGGACTGATGTGGCTTTGGTTGCGGAAGTCGGCGCGGTAATGACCAGGCCCGTAACCGTAAAGTCATCGTTTAGCGGAATGCAGGCCGCACCGGCATCGGTGCAGGCCTGGGCTTCGATGCTGCCCGCAAGAACCGGCTTGCCTGTCAGCACCTTGATTTTTTGGGTGAACACCGCCTTGCCGTGCATGATGTACGTATCGCCCTCAAAGACCTCTTCGTACTTCGTCTCGACCTTACTGATGGGTACTAATTTACCAACCAGCGCGAACGTATTGTTCTTTTTGAAGGTCACCACCGTTGGCAGTGGCCCGTCGATCTTCGGGTTCACAACGGATGAATACACGTGGTAGCCATCTTTCACCGCGGCCGTTACCCGAACGGTAATCACATCACCCACTTTCGCGGTGGCCGGTTTCGCCGTTACGGACCAGGTGGCCGGTTTAACCAAACCCGGCGACTGACCGAACTGGGCCAGAACGGTGGAATAATTGACAAGCAACAGCGCGACGAGCGCGAGAACGTTTTTCATAAGAATGACCCGGATCGGGCTGATCGCGAAGTAGCGGTTTTTTGGGTAACAGTTTTACGGCGAAAATACTCCCGCCCGGCCGAACTCTGCGAACAGCGTGTTTGGCTTAGACGCACGTTTATCCAAAACCTTACACCGCTATTCGTCGGTATGTGGCAAGGCATCGCTGTACAATACCGGATTCAACGGGCTTTCGGGAATACTCCCCACGGGATAGCTGCCGAGCCATTTTTCCAGATCAGCCTGCTGATACCGGTTGCGAGGCTGCGTAATGCGCTGATCCTGATCCATGTAAATCATCGTCATCACTTTGCGGGGTTGATTCGAGGCATTCGGCCCGGCGCGATGAAACGTCCAGCCCGCGTGGAAACTAACTTCATCCAGATCGAACGGGGTGTTGTTGAGCGGGAAATTTTCGCGTTGCAGGGCTTCGGACAGCAGCCGTTCGCTATCGTCGCTGATTTCAATGTCGCGGCCAATTTCTACGTGCTGACTGCCTTCCGCAAAGGCCAGCGGCCCCATGTCCATCGGCGTTTCCTGCAATGGAATCCAGACCGTAACGGTATTGGGTGAACTCAGCGGCCAGTAAAACTGATCGGCGTGCCAGGGTGTAATGCCTCCGGATGGTTCTTTGTACAACGCCTGATCGTGGTACAGCCGCACGCCCGAAACACCCATCAACTGGGTAGCAATGCGGGCCAACCGTTTCGAGAACACAAATTCGCGGACGGCCTCGTTTTCGCGCCAGAGGTTCATAATTTGCAGGAACGCCCGTTCGTAGGTCGTGCGCTCCGCCATCGGCTTGGTGAGCGTGTTGAGCCGGATCACCTGATCGGAAATAATCGGGCCATAGTGGTTCAGCACGGCCGGACTGAGCACATTTTTGAGTTTGACGTAGCCATTCTGACGGTAAAACGCGATGGCATCGGCGCTGAGGTCGTAGGGCATACCAAGTTCACCCATAAGCGGAATCGGTGTTGAAGTCGTATTCATAGCGGGAGTTAGGAAGAGTCAGGCAAATCTACCGTCTAATCCGGTAATCGGCTATGCCTTAGTCCGTTTCTTCCAGCGAGAAAAACTCTTCAACGGGTTTGCCGAACGTCCGGGCCAGTTTCAGGGCCAGTACGGTGGACGGAATGTACCGACCTGTTTCGATGGAATTGATCGTCTGACGGCTAACGCCAATGTGTTCGGCCAGTTGGGCCTGAGACATGTCTTTTTCAGCGCGGGCTACTTTAAGGCGATTTTTCATGCGATTACCTCCTCCGTGTGGTCTACCCGTTTCAGCGACCACCGGAACCGGATGATGAAGACCAGTAAAACGGTGAACATGTTATAGATCATTACCGTGAAAAATGCATCGTCGTACATGAAGATAATGGCGAGGGCCAGCAGGAAATAGTTGATGTAAACGCTCCATTGTAATGATTCTAACCGTAACTGCCGGATCATCTCATCCTCCGATTTTTCGCGGGCAAAGGCAATAAACAGTAGTCCGAGTATCGCGCCCAGGGCGGCTATCTCATCCGCAAAAGAACCCATGAAATCGCCCAGCGTTACCGGCTGAAACCCCAGGTTTTTTAGCAGCGAGTTGCCGTGCAGGGTGAACAGCCCCAGCAGGGCCGATGGAATAAATACGAACCAGCCAATCTGCCGGCAGCGATGCGGGAATAACCAATCGTTTTTCATGATAGTAAGTTTGTTTGTCTAAATGTAAAATAAACTTTACAAATAGACAAACGGGGAAGACATATTCGTAGTATATCTTTTTGGATTTATTTTGGTGTCGGGTTTGAGATGGCACGGCAGCGGCCGACCGTCGGCTACCCGACCAAACGCCACTATCCTACTCCCCCAAACTCCCGGAAAATCCTCGCCCACGCTACCATTTTCTCTCCTATCTTTGTCGTTGATTTCTACGACTTTACCGATATGCAAACCGCAACGACTACAACCACCCGCGACACGGCGATTTTTGACCTGATCGCCAAAGAACAGCACCGGCAGGAGTCGGGTATCGAACTGATTGCGTCCGAGAATTTTACGTCACCCGCCGTCATGGAAGCGGCTGGCAGTGTCCTGACCAATAAATACGCCGAAGGACTACCCGGCAAACGTTATTACGGTGGGTGTGAGATCGTTGACCAGGTCGAGCAGATTGCCATCGACCGGGCGAAAGACCTGTTCGGGGCCACCTGGGCCAACGTACAACCCCACTCCGGTGCGCAGGCCAACACGGCCGTTTTTGTGGCCTGTCTGCACCCCGGCGATACCATTCTGGGTTTTGACCTCGCGCACGGCGGGCACCTCACGCACGGGTCGCCGGTAAACATTTCGGGTAAATATTTCCGTCCGACGTTCTACGGCGTAGAGCAGGAAACGGGCGTAATCGACTACGACAAGGTAGAAGCCAAAGCCATGCTGGAGCGGCCCAAAATGCTGATTTGTGGCGCATCGGCCTATTCGCGTGACTGGGATTACGTCCGGCTGCGGGCCATTGCCGATCAGGTGGGTGCGTTGCTGCTGGCCGATATTTCGCACCCGTCCGGCCTGATTGCCAAAGGGCTGCTGAACGACCCCCTCGAATACTGCCACATCGTTACCACTACTACGCATAAAACCCTGCGGGGACCACGCGGTGGGTTGATTATGATGCGGAATGATTTTGAAAACCCGTTTGGCATCAAGACGCAGAAAGGTGAGTTGCGGCTGATGTCTTCGCTGCTGGATTCGGGCGTATTTCCGGGTACGCAGGGTGGTCCGCTGGAACACATCATCGCGGCCAAGGCCGTAGCCTTCGGCGAAGCCCTGACCGACGATTTTTACGAATACGCGGTGCAGGTGAAAGCCAATGCCCAGGCGATGGCTAAAGCGTTTACGGATCGCGGCTACGGCATTATCTCCGGTGGTACGGACAATCACCTGATGCTGATTGACCTGCGTTCGAAAGGCTTAACGGGCAAATTAGCCGAGAACACGCTGATTAAAGCTGACATCACGATCAACAAGAACATGGTGCCGTTCGACGACAAATCGCCGATGGTTACGTCGGGCATGCGCGTGGGTACACCGGCCATGACGACGCGCGGTTTGAAAGAATCGGACATGGAACAGATTGTCGTATATATCGACGAGGTTCTGATGAACCACGACAACGACGCCAAAATCCAGACCGTAAAAGAGGAAATCAACGCCTGGATGAAAGCATTCCCGTTATACGCATAATTTAATTGCGATGGAGCGAATGAGTGACTGGGTTAATACATAGTATCGGACATTCACTCAATCACTCATTCGCTTATTCACTCATTCGAAAGATGGCTTTAGATCAGGAATTCGAGGAACAGGAAATAGAAAGTCCTCAGGAAGAGGGCACGGAGATGACGTTCATCGAGCACCTCGAGGAGTTGCGGTGGCACGTTATCCGGGCAGTGGGGGCAATATTCGTGTTCGCCATCATTGCATTTGTCTATATTCAGGACATCTTCAAGTACATCATTTTAGGTCCGAAAAGTCCTGATTTCTGGACGTACCGGATGCTGTGCAAGTTGTCTGACTATACGGGCTACGCCGATTTGTGCGTCAAAAAGTTAGACTTTACCTTGCAGGCCCTCGGCGTATCGGATCAGTTCACGATGGCCCTGACGTCATCGGTTATTATCGGGCTTTGCTTTGCCTTTCCGTACGCATTCTGGGAGTTGTGGCGGTTTATCAAGCCGGGTTTGAAAGTCATAGAGCGGAAAGCTGCCCGTGGTGCGGTGTTTTACGTGTCGCTGCTGTTTTTGATGGGCCTGTTTTTTGGTTACTACATCGTTTCGCCCTTAGCGATCAACTTCTTAGCCAATTACCAACTGACGCCCGAAATCAAGAATCAGTTTGACCTGACCTCGTACATCGGCATTATCGTTACGCTGTCGCTTGGTTGCGCGTTGATGTTTCAGATGCCGATTGTGGCCTTCGTACTGTCCAAAGTGGGTATTCTGACGCCGGGTTTCCTGCGCGAGTACCGCAAACACGCCTGGATCGTGATTCTGATTGTAGCTGGTGTTATTACCCCATCACCTGATATTTATAGCCAGGTTCTGGTCGCCATGCCACTGGCGATGCTTTACGAAGTGAGTATCTTAGTTTCCGGCTCCATTCAGCGGGAGCGGCTTAAGGCCGAACGGGAGTTTATGAGCGAGTAAATACATATGCGTTAGTTAGCAGTCATTCTGTTCGCCACAAAAAAACCGGATCACCGCGATGATCCGGTTTTTTTGTGACCAATCCGTCACACTTTTGCCCTCCGGCTGCGTAGCCACCGCGTAACGACCCAGCCCAGACCACCCAGCACCGCCAGCAACGGCAGCAGGTAAGCCAGACCCAGAAAAAAGCCGCCAATAAGACCAAAACCGCCTTTCAGGTTTAACCACAGCCGGGCAACAAACGGCGATTCGGGGGCTGAGGTAGCGTCGGTGTCCTGATAAAAGGTCAGGTTAATGGTGCTCATGGCTACGTCGCCTTTTAACTCCCGCAACTCGGCTTCCTGAACTTCGACTTCCTCCCGAATCGCCCGGAGTTGTTCATCTACTTCCAGCACCTCTTTCACAGAACGGGCCTGTTTTAGCAGTTGAATATATCGCTCTTCGGTCGCTTTTTGGCTGCGAATGCGGGCTTCGGTATCCACAAATCGTTTCGTCACGTCTTCGGCACTGATGGTTTTAGACGTAGTATAGACCGATTCGTGCAGCAGGGTATCTACAAATTTGTCCAAACGGGCGGCTGGCACCCGAATTGTCATCTGACTCCTCAGTACGTCGTTTGCCCGCGATTCCTGCTCTTCACGAATCAGTCCGCCAAACGTTCCGACTAAGGCTGTGATGCGCCTGGCCGATGCCCGAAAATCCGTGACCTTGAATTCGATGGTGGCATTACGGATGATTTTTCGTCCTGTTGCAGGTGGTACGGGTGGGGCCGATAATGGTTTGGGGGCGGTCTCCGGAGCTGCTGCATCGGCCTGCAAAGACTGTCTGGCTTCCTGGACAGGAACAGAAGTTGTATCGGTCGGTTCTGATTTGGGCGAAGAGCAGGCACCCGCCAGCAGCAGGCCAATGAGCAACAGGGTGTATTTCATGGATGATCGGTTTAGTCGTGGATGCATGCAGGCCGGGTTTTCCATAACGATTTATTGACTATTCCGAATGATGGTGACGTAAAACCGGATCATGTTCTGGTAATCGACGGTGCTGATGCGTTCATTGGTGCCGTGCATCCGCTTCATGTCTTCGTCGTTCATGTGGTTCGGGGCAAACCGGTACACGTTCCGGCACAGGCGCTGGTAATGACGCGAGTCGGTGCCGCCCAGTACGAGGTAAGGCGAAACAATAGCGTCGGGAAAAATGCTGCGAATGGTGCGGTTCAGGAGCGTAAACGACGGCGATTCGGTGTCGGACAGGGGCGAGGGGTTGGCCTGGTTCGAGAGGGGCCGAATCTGAATCCGGTCGTTGGCAATGGCCTCCCGGACGTGGTCGGTGACGGTTTGGACGGTTTCGCCGGGCAGAATGCGGAAATTGATCGTTGCCGACGCGTCAATCGGCAGCACATTGTCTTTTACCCCGGCCTGAAAAATGGTCGGCGCAATGGTCGTGTGCAGGATGGCCGCGCTCGAATTGGACTGGCTCATGATCCGTTCGATCAGGGGTGCAAACAGCCAGGTATTAGCAAAGATCAGTTTCTGGCCGAACCCCATTTCGGGACCGATGTAGCTGAAAAGCTGCTTTGCTCCGGCATCCAGGTGCGAGGCAAACGGTGCTTTTTCCAGGTTGCTGATGGCTTCGGCCAGCATACCGATGCTGGTTTGTTTGGGTGGCATCGACGAGTGCCCGCCATCGGATACGGCAGTCAGTTGCAGACTCACGTAGCCTTTTTCGCCGATACCGACCAGCGCGATGGGACGTGTCAGGCCCGATACGCCGTCGGTTTTCACCGTGCCGCCTTCGTCCATCACGTATTCCAGTTCGATTTTGCGCTGAGCGATTCGTTCGGCAATGGCCCGCCCGCCCCGAATACCGAGCGTTTCTTCGTCCTGCCCGAAAGCCAGCAATAGGGTCCGGTTGGGCTGAAACCCGGATTTTAGCAGTGTTTCGGTCGCTTCGAGTACGCCCATTACCGTGCTTTTATCGTCGAGGGTGCCGCGTCCATACACGTAGCCGCCTTCGACTAATCCGGCAAACGGCGGGCGTTTCCACATCCGCTGCGTACCTTGAATAACCGGCACTACGTCGTAATGGCCCATCAGCAGCATTGGTTTCAGGGCCGGATTTTTACCTTTCAATTCGTACAGCAAGCCGTAATTATTGACCTTCTCCAGTGTCATCCGGCTGTGAACGAGCGGGTAATTCTGTTCGATAAACGTCAGGAATTTATCAAACTGTGTGGTGTCCGTCAGCGTGTAGTCGGTGAAGGAGACGGTGCGGTACCGGATGGCTTCGGCGAGCCGGGCCACCGCCGAATCGGATACCGCAACGGCCGGGGCGGCTGGCACGTCGCTCAACTGCCGGGATGTGAACCGGAGGGTATTGACGAGTAGAACAACAAGTAGCAGAACGAGCAAGAGGAGCGCAATGCGCAGGAAACGTTTCATGTAGGATACGATGAGGGGCGGTGTCCTGCAAAGAAAGCCAAAAATCAGATCATGCCCCGCGCTTTCAATTCCAGGTACTTGTTTACCGTATCGGCGGTCAAGTTTTGGGGGGGCGTCAGGATACTCTGGATGCCGTACTGCTGCAACTCCCTGACAATCTGTTTCTTTTCGTACACGAACTTCTCGGCAATGGTCTTGCGGTAAACGGCTTCGGTGTCGGCTGCGGGCTGGTTCAACAGGGTCTGTAACTCCGTGTTTTCAAAGAAGATGACCAATAGCAAATGATCTTTGGCCAACCGGCGGAGGTAAGGCAATTGCCGACGCAGGGCATTGACCGTCTCGAAATTCGTGAACAGCAGCAATAGGCTCCGTTGCCGGATGTGCGTTCTCACGCTGGCATACAGGCTCTCGTAATCGGTTTCGAGAAAGCGGGTGCGCTGCCGGTACAGCAGTTCCAGAATGCGGAGCAGATGCCCGGCCCGGCGTTCGGCGGGTAAGAGTTGGCCAACGTGGTCGGAGAAAGTCAGGATACCGGCGCGGTCCTGTTTCAGCAGGGCAATGTTGCTCAGCACTAATGACGCATTGATAGCATAATCGAGCAGCGTTAGCCCCTCAAACGGCGATTTCATCACCCGCCCTTTATCGATCAGGCAATACACCGCCTGCGATTTTTCGTCCTGGAACGCGTTCACCATAAAGGCCGTGCTGGTACCGGTGGAGGTACGCCGGGCGGTGGCTTTCCAGTTGATGGTTCGCACATCGTCGCCCTGGTTGTAGGCCCGGACCTGCTCGAATTCCATGCTGTTGCCCAGCCGCCGGATTTTCTTGATGCCCATCTCGGTCAGGCGGTTCGAGATGGCTAAGAGTTCGTACTGCCGCATTTGCAGGAACGACGGATACACGGCCACGGTACGCGCCGACTCGAACTGAAAACGCCGTTTGAATAGTTGCAACGGTGTCATTACGAACACGTTGACGGCTCCGAAGGTGTACTCCCCCCGGCGCGTGGGTCGAAGCTGGTAGCGGATGGCCTGGGTTTCGCGCGGCTTCAGCGTTGCCCGAAATAGAATGTCGCGTCGTTGGAACTGCACCGGAATTTCGTCGATGACTTCTACTCGCGTCTGAAACTGGTAGCGGTTTTCGAGAAAAATCGTCAGCGGATTGTCGTCGCCGTTGGAGAGTCGGTCGGGTACGTCGCGCCGGGCAAAAAAGGCCGTTTGCGGACTGCCGAAGAGCGCGACACCATCGGCCAGCAGCAGCGCACCAAATACCAGCAGCGCCAGTTGAACTACCGGTAACAGCACCGGTACGGCATAAGCCAGCACAAACGCCAGCACCAGTCCGATGAGTACCAGCCAGACGCGAACGGAGAAATACAGGGCACGAAATGGGTTCATGGCGTTTGGAGGGCTTGCTCAATCAGAAATGTTTCCCGTTCCAGTTCGGCTTTCAATTCAGCTTCGGTCGGCAGGAATAATTTGTATTGTGAGGCAAACAGGTGTTCGCTGTCTTTCATAACCGAATACTTCACCACCGTTTCGTCCTTTTCACTGCACAGCACTAAGCCAACCGTTGGATTATCGCCGGGTTGCTTCCGCAGGTCTTCGTACATTCTGACGTACATGTCCATCTGCCCGATGTCCTGGTGCGTGAGTTTGCCCACTTTAAGGTCGATCAGCACAAAGCATTTGAGGATGTAATTGTAAAAAACGAGGTCTATGTAGAAGTGGCTCGTCTCGGTATCGATCCGCTGTTGTCGAGCCACAAACGCGAAACCTTTGCCCAACTCAAGCATAAATTTCTGGAGATTATCCAGCAGGGCCTGTTCAAGGTCTTTCTCCTGAAGGTGCGGCCCGACTGCCAGATTCAGAAAATCCAGTATGTAAGGGTCTTTCATGATGTCTTTGGGCTGAAGCTGCAACGGAGCCATTTTCTGCCGGGCTTCGGCTTCAACAGCGGGTCGATTGGCTTCGCGGGTAGCCAGTAACCGGTCGTAGTACAGCGTACCAATTTGGCGGTCCAGTGCCCGGCTACTCCAGTTTTGCCCGGCCGCTTCGTTCATATACCACAGGCGGGCTTTCTCGTTAGTCACCTTCGATAAAAGCCGGTAATGCGTCCAGCTCAATTCGGGACGCACTGCGTCCCGAATTGGAAACATGAGGTAAAACTGCCGGATTCGGCGCATTTCCCGCTCATCGAACCCTTTGCCGAAGTCGGCACTCAGTTTCTCGGACAGGTATTTGAGCAGTCCGGTGCCATACTCGGCCCGGTGCTGACCCTGCTGTTCTTCGTCGATGATGGTACGGCCAATTTGCCAGTAGGCTTCGACCATTGCACTGTTCACGGCCCGGTAGGCGTTGCTGCGGGCGGTATCGAGAATGGATTTGACGGAATTGTAGAGCGTGTTCATGGTGGGAGGTGGGGTTATTTCAGTACGGTTAATGTTTTGTTCCGAATGTACCGGACAAAAAGGTGCCAGGCTATGCCACCCGTTGTTTCCGGCCGATGGCATAGTATAAAATGGCCCCGGCTACATTCAGGAAGAGGACAATCAGCACCCAGATCAGTTTATTGTTCGGGTCCTCAAACTGGCTACGCAGGATGTCGACTAAGGCAATGACAGGAAGTACGAGGAGGGACAAGAAGAGCAATGCGGCCAGCAGGATCAAAATCAACTCATAGCCACCCAAACCCATGAAAACGAGCATATAGTCTGTGATTTTAGTGTGTCGGATAAGATTTATTTCAGTTCGGACAAGGCTTCGTCAATTTCTTCTTCGCACACCGGATTATAGTCATCTTCCTGGTAATTGCCCCGCTCGACGCGCAGGCCTTTCAGGAAAAAGGCCGCATCCCGAAAGGCCGTTTTCGCTTCGACCCGGCGGTTTAAAGCCAGCAACGCCTTACCCCGGTAGTACTGTGCCAGTGCCGAGCGGTTGAAATTCTCAACGGCTTTATCCAGATCGGTCAGTGCTTTTTCGGGTTGATTCACCGCTAAATAACTGACAGCGCGGTTGATGAAGTAGCGGTAATTGACCCACTTGCTCCCGTGCTTCAGATCAATTGGGTCGATGCCGCACGACATTTGTTCGATGGCTTTCGTATGGTCGCCCAGTTGCTGGTACGTCAGGCCCCGCAGATAACTGACGGGATTATTCCCTTCGATATCGTCAAAATTAGGTGTCAGGGCATCATACGCGTTAAAATGACGGATGGCGCGGGGATAATCGTGGAGGTAATTCAGGTACATATAACCGACCTGCCCATGCTCCTTTGGATTCGTAGCCGCCCGTAGCTCCAATAAAGTAGCCGCCTGTTCGTACTGCCGGGAAAAAGTGTAGTCGAGTGTTCTGAACCGGAGGTCTTTTGCCGTATCCACCTGAGTCTGCCACCGGCGACTGCCCAAAAACAGTACCGGCTTTTGCTGCCCGTTCTGGCGCAGCAGCCGTACCGTGCCATTCAGCAACTGTTCGCCGTCCTGCGCCAGCCCTGCGTACGGAAACAACAGTAGAAACAGCCAGCTTTTCATAAAAAAACATCAGTTAGCCGACCGTCCTTTACCCGAACCGTCAGGGTAATCGCCTGATCGGCCGGGGAGTCATCGGATTTGAAAAATACGGTACGCAACCGTTCGCGGCAGATCGTCAGCAGTTGGGTGGTAATGCGGGTATCGAACGTACAGCGTTGGTAGTCTTCGTCCAGTTCCGTTAGGGTGAATAAACTCGTTTCACCCGCGCAGTTGATGACGAACCGAATCTGAATCACACCCGTTTGACCGGCCTGTTCAACCGGCTGATAGCAGCCATTCACGATTTTTTGCACCGCATACCGCTTGGAAAGCGAAGCACCGGAAAAACCGGAGGTCTGTACAACAAAGCAGTTGTCGCATGTCTGAAAACCCGTTGCCCGGCACGAGTCGCCCGGCGGCAAGGCCCGAACCCGTTGAAACGTCTCGGTAGCGATGCGCTGTCCGTTCCAGCCCGTTGCCCGAAACGCGCTGTTGGCTGCACTCACCACCTGCCAGAGCGGTTTGTACTGCCCGTCGGTCGTATGGGAACTGCCCTGCATCAGGATAAACACCGATTGACCCAGCCGTGCCAGTCGCCAGTGATGCACCGTGCGTTGCCCCGTTTTGCGATGTTCTAAGCAGACGCGGCCGTTTTGGTGAAAATGAACAACCGTACTATCTGTTTGCCAGGCAAAACCCGCCAGCGTTTTGTGCGCAGCCGCCGAATCGACAGGAAAGTCATGAAACCGGCGAAAGAGCATCGGAAACGCCTTGCCAATGCGGAGGGTATCCATTTGCAACCGGATTAAACCGGGGGCGAAACGGGTTGTGTCGAGTCGCAGCGTATCGCCAAAAACCGCCCAGGTCGCCGTGCGGGGTAGAGTCGTTGGATCGACCAGTCCAAGCCGGTACGTGCCATCGGGTTGCAGGTCGAGGTACGTCGGCAGGGGACAGTACGTGTTTATATCCAGCTCAGTGTGTACGCCAATCCAGATGCCGGTCAGTTGCGCACGGGTAAGCGACTGGCCAAAAACGGACCAGCTACTTACCACCAGCCACCAACCGACGAGCCAGCTTTTCATCGCGGCACCTCGATTTGCTTCAGCAACTGGGCAATCACCTCATCGGCGGTGCCGCCTTCCATTTCGCGTTCGGGCGTGAGCAGTACCCGGTGGCGCAGTACCGATGCCGCCAGTTCCTGAATGTCTTCGGGGGTTACGAAATCGCGGCCCCGGATGGTGGCTAAGGCTTTGGCACTGTTCAGCAACGCAACCGATGCGCGGGGTGAGGCCCCCAGATAGAGTGATTTGTTGGCGCGGGTGCTGCGGACAATCTGGGCAATGTACTCGAACAGTTTATCCTCGATGTGGACCTGATGCACTTTCGCCCGCAGAGCCGCCAACTGCTCCGGCGACAGTACCGACCGCACAGCCTCGACGGCATCGGTCAGGTTCCGGCGTTCGTGGTGGCCGCGCAAAATGGCGACTTCATCGGCCGCGTCGGGGTAGCCGATCACGACTTTGAACAGGAATCGGTCCAACTGCGCTTCGGGCAGGCGATACGTCCCTTCCTGCTCGATGGGGTTTTGCGTGGCCAGCACCATAAACGGTTCGGCGAGTTTATAGGTGGTACCGTCGTTGGTGATCTGCCGCTCTTCCATCACCTCAAACAGCGCCGATTGGGTCTTGGCCGGGGCGCGGTTGATCTCGTCGATCAGGACAATGTTGGCGAAAATCGGGCCGGGCTTAAACTCGAAATCCGTCAGTTTCGGGCTGAATACCGACGTACCCAGCACATCCGACGGCATCAGGTCGGGCGTAAACTGAATCCGGCTGAAGCGGGTCGAGATGGTTTTAGCCAGTAATTTCGCGGTCAGGGTTTTAGCTACGCCCGGTACGCCTTCGAGCAGGACATGGCCATCGGCTAAGAGTGCGGTCAGCAGTAAATCGACCGTTTGCTGCTGACCAACGAGTACGGTACTCATTTCAGCACGGATGGCGTCGATAGCCGTTTTCAGGTCCTGTAAGTCAATTCTGGTTTCGTAGGGTTGCATGGACCGCGATTTTCAAAGGATTTAAACTGATTGAACAGGATTTTGCTTTACGAATTCCAGAAGCCTAATCGAACTAAAACAGGATTTTGGACTGTGATTCCTGAAAGTTTGATTAGACTAAAATAGGATTTTGCACTGTGACTATTTAGCATCTTGATTGAACTAAAACAGGATTTTGCAGGGTGCGTCAAGCCACATAGGTCCACATTCAGAGACATACAAAATCTTGTTTAATCCGTTTGAATCCTTTAAAAATCGCGGTTAAAGGTTTCAATGGCGTGGCTCAAGCCTAACAACTCATATTCCGACAGTAACGTACTCCGCTGAGCCGCCCGGATTTGCCGGACAAGGTCGGTTACTTCGTCGGCGGGGGCACCGCTTTTGCGGGTTAGCGTTTCGGTAAATTCTTTGTCCAGCACGTTCGTGTTCAGATGATACCGCTCGCGGAGGTGGGCCAGAAAATACTGAATCTTTTTACGGGTCATGTTGTCGTGGTCGCCCTGCTGAAAATACAGCCGCCCGATGGTATTGGCAAACTCCAGCGACGTGTTGCGGGGTGGCTCCACCACGGGAATGACGCGCTGGGTGCGTTTCCCGGCAAATAACGCGTACAGCAACACCGCCAGCAACGTCAGGTAATATGCCCAGGTCAGAGCGGGCTGCGTCAGGATATACCGGAAAATAGTCTGCTCCTCCTCATCGAAACGGCCCAGATTCTGATACTCGTCCCAGAAGGTACGCTGCGCGGGCAGGTACGACAGGGATTTAAACGCATAGTCGGACGCCCCGGGGTCGAGTACGTAATAATTGGTCAGGGCCAGCGGCAGGTTGTGGATCAAAAACGTCCCTTTTCCGTAACTGATCTTCAGGAAAACCGGCTCGTTGCGGGCGTTTCGGCCCAGCACCGTGATTGGGTACGGAGGCCGTTTTTTCGCCGTGTCGAGACGCAGGTAGTTGCGGCCATCGTCGTGCCGGAAATTATAGCCGCCGGGTTTGCGCAGGGTAGGATTGGTGAAATTGTTCAGCAGCGTTGTATCCCGCATGTTGTCTTCTTTGGCCTCTGCCCGGAAACCCAGCACCCGGCCCAGCGAATCGGGCAGTTCGTAGGCCGACACAAATACGGTATTGCCCCGCCGGACGTAGGCTAACAGTTCGCGCAGGTCGTTGTTGTCGGCGTTGAATGAATGGCAGATGGAGATATAATTGGTGCCGACGAGGGTCTTTTCCCGCGTCAGAAAATTGTACGGCGGTTCGCGCAGCAGTTCCGGTTTCGGGTTGCCCGGCACGGTCGGCAGCAGTTCGTACAACGCCCTGGTGCCAAACGGAATTTTATCCCGGTTGGTGTAGGTTGGCGTCCAGTTGATGGGCTTGGGCCGGTAGTACTCGAAAAGTGAATACGCTACCACCATCGCCAGCAAAATCAGGATATATTTATTGGATTTCATGGAAACGAACAGGGCGGCTACAGTCAAATCGAAAAATAGTCAGATTAGGCCCGGACGCCGGGTGGCTGACTCAGGTTGGCCTTCCCGAACCGGCTGAACGCGTCTTGTATGGCCAGGAAATCGGTTTCGTCAATCGGGAAATCGCCGTACCAGACAAACTCGAACCGGGTCGTTAATTGCTCAAACTCGGGCCGGAGGGCGGTATGGTCCAGTTCCTGCACGTACTGCCGGTTGGTCTTGTCGGGTTGCCAGTGAATCAGGTTCCGGTCGGTGAGTTGCTTCAGCGTTTGCAGGTACAGCAGCCGCACTGCCAGCCGGTAGTTGCGCCCGGTCACGGCTTCTTCGATGCGCTCCGTAAAACTGATTTCGTGAATGTTCTCGGTCAGGTTTTCATAATCCAGCGGGATTGATCCGGCCTTTTGGGGGAACAGAAAACTCAGCACCTGGGCCTTGCGCAGCAGCCAGATTGCGAAGCCCGCAATGACGGCCAGCACCACGTATTGCCAAACATTCTGGTAAGCCCGGCTCCGCATAAAGTGGCGTACTTTGTCCCAAAACCAGTTCCATAAGCGGCCCAGCGTGTTTTTGGGTGGTTGGGCGTCCCGGTCGTACTGGTAGTCGTGGGCATTTTGCAAATCCTTCAGCCGGTCGGGGGCCGGGTAACGTACCCGCAGGGGCACCCTGTCGTTTTGCCCGACGTTTTCCCGAGGTCGTGCGGGCGATGGTTTGGGCGATTGGGCCTGAGCCGGGTTGGTGGTCAGCAGCCAGATCAGCAGCAGCCGGTTAATACTCCCCTTCATCCTGCGCACGGGGAATAGGGGGTGGCGTACCAATTTGGTCGATGGCCGAGAGCAAACCGGTACCTTCCTGCCGCTCGACTAAGTTAAAATACTGGAAGCCAACGGCTAATGCTACCAGGGCCGAAAGCAGTGAGCCGCCTACTATCGCTATTGTCTGCGCAACGATGGGCACAAACTCGGGTAGTTCGGGTGCCACGCGCATCGTTTTCAGAATGGTGAGCACCCCGGCCGGCAACGAAAATGCCAGCCCCGTAATGAGCACAATGAGAACCATCACGAAAATCAATCCCAATGTAGACCACCATTTGTTCTGAATCAGGGCAAAGCAGCGGCTAATGGCTTCCATTAATCCTACACCCTCAAAGGCAATGACGGCCAGCCCCAGCGAGAGGGGCACGGAAACATAGACGCCGGGGACAATCAGGAACAAAAAGCCCACCACGATCAGTAGTCCGCTGATGAACGAAAAGCCCAGACTCTGCAACAAAGCCGCCTGTACTTCCTGCCACACCTCGCCGATCGGGACGGGGCCACCCTGGTTGCGGTTGTACACTTTCAGGTGCGCGTAGACTGTCAGGCTGACCAGCACCCGCGACAAAACCGCAAACACGCTCATGAGCAGGTACGTGGGCGAAAATATATTCTCGAAAGCCGCAAAGGGATTGTCGGGGTTAACCCGAACAACTTTCAGCAGGTTCGACTGGTAAATGCCGCCGGTGATACCGGCAAGCAGGGCGACAGGACCGGCAATGTAGAGCAGGGCGATGCCCAGACTGCGAAACTGCTGCCCGGCATACGTAAAGGTCGCGTTGATTTTTTCGCCGAAATCGCGTTGTTGATACAGAGGAATCATTGAGGTTGGGAACGGGCTAAACGAATGGGATACAGAATAAAATACCAGATAATAAACCCTGCCGACACGGCGATGATGCCCGCACTGACAACGGGGGGCAACGTAAGTCGGGTAATGAAACTTTCCAGAAAACCGGCCATAATAAAGATCGGTACTAAGCCAACGGCGATTTTAAGGCCCTGTTTGGCCCCGCGTTTAAACGAGGTGAGCCGCGAAAAGGTACCGGGAAACAGCAGGCTGTTGCCCAGCGTCAGGCCCGCACAACCGGCAATCACGATGGCCGAAATTTCGAGCGTCCCGTGAATCCAAATTTTGAGTATGGACGTCAGCAACAGGTGCTGTTCGTAGAAAAATCCCTGAAACGCACCGAGCATCACGCCGTTGTAGAACAGCATGGCGATGGTGCCGAAGGAGGCAAAAATGCCCATTACGAACGCCCGGAACGACACGCCGATGTTGTTGAGCGTGATTTGCAGAAACATCGTGGCCTGATCGCTGCTGCCGTAGACACCCAGCGGATCGCCTTTTTTGATGTTCTCCAGCGTCATGTTCACGTAGCCATCGCCCAGAATGAGCCGCACAAACGTAGGGTCATTTACCTGCGAAAGCCAGCCCAGCGCGCAGGCCGTCATGAAAACGACGAATGAAACCAGCAGCAGCCGGTGCGACTGGTAAAAGAGCAGGGGCAGTTCGCGGGTCCAGAACGAGACAAAGCGGTTGCGGTCGTCGCGTTTGTTCTGCATTAGCCCCCGGTGCATCTGGGCGGCCACCCCGTTCAGGTACTTCGTGACCTTGGCATCGGGGTAAAACGTCCGGGCGTAGGACAGGTCGTCGGTCAGCTCGATAAAATTGGTAACTAATTCATCGGGGTTGGGGCGGGCTGTTTGGTCATGGCCCGCACCGGTTTCGACGGCCTGCCACTTCTCCGTATTACGCTTAATGAAAACGGCTTCGCGCATGAATCAAAGACGGCCTGTGTGGATGGCCTGTTTAGTTTTAGGTTTCAAAAGTTGGGCATTTGTCAACACAATTCAAACAACTATGTGGATAAGTCGTAAAACTTTTGACAAATCGGGCTGTACTGTCGATTTTTGAGGAATTAACCACCGTTTAGCCCACCCTCCGTCCGTGTCAGTTGCTATTCAAACTTCCCAGAATGTGTTGCTGGAATACGAACCGGCCAGTATTGGCGATCGGATTCTGGCCACACTGCTCGATTATTTAGTTTTTTTTGGCTGGGTGATTCTGGTATTTGCCGTGCCCGTTGGCGTATTTAAGGTGCAGCCCAGTACGTTTTATGTGGTGCTCATGGCCCTGCCGCTGCTGCTCTATGACCTGCTTTGCGAATGGCTGCTGAACGGGCAGAGCATCGGTAAACTGGCCTTGGGTATTCGCGTGGTCATGCTCGACGGCTCCCAACCCGGCCTCGGGGCCTACCTGCTTCGGTGGCTGCTCCGCATTGTCGATACCCAACTTATGGCGGGTTTGGTGGCCATCATCACCATTGCTGCCACCGGTCGCGGGCAGCGGCTCGGCGATCTGGCTGCAGGCACAACGGTAGTTAAAGTGGGCCGGAAAGTGGAACTATATGAGGTCATGAACCAGACGGTCGATGAGAATCACGAAGTTGTTTTCCCCGAAGTCCGTCTGCTCACCGACCGGGATATTCACATTGTCCGTGAGTCCCTGAGCCGGGGAAATGAAGTTGTCTTGACACAAACCGCCGATAAAGTTAAAGCCGTAATTGGGGCGCAAACCATGTTGCCCGCCCGCCGTTTTCTGGAGTTGATCGTCACCGATTACCAGTTTATGGCGTTAAAAGACTAACGTATCCCGAAGGTCGTCTTCCGGTGGTGCGGCATACCCACAGCTTTTATTATGCAAGACTCCATCAAATCCCTCGCCCGGCAATATTCCGCCGATGTTGTGGCCACGCGCCGACATCTGCATGCGCACCCCGAACTGTCGTTTCACGAGCATAACACGGCCCGTTACGTGGCCGAACAACTGAAAGAAATCGGCCTGACGCCACAGGAAGGTGTCGCCAATACGGGCGTCGTGGCCCTGATCGAAGGCCGAAAAAATGGCGGTGCATCGGCGTCGCGGGTGGTCGGTCTCCGGGCCGACATGGATGCGCTGCCCATTCACGAAGCCAACAACGTCCCTTACAAATCGACGGTTGAGGGGGTGATGCATGCCTGCGGTCACGATGCCCACACGGCCTCGCTGCTCTGTTGCGCCCGCATCCTGAACGTGCTGCGCGATGAGTTTTCCGGCACAATCAAACTGGTGTTTCAACCCGCCGAGGAGAAAGCGCCCGGTGGTGCCTCGCTGATGATTCGGGAGGGCGTCCTGGAAAATCCCGCGCCGGTCAGCATGATTGGTCAGCACGTAGCACCGAATATTCCGGTGGGCAAAATCGGCTTCCGCGAAGGGATGTATATGGCCAGTACCGACGAACTGTTCCTGACCGTTCACGGCAAGGGTGGCCACGGCGCCATGCCCGATTCGCTCATCGATCCGGTGCTGATCGCGTCGCACATCATCGTGGCGTTGCAGCAGATCATCAGCCGGAACCGCAAACCCGCCAATCCGTCGGTGCTGTCGTTCGGGCGGTTCATTGCCGACGGCGTAACGAATGTGATTCCCAACGACGTGACGATTCAGGGCACGTTCCGGTGCATGGATGAAGAGTGGCGCGAAGACGGGCTGCGCCGGATGAAAAAAATGGCCGAGGGCATGGCCGACGCGATGGGCGGCTCCTGTGACTTCGAGATCGTGAAAGGCTACCCGTTCCTGAAAAACCACCCCGAACTCACCCGGCGGCTTCGTGCGGATACGGTCGCGTACATGGGTGCCGAAAACGTGGTTGACCTGGATTTGTGGATGGCGGGCGAAGACTTCGCTTTTTACTCGCAGGTGGTGGATTCATGCTTTTACCGGCTCGGCACCCGCAACGAAGCGCGGGGCATCATTTCCGGCGTTCATACTCCCACGTTTGATTTAGACGAAGCCGCCTTAGAAACCGGCCCCGGCCTGATGGCGTGGTTAGCCGTGCAGGAACTGGCGAGGGGGTGAAGGGTAGGCAAGGTGTCGCGGAATTCTATTACCGATGGATAGGTAGTGTTGAGATGCTTTGCTTCTTTTTTGGAGTCGACATAACGTTTGGTAGTGAGATAGGTGATGCCCTCAAGAGTAAGCTCCTTTTAGTGCCGTTTTTTAAATTAAGATAGATTTAATTAGCTTTTTCGTAGGGCGAATAGTTATTTGGTGGTACCACTTTTGACTATTTACACACGCACCATGAAGAAGGCCCAATTGTTACTCACCCTACTGCTTACCGCAGGTCTTTTCAATTCCTGTAAGAAAGAGGACGCACAGCCCCAAATAATTGCTAATGTGCTTATCAATGGGGATATGGAAGCATCCCCCTATAATGACTGGGGTTCTTATCTGGGAAAAAGCTCGATGGTCAATCCAAACAAGTATGTCGTTGACTATACGACTGAAGCTGCTTCATCGCCGGTCCATTCCCTTAAAGTTAGTAGTGACGCGGTCAAGAACGATTCCACCTATCAGTATTTTCAGCAATTTTTTAAATTAACGGACAGGCCAATTCCAGCCGGTGCCAAACTAACCCTGAAAGCCAAAATTAAGACCAGTAATATTCAAGGAAATGGAATCTCTATAGCTATGGGCGGTTATCAGGTGATTGCTAACGCCAATGGGCAGAGTACAGCTGTTAATAGTACCTTCTATACATCGACCGAAGGTGTAACCCCCATCAAAGGGACCAATGATTTCAAAGAATATGCCCTAACTTGGACTTCTCTTCCCGCTACAACTACCCAACTGTATATATTGCTGGCCTACCTGACCAAGACCACAGGGACAGTTTATTTTGATGACGTATCCCTGAGCGTCAATTAAAGTGGTAGGCGTAAACTGTACTTTAAAAATCCTATTCAGGATGGCGTTATGTCTTTTTATAAAGCGAAAGTCTATCTCTTAACAGCCCTTCTATTTTCGATCTATGTAGCGTCTTGTCAAAAAGGGCAAGACCCGGCAGCTACCTCGGTAGCAGCACAAGTTTATGTAGATAAGATTGTAGATGAAATGCAGAGATATTCCATTAATCGAAAGACTATTGATTGGGCTGTTTTTAAGCAGAAAGTAAGTGCGAAGCTACAGAGTGCTCAGTCAATTTCAGACACCTATCCAGCTATTCAGTTCGCCCTGACCTTATTGGGTGATAGTCATAGTACGTATACCACGGCTGCGGGGACCTTAATCGTAGGCACCACTTCACTGAATTGTACGGACGGAACACCAGCTGGGGTTCCGGCTAATGCTAAAATTGGATATGTGAAAGTTGCCAGTTTTTCAGGTAGCGGTAATGAAGCAGTCAATTTTGCCCAGTCTATTCAGTTGAGTATAAAACAGGCAGATTCCGATTCGATCCGAGGCTGGATTGTCGATTTGCGGGGAAATACGGGCGGCAACATGTGGCCTATGCTGGCCGGGATAGGACCAGTTTTAGGAGAAGGAACAGCAGGTTATTTCATTGATCCTGACGGAAATGCTGTTCCCTGGTCTTATCAAAACGGATCTGCTCTGGTCGACCAAAAAGATCAGATTAAAGTAGCTACTCCGTACAGACTCCACCAGTCTGCTCCTAAGGTGGCCGTATTAACGAACACGGCTACGGCCAGTTCAGGGGAAGCTATAGCTATTTCGTTTAAAGGTCGCGCTAACACGCGCGGCTTTGGTACCCCTACTTGTGGAGTTTCCACCGCCAATGCAGGCATAATTCTTAGTGATGGAGCTATTCTGAATCTAACTCAGGGAACCATGGCTGACCGTAATAAGGTCCTTTATGGTATGCAGGTACAACCTGATGAGGTCTCATACTCTTCGACGGCAGTGGATAAAGCAATCGCATGGCTGCTTCAGTAAGGAATTCACACTGGATGACTCGGTTATACTGACGGCGGGGAGGACTTTGCCTTCTATTCGTAGGTGGTGGATTCGTATTTTTACCGGTTGGGCACCCGCAATGAAGCGTGGGGCATCATCTTTTGCGTCTCCCCTTCAACCTCGACGAAGATGCCTCAGAGACCAGTCCCGACCTAATGACGTATTAAAAACATAGATTTTAGACTTTACAATGGTTTTACATAGTACTATCTGTAAAATGGGAACAGACTGATTTCTCCACCTACAAAACAGGCCTTGAAAAGGTAATAGTGATAAAATGAAAGCCAGTTTCCTTGCTCATTCCGCTCATTTAGTAATCCTTTTTTGTCTGGTATTTGCCTTGCCAGGCTACGCGCAATTCTCGTTGCAAGGCATCATCCAAAACGGGGCGGATAACTCACCTGTACCGTTTGCCAATGTGTTTCTGGCCAACACCACGCTGGGGACACTTTCCACTGAGGATGGAAAGTTTCTTTTAAAAGACATCCCAAAAGGCCGATTAGAGTTAATTATCTCCTGCGTTGGTTTTGAAACCTTGAAACTGTCCGTTCAAACCACCGAACGAAAACTCTACCGGATCATTCTCAAGCCCTCGGAGGAAAATTTGCTTAACGTGACTGTACGCGCTAAACGAAGTAGTAAGTGGAAAGAAAATTTGGCCTTTTTTGAGTCTCATTTTATTGGTGCCAGCGACAACGCACACCAATGCAAATTAATTAATCCTGAAGTATTGGCTTTCTACGATACCCTGAATGTGTTTAAAGCCCGAGCGAGTGATTTACTAATCATTGAAAACAGAGGCTTGGGCTACCGACTTAAATATGCCTTACTCAGTTTCTTTTTCGATTATCAAGCTAAGCTGATCTCCTTCAAGGGGTATCCTGTTTTTGAACCCCTAATCCCTCAAGACGAGAGGGAAGCTGAACGCTGGCGGATCAATCGAGAGAAAGCCTTTCGCGGGTCCCTACTGCATTTTATGCGGTCTCTGTATCAGTGTCATTTATTTCGGGAGGATTTTGTCGTTCAACGGATTGTTGAGAAAGTGGATAAAAGTGGCCTTCCCCGACTGCTAACGGTGCAGGGAAAACGGATTTTATTTAACCCGACCCCTGCCGACACGATCATTCGGGAAGTGCAGGACACTACATTGGGTTGTCGGCAACTGATTAATCCGGTATTGTCTACGAAAACACAGGTAGTAGTCTCCTTTCAAGGTTTGCTCCAAGTCACGTATACGAAAGAGAAAGAGCCATTTAGCTATCAGTATAGTCTGTATCCCACTCAGAAGTTTTACATCAAATCGCCCCAAGTATCTCTCATTAAGCTAGTTCAGCCTAACGTCACGGTCGAAGCCGATGGGCATTTTTACGAAACAGATGGCTTGGTGGCCCAGGGCTACTGGAGTTGGGAGTTACTGGCTGAGATGCTACCCTTAGATTATGGTTTACTGGACTGACTATTTCAGTAGCAGGAGTTGGCCCGTAAGTACTCTTTGACATTTCATATAAATCCCGGCGGCTCGAATTTTTACCCAAGACCGCTATGTCGCTGTGTTGAGCCCATCCCGTTCAGGCGAAAAATGCTGATCCCGACTGTTTTAGGGAAACAATGTAGCTACACGTATCTTATACCTTCTCGGACATCCCGACCCCTCAATCAACTCAACTTACATCCAGAACGCCATGACTAAAATCGCCATTATCTACTACAGTGCGACTGGTACCACCTACAAACTCGCTAAAGCGATGGAAGAAGGTGCCAAACAGGCCGGAGCCGACGTACGGGTCCTGAAAGTACACGAACTGGCTCCCGAAGAAGCCATTGCGTCCAACGAAGGCTGGTCGGCGCACCGGCTCGAAACGCAGGACATTCCCGAAGCTACGCTGGACGATCTGGAATGGGCCGACGGCATTATTTTCGGTACACCAACGCGTTATGGCCTGCCCACCGCACAGTTGAAGCAGTTTATCGACACCACCGGGCCGTTGTGGGGCGCGGGTAAACTGAACAACAAAATCGGTTCGTCATTCACCAGTGCGGCTACGCTGCACGGCGGGCATGAGTCGACCATTTTGGCGATGAACAACATCTTCTACAGTTGGGGTTGCCTGATTGTGGCACCCAGCTACGCCGACCCAATTCAGTTTCAGGCGGGTAATCCGTACGGGGCATCGTTCACCAGTCAGAACGGTACGGTAGCGCCGGACGAAACGGCACTGAACGCGGCCCGTTTTCAGGGAAAGCGCGTGGCCGAGGTTACGGCGCAGTTCGTTAAGGGGAAGCAGGCATAGAACTCGCTTAAATCAAACCGGGTCATAAAAACAGATGCCACATCTCCAGGATATGGCATCTGTTTTTATGACCCGGTTTGCAAAATTACACAAACCCCAGCGTCTCGAACTTCTTGCCCAGAATCGCTACGTCGTCGGTTTTGAGCCAGTCGCGGAGGAGGGTGGCGTAGATGCTGCGGAAATCGACGGAGTATTTTAAGTCGCCCTCGTCCAGGTCTGTCAGGTTGGGCGCGGGGTTGAACACCTTGCCGGGGGTGAGGTTGCCGCCAATCAGGAATACGTTGTTGGCCGTGCCGTGGTCGGTACCCCGGCTGGCATTCTGCTTCACCCGGCGGCCAAACTCCGAGAACGTCATCAGCAGCACGTCGTTGGTGCGACCAGCCGTTTTGATGTCGTTGGTGAAAGCACTGACGGCTTCGGCGTATTGCGTCAACAGACGTTCCTGCTGACCCGGCTGGTTGATGTGCGTATCGAACCCGCCGATGGACACGTAATACACGCTGGTGCTCACCCCCGACTGAATCAGTTCCGACACCGTTTTGAGCCGCTTGCCCAGTTCACTGTTCGGGTAGGGCGTAGTCGATGTGGTTACCTTCGCTTTGTCGTACAGGTAAGCCGCCGACGAAACCGTTTCGGCCAGCGTTTTGTAGAGGTAGGCCACATTTTCGTGCGGTGCTCCGGTAGCGGCTGCGGCTGGTTTTTCCTTCGCCAGGTTCTCAATCAGGCCGCTGCGGGTCTGGTTGTAGAGTTTTTTGGCATCCAGCACAGCCAGGCCGTTAATGTCCTGTCCTTTCATCGCCAGACTCAGGGTATCGTCTACCTCAACGGCGCGGTGCGGGGCGCACCCGCCCGAGCCGCTGCAACTGGCGTCCAGATACCGGCCAACCCAACCCGTCGATACGTATTTGTCGGAGTCGCTGGCGGTTTGCCAGATGTCCATCGACCGGAAGTGCGACCGGTCGGGGTTGGGATAACCAACGTTGTTGATGACCGTGACCAGCCCGTTATCGTACAAGGGGCGCAAGGCTGCCATCGCGGGGTTCAGGCCAATCTCGTCGTTCAGCGTCAAAACTTTGTCGCGGGGGACGGCAATGGCAGGCCGTTGCTGGTAGTAGATGTCGTTGCGGTAGGGCACCACTGTGTTCAGACCGTCGTTGCCGCCCGACAATTGCACCACTACCAAGATCTTGCTGGCGGCTGCTGTCTGCGCCAGATGCGCCTGACCCAGATGATTCGTTTCGAAGGCTTTCAGAAAGTGCGGCACCAGCAGGGTACCCGCCGTGGCGAAAGCCGATTTTTGCAAAAAGTCGCGTCGTAGCATACGATTGAATGATTGAGGGATTGACTGATTGAGTGAACTGCACGACTGATAATTCAATCATTCAGTCCCTCAATCAGTCAACCTTTTAACAAAGTTGATATTCGGGCAGGCTCATCAGCGTAGTCGTCAGGGACTTGATCTGTTCGGAGCGGGCACCCGTTTTGGTACGGTTAGTGACCAGCGTTTTCTGCTCGGCCGTTAGGGGCCAGGGCAGCAGGTAAGCGGCTAAAGCGTCGGGTAGGTCGGCGTCGCGGACGTCGGCAAAAGCGTTCTCGAAGGAGGTCCAGTCGACCGTTGTCTGAAACTGGTTGTTCCCCTTGCGGGCCAGTTGCTGGGCGTTTACATCGGCTTCGTCTTTGGGACGGATGTTTACCTCGGCGGCCTTAAAAACGTACTCGGGCAGCTTCATCCGAAACAGCAGACTCGACGAGTCGATCCAGTTTTTGCCGCCCGGCCAACCTGCTACGTTGGGCGGGTAAAACAAGATCTGGCCCAGCGTTCGCTGCACAAAAACCTGCGGCTGCGGAGCCGAAAACGTGACGCCCAGCGTG
This sequence comes from Cytophagales bacterium, assembly GCA_038327655.1. Taxonomy (GTDB): domain Bacteria; phylum Bacteroidota; class Bacteroidia; order Cytophagales; family Spirosomataceae; genus JBBQLG01. The sequence continues at coordinate 59,552 of JBBQLG010000008.1, forward strand.
TGCCGCATCCCGGCCAGCAGTTCTACCGGTGATTTGATGTGGGCCCCAATGTTGGCCGGGTCGTAGAACCAGTCTGCCGAAAAGATGGTCTCCATCAGGTCGGCGATGTCGTATTTATTCTTGTAAAACCGGTCGCTGAGTTGCTCTATGCGGTCTTTGTCTTCGGTATCACTCACGAAAAACCGGTAGATCTTCTGCGTGATAAACCGGGCGGTGGCGCGGTTGGCGATCAGCATGTTCACCACGTCTTCACCCGCAAACGACCCGGTTTGTCCGAAAAGCGTTTTCGGGCCGTCGTCGTGCTGATTGGCGCGGAACATAAACCGGCCATCCGGCCCGAAGCCCCAGCCGGTAAAAGCACGGGCGGCTTCTTTAATGTCGTGTTCGCCGTAGTTGCCCCGGCCCAGGGTAAATAATTCCATCACCTCGCGGGCGAAATTCTCGTTGGGGGCGTTTTTGCGGTTCTGCTGGTTGTTCAGAAACTGGAGCATGGCCGGTTCTTTCGACACCGCCATCAGCAGATCGCTGAACGTACCGAGGGCATTTTGTCGGATGGTATTGGCGTACTGCTGCATAAACAGCGGATTGTTGACCCGGCAGGCAAAGTGCCCGTGCCAGAACAGGGCCATCTTCTCGCGCAAAGCCCCCGATCCGGCAGCCATCCGGTCGACCCAGAGAATGTTCAGGTCCCGGATCTTCTGGGTGTTCAGCCGGATGCGCTCTTTCAACATCTCGCGGTCGAGCGTACCGTCTTTAAACAATCCCTTCAGCGTCGGTTTGTCGACATACTCGTCGGCGTTCAGAATGGTCAGGGGCTGGTAGGATTCGCTGTCTTTAAACAACCCCCGAATGGCCCGGCGCGTGGGGTGCCGGGCGGCTTCGTTGAGGTCGGCGGGGGTGGCACCAAAGCCCGCCCGACCGAACAGGTGTCGTAATTCCGATTGTCGGCTGATTCGTTGCATACTCGATTCGTTCCGTTCCGCTTGTTTCGGGGTTGGACAGTAAAACCGGGCCAAGCGTTTAATACCCCGTCAATTTTAATTTGTTCATACCCAGTCAGGAGGTTTCATCTTATTCTAATTTCGTCGACGCAACGATATCGTCCCGGCTGGCGTACTTTTCTGTATATTACCGGGAAAAACGACACGATTTCAACAGACTTTTACGCTATTTACATGCAACGTCGCAACGGGCTGATTCTGGCCTTTATTCTGGGGAGTGTGATTCTGTCGATGGGTCAGCCGCTTCCTTACACCGCCCAACAGCGGGCTACGATTGAGGCCACCCGCCAAACCCTCCAAACGTATCACGAGGCCAACTACCAGCGGGCCGTTGCGGTAGCCAAACAGCGGGGCAAGCCCATCACGCTTATTCAGTCCGGCGGACGCGTAGTTCAGTTGGATGGCATCACCGAAACGGGCGAACTGCTCTACATCACCACGTACAGTAACGCCAAGGCCGCTGCCACCACGCGCACGACTTCCCTGTACGCCGGGGGCAGCCTGGGCCTGAACCTCTCCGGCAGCAGCGCCCCGGTGCAGAACCGGCTGGGCATCTGGGATGGTGGCCGGGTGCGAAATACCCACCTTGAACTGGCGGGCCGGGTCACGCAGATGGATAATGCTGGGGCCACCAGCACGACTGATGCCAACCAGTTGCACGCCACCCACGTGTCGGGTACGATGATAGCGAGCGGGATCAACCCAATCGCGAAGGGCATGGCGTTTGGCGCAAAATTACAGGCCTGGGATTTCAATAACGACGTGTCAGAAATGACGGCCAACGCGGTTAACCTGCTGATCTCCAACCACTCGTACGGAACTATTGCCGGCTGGAATTTCAACGATACCCGCACCGGTACGGTACAGTGGGAATGGTACGGCGATACGACGATCAGCCAGACGGAAGACTATAAATTTGGTATTTATAACGACAGAACCACCAGCTGGGATCGGATTGCCGCCAGTGCGCCCAGCTACCTGATCGTAAAATCGGCCGGGAACGATCATGGACCGACCGGACCGGCTGCCGGGGCACCGTATTTCCTGTACAACAACGGGAATAAGCAGAGCACCGTTACCCGAAGCACTCAGGCGGGTTACGACCAGATCCCGGACTACGGTACGGCAAAAAATATTCTGTTGGTGGGGGCCGTGAGTGCGCTCTCGAATGGGTATAACCAGCCGGGCGACGTTAAAATTGCCTCCTTCAGCAGCTGGGGGCCAACGGACGACGGACGGATCAAACCGGATATTGTGGGCGTGGGCGTTAACCTGTTTTCGCTCAACAATGCGTCCGATAGTGCCTATACCACGCTGAGCGGTACGTCCATGTCGTCGCCCAACGTGGCGGGTTCGCTGCTACTGTTGCAGGAATATTATGCGCAGCTAAATCCGGGTAAACTGATGCGGTCATCGACCCTGAAAGGGCTGGCCCTGCACACCGCCGACGAAGCCGGACTCAATCCCGGACCGGATTATCAATATGGCTGGGGCCTGCTCAACATGGAACGGGCGGCTCAGGTGCTTGGTAATGCCAGTAAATCGAACCTGCTCGACGAGCGGACCATCAACCAGGGTGAAACGTATACGCTGCCCGTGGTCGCATCGGGCAAGGGACCACTCACGGTAACCATTTGCTGGACGGACCCCGAAGCTACGGCTACGGCGGTTTCCAAAGCCAACCTCAACAACCGGACGCCCAAGCTCATTAACGACCTGGATATCCGGGTAACCGACGGTTCGACGACCCGCCTGCCGTGGACGCTCAACCCCGACCAGCCCGATCAGGCGGCTACCCCCGGCGACAACATCCGCGACAACGTAGAGCAGGTGCTGATTGCCAACGCCGTGCCCGGAAAAACTTACACCATCACCATCAACCATAAGGGTACGCTGAAGAACAGCAAGCAGGATTACGCCCTGCTGGTGAGCGGCATCGGGGGCGTGGCCTACTGCGCATCGGCAGCCAGCACATCCGCCGACAGCAAAATCGGTCGGGTGCAGTTTGGCAGCATCGACAAAACGGCTGCCGATGGCTGCACTACCGCTACCGACAATACCACGCTTGTGGCTGATGTACAGGCCGGCCAAACGCTGCCCCTCGTGGTAACGACCGGCACCTGCGGAGCCGCCCGCAACACCATCGTGAAAGCCTTTGTCGACTGGAATCAGGACGGCGTTTTCGATCCCGCTACCGAAACCGTAGCTACGTCGGGCGTACTGGCGAATGGTACTGCTTTCAGCGCAACTGTGACCGTTCCAACGAGCGTGGCCAACGGGCAGTTTACCCGGTTGCGGATTGTGGATGTGGCCACCGAAGACCCCGCTGCCGTGACGCCCTGTGGTGCCTACGCCGTGGGCGAAACGCAGGACTTTACCCTGCGCTACGTCCGCCCGGCCAGCGATGTGGGTGTAACGGCCCTGATTGCACCCGAAACAAGTTTCTGTAGTCAGTCGGCCGGACTGATCGTGTCGGTACAGGCGCGGAACTTTGGCACGGCTACCCAGGCGTCGATCCCGGTTTCGGTAAAAATTCTGGATCAGAACAATGCCGAACTGGCTACGATAACGGGCAGCTCGCTGGCTGTGCCGGCTTTTAGCAGCGTGACGATCCCCCTTAAACTACCCGCCAATGTGGTGTTGCTGCCCGGTCAGACGTACCGGTTTGTGGTGACGACTACGCTGCCCGGCGATCAGGTTAGTACCAACAACCAACTCACCGAAACGCGGGTGACCGCTCCTTTGCCAACCGCCGGTACGCTCTCGGCGCAGGTGTGCGGAGCCACCGGCGCAGCCGTCGCGCTGAACAGTACGGCTACTAACGCGACTGCTTACTGGTACAGTGACGCCACCGGTGGAAACCTGCTGGCCATTGGCAATCAGACGTCTACGACCCTGCGCCCGCCTAACGACGTGTATTATGTGGCGTTGAATGACTTTTCGGGACGGCTCGGGCCAACGGCCAAAACGGATTTTGGCGGGGGTACCTATTCCGGTAATTTCGGTCCGTCGCCCCTGATTTCGACCAAAGTGCCCTTGGTGCTGAAAAGTGCCCGGATTTACACCGGTTCGGCGGGGCGGCTCACGTTTACGGTCCGTAAATACGACGAAACGGCCATCGCAGCGGTCTCCATTGATGTGTCGGCCAGCCGGACGCTGCCCCTCTCGGCTACCACGGCGAATGGTCAGTTAGCCGATGATCCGAACGACACGGGCGTGGAGTATCCGCTGAATCTGAAAATCCCCGTGCCGGGGGAGTACAAAATCACGATTGCCTACGAAGACGGCGTATCCATTTTCCGCAGCAACACCGCCGTAACCGGGTTTCCGTTCAGCCTGCCGGGGGTCATTTCGACCAAAGGATCGCTGTTCAACACATCGGCCACGCAGGTCGATACGCTGACTACGGCCTGGTATTATCTCTACAATCTCCAGGTCGGAGCACTCGGTTGTTCGGCTCCGCAGCGTACGGCTGTACCGGTGGGCGTGGGTACGGCATCGACGGCCCTGATCACGGCGAACGGGACTACATCCATCTGTCAGGGATCCGCCGTGACGCTCACGGGCAGCACCAACGCTACAGCCGCAACCTTCCAGTGGCTGCTCGACGGGAAAACTATTTCGGGAGCCACCTCGACCACGTATTTAGCCACCACCGGGGGGAATTATAACCTTCAGGTGAATGCCTCCTGTCCAACCACATCGACCGTGGTGGTCGTCAGCGTACGGACGCCGGTGCTGCCCGTTGTCACGCAGAATGGATTTACCCTGATCTCCAACGCGGCCGCCGGTAATCAGTGGCTGAAAAATGGTGTCGTCATCGGAGGGGCAACCAGTGCCACGTTCGTGGTGACCGAAACGGGCCGTTACTCCGTGCGCTCCAACGGCAACGGCTGTGGGGAGCTCATCTCCGACGAGGTACAGGTAACGATTCTGGCCACCGAACCGACCGTTGCCGATGACCTGTTCCGGGTCTATCCGAACCCGGCCACCACGGTTATTACCGTAGAAGCATCGGCGGGTGCCGGTCCCGTACCGACGCTGCAACTGATTGATGCGCGGGGAATGGTGTTGCGAACGGCGGCTATGCAGGTAAGCGGTAAATTAGTTACGGCTACCGTCGATGTAGCGGGGTTGTCGGCCGGTGTCTTTATCATCAAACTCTCCGGCGATTCGGCCCAAACCACCCGCACCATACGGATGATTAAACGATAAAACGGAACATCATTGAGCCGGGCTGCGAAACATACCAACCGTTTCGCAGCCCGGTTTCTTTTTGAACCTGCATCAGATAATCTTCGGTAAAATTATTGTTAAGTCCGCCGTCTGATATAGGCTTTTTTCGGAGATTTGGCTTCATTATTTCTCAAAACGTTTCGTTATGAATCGCTGGTTACTCATCGGTCTGCTGCTGGGGTCGTATACCCTCCGGGCGCAGACCGTTTATGAATCATTCGAGGTCGATACCGTTTGCGAACCACAGGGCGGTCAGGCTATGCTGCAACTATTTATCCGGTCGAACCTGAACGTACCGGTTAAGGCCCAGGCCGACCGGGTGAAGGGGCGGGTGTTTGTATCGGGCGTGGTGGAGCCGGACGGAAAAATCAGCAGCCTGTCCGTTACGCGTGGGTTACGGCCCGACTGTAACCGCGAGGCTCTGCGCGTATTCGGCCTGTTCAACGCCTGGGTGCCCGCCCGGAAAGACGGTCAACCGGTTCGGCAGCGCATCAGTTATCCGGTCACGTTCACGCCCGGCTCACCGGTTTACGTGCAGGAAGGCAGTTTAATCGAATATTTTACCAAAGCGGGCGATGCGGTTGCCGATACGGCTGCTACAGTATTTTACCGGCAAATCACCCCGGTTGATACCCTGACCAACTTACCCACCGGCGACCGGGTTGTGTACGAACGCAACAGCTCGAAATGGCGAGAACTGGCCCGGTTTCGCCTGAAGCAGGGGCCAACGGACATCCAGAACAATGATCCGTCCATAAAACGCACCCAACTTTATTTTACAGACGCACAGGGAAGGTGGTCAGAAAGCTGGTACATGCTTTATCCAAACGGGGCGGTAGCTGCCTATGCGGTTTGCGAAAATGGTCGGCCCACCCGTAATAAGCATGAATATGCATTAAACGGATTGTTGGAGGCCGTTGAGCAACAGGAGAACACAGCTCTCGGCGTGATTGATCTTAAAGGGGGCAAAACGGCTCAGCAGCCGGTTGTGGCGTCCCGCACCCGGCGAACGGAGTGGTACCCAAACGGGCAGTTGCATAGTATAGAACTCCGGCCCGCAGTTACTTCCGGGCAAACGGCTCAGCCTACCCGTTTGCTCCAGCAGTGGGACAGCACGGGTAGCTTACGCGTCACGGATGGAAATGGGCAGGCGACCTACACGTTTGAAGTCATGTCCCGTGCGGAGGCTAACCGGAAAACGATTTTAGTCGAGACCGGAGCTGTTCGCGATGGCCTGCAGGAAGGAGAGTGGACCGGGCAGTATGCAGATGGATCTTATAAGTTTCGGGAAACCTACGAAGGGGGAGATTGTAAGGGTGGGGTAAGTGAGGTTACCGGTAAACAGCCGATCTCGTATACCTACACTGGCACTGAACAGAACCCCGCGCCGGTAGGCGGTATGCAGGGCTTAGGCCAATACTTAGCCCAATCTCTCCGGTATCCTGCCGATGCCCAGCGGTCTCGCATTCAGGGGAAAGTATTCGTTAGTTTTATTGTCAACACCGACGGCACAATTCAGGACGCAAAGGTACTGAAAGGCATTGGGGGCGGCTGCGACGAAGAAGCCCTGCGGGTGGTAAGTGGTATGCCCCGGTGGAAACCCGGTATGCAGCGAGGTGAGCCGGTTCGGGTACGGTTCAATCTGCCTATTGCCTTCGCATTGGAATAACAGACGAACAAACACCCATCCGGCCTTGTCTTTACTGGCACAGACCGACACGCCCTTGAATCATCTTTTCCCCTACATCGAACGGACGCTGCTGCACCCCGGCGTCACCCTCAACGAGCAGTACGAAGCCCTCGACGAAGTGAACCAGCTCGGCCTGGCCGGTATGACCGTGGCGCCGTTCTGGGTCAAAAAATTCCGGCGGGAACTCGGCGATACACACCCGGCGACGCTGGCTACCGTTGTTGGTTTTCCGTATGGCTACGGGCGCACCGAAGCCAAACAAACCGAAATCGAGTGGGCACTGAAAGACGGCGCGAATCAGATCGAAGCCGTGCTGAATGCGTCGGCCCTGTTCTCATCGTCGTCGGTCTGGATCAAGATTGAGTGGGCAAAACTCGTGGCAATGGCTCACGCGCAGGAAATCCCCTTCACCGCTATCCTGGAAACCGACCTGCTGGACGATGCCCTGCTGGCGACGATGATTAAAACAGCCGCCGACGCCGGGGTTGATTACCTCAAAAATACTACGGGCGCACTCAAAACCGACTTCTCACTCGAACAGGCGCTGGTATTTCGCAATTTAGTGCCGCGTTCGGTGGGCGTTAAAATCGTAGCCGACGGTGCCACCGAAACCGAACTGGAAACCCTGATCAGCGCGGGCGTAGAGCGGCTGTGTCTGGGCCATCCGTTGGTGTAGGGGTTGGATGGAGCGGGTGAAAAGGCTATTATTGTCAGATGCAACACCACGAAAAATTGACCGGATTTACGTCGCTTGAGATTTGCGCCGGTGCCGGTGGTCAGGCGGTTGGTTTAGAACAGGCTGGTTATGAACATCTCGCTTTGGTAGAGATTGAGCCATTAGCCTGCGCAACCCTCCGACTGAACCGGCCGGACTGGACCGTCATCAACCAGGACGTACGCCTGTTCGAGGCAACTCCGTACCGGGGTCAGGTCGATTTACTGGCCGGGGGCGTTCCCTGTCCGCCCTTTTCGATAGCGGGTAAGCAGTTGGGTAATCTCGACGAACGGGATTTATTTCCCGACGCGATTCGTCTGGCGCAGGAGTGCAGGCCGAAAGCCATCATGCTCGAAAATGTTCGTGGATTGTTAGATCCGAAATTCAAGGAATACCGGCGTCATATCCTGAGTGAACTGAGAGGCTTGGGCTACTACTGTGACTGGCGACTGTTACAGGCATCTGATTTCGGCGTGTCGCAGTTACGGCCCCGCGCTATTCTGGTTGGCCTTAAAGAAGAATATTACCCGTACTTTGACTGGCCCGAATACCGTACGATCAAGCCACTGACGGTTGGCGAATTATTGTACGCTGAAATGAAGTCGGCGGGTTGGGAGGGGGCCGATGCATGGCGGTTACGCGCCAATGGTATTGCGCCGACGCTGGTTGGTGGCTCAAAAAAACATGGTGGGGCCGATTTAGGGCCTACCCGTGCCAAAAAAGCATGGGCGACGCTCGGTGTGGACGGTAAAGGATTAGCCAATATTCCTCCACTACCGGGATTTACCGGAGACCCCCGCCTGACATTGAAAATGACTGCTCTGGTACAGGGCTTTCCGACAACGTGGGAATTTGTGGGTAAAAAAACGCCAGCTTATCGGCAGGTAGGTAACGCTTTTCCGGCCCCTGTGGCAAAGGCGGTGGGTGAAGCCATTATGAATGCACTTATGTATGGAAAACTCAACCAAGCAACCCGGCTCGAAAGACAAACTCAGGGCGTTCTTTTTGGCTAACGTCGGTACTGTGCTGAATTCAGCACAACTAAGCAAGGTGGCTGGTTCGAGTGAGTGGGGAGACGGGTGCGTGAACTAAGAAACGAAGAAGGATTTGATATTCTGACCCATAAAGACCGCAGCGATTTAAAGCCCGGTCAGTACCTGCTTGCCTCCTCCGAACGGCGGGTAAATGCGTTCGAGCGGGGTATCTCCAAAGAAACAAGGGCGTATGTAATTGACCGGGATGGCAACACCTGTCAGATGTGTGGCGTTGCGGCTGCCGAAATTCACCCCTTCGATGGTCGCCCGGCACGAATGCAGTTAGGTCATATCATTGACAAGACCAAAGGCGGTACCGACGAGGCCGATAACCTGAAACTGCTCTGTTCGGTCTGTAACGAAGGAGCCTCCAACCTGACCCTTGTACGGCCGGATGCGATCAGCCTACTCATTCAGACGCGCCGGGCACCTACTAAGGTACAGGTAGAAGTATTAGCCTGGCTGATCAAAAAATTTCCGCAACAAACTCAGACGCTGCTTGATAAGTTCGGACGCTTATAAAGTCTCAATAAGTCGTTTGTTTCGTAATGGCACCGCCGGAATGTTAATCGGTCCTTCTGACTCAAAGTTGGCAACCTGCCACCGTAGCCGTACTTTTGCCGGATAACTTCCCGATAATGACCCTCAAACGCGTTCCCCTTCATTCTATTCACGAACAGTCCGGTGCCAAAATCGTCCCGTTTGCGGGGTACGAGATGCCCGTTCGCTATACCTCCGATCTGGATGAACACAATACCGTTCGCAATAGTGTGGGCGTATTCGACGTCTCGCACATGGGTGAATTTATGCTCAAAGGCGCGGGTGCCCTCGACCTTATTCAGCGCGTATCGGCCAACGATGCCAGTACGCTTTTCGATGGTAAAGTGCAGTATAGCTACCTGCCCAACGAACAGGGGGGCGTGGTGGATGATTTGCTCGTGTATCAGATCAGCCCGGTCGAATACATGCTGGTCGTGAATGCCTCGAACGTTGAAAAAGACTGGAACTGGATTGCGCAGTACAACACCGGCGACGATGTAGAAATGATTAACATCTCCGACGATATGTGTTTGTTTGCCGTGCAGGGTCCGCTGGCGGCTCAGGCCATGCAGCCGCTCACTCCGGCCCCGCTCGATCTGATGAATTACTACACCTTCGAGAAAACGGACTTTGCCGGGTACGCCAACGTCATTGTGTCGGCTACGGGCTACACCGGGGCGGGTGGTTTCGAGATTTACGTGTCGAACCATCAGGCCGAGGGCGTCTGGAATGCGATCATGGAAGCCGGAAAACCGTTCGGCATCAAGCCCATCGGTCTCGGTGCCCGCGACACGCTGCGGCTCGAAATGGGCTATAACCTCTACGGCAACGACATCACCGACGAAACCTCGCCCATCGAAGCGGGTCTGGGCTGGGTTACCAAATTCACGCATTCCTTCACCAACGCCGACGCCCTGAAACAGCAGAAAGATGCTGGTGTTTCGCGTAAATTAGTCGGCTTTGAGATGATTGACCGGGGCATTCCCCGCAGCCATTACCCCCTCTGCGATGCCGACGGAAACCCCATCGGCGAGGTAACGTCGGGTACGCAGTCGCCCACACTGAGCAAAGGCATCGGGATGGGTTACGTTGATGCCGCGTTCAGTAAACCCGGTACCGAAATTTTTGTAACCGTCCGCGACAAACGGCTGAAAGCGCAGGTCGTGAAAATGCCCTTTGTAAAGAAGTGATAAGTAGTAAGTTAGTAAGGGGTAAGGGCTTGATTTGGCCAAAATTTACCCCTTACCACCGCTCAAACGAGCACTTTACTCCTTACCACTTTACTCCTTACTACTTTTTGAATGAAACAATTAGACGTTTGCTTAACGCCCGATCTGCTGCACCTGCACTCGGTTGAGAATACGATTGTGGTGGTGGCAGATATATTTCGGGCTACTTCCTGCATGGTCACAGCCTTTGCCCACGGCGTGAATTCCATCATCCCCGTAGCGACGGTGGAAGAGTGCCGTCAGCTACAGGGCCGGGGATACCTCGGTGCCGCCGAACGCAATGCGCAGACCGTAGAGGGTTTTGAACTGGATAATTCGCCGTTCAGCTACATGGACGACAGCCTGATTGGCGCGAACATTGCCATGACCACAACCAACGGTACCTTAGCCATTACCCGGTCGCGGCAGGCTGTAAAAGTGCTGGTGGGGGCATTCCTGAACTTAGAGGCCATCACGCGCTACCTCCGCACGCAGCAGTACGATGTGCTGGTGCTTTGTGCAGGCTGGAAGGGGCGGGTAAACCTCGAAGATACGCTCTTTGCCGGGGCCATTGCCGAGCGGCTCAAAGAGGACTACATCCTCCACGAAGACAGCGCATTGATGGCACAGCGGCTGTACAACCAGGCCGAACGGAACATGCTGAGTTATCTGGCTACCTCGTCGCACATCCGCCGGTTGCAGCGGCTGGGTATTCAAAAAGACATTGCCTATTGCCTGCAAACCGACCTCTACGATGTGGTTCCGGTGCTGCGCGGCAGTGCGTTGGTTGTCAGTGCTTAGTAGTTTATAGTTTGTGGTTCGTAGTTATCCGGTCAGGCAACTACGAACCACAAACTATAAACGGTTATTCACTAATCAACGACTCGCCCGACAGGCGTCTCAGTTCCAGTTGGTTCAGCAGCAACTGGTATTGGAAATTTAACCGACCCAGTTCGGCCTGTTCAACGCCGGTTTCGGCACTCTCCAGTTCTACCGGGGTGATGACCCCGTTGCGGAGCCGGGCGTTGGCAATTTCCAGGGCTTTGCGGGATTGCAGCACCTGCGTTTCAAGGTTTTGCAGCCGGGTCTGATTGCTGCGAATGTCGGCGTTCAGCAGGGCTAAACTTTGCCGAAGCTGGGCATTGGCCGTCTCGACCCCGTAGCGGCTGGCGTTCAGGTTCAGTTGTGCCACCTGATTTTGGAGCGAATACCGCTTGCCCGAATAAATGGGGACGCTCAGGGCCACACCCGCCGTAACGTTAAACTTCGGCGTATTGATGTTGGGCAGGTAACCATTCTTGAAACCGGCCGACCCCGTAAAGCCCAGCGACGGGCGGTTGTTCAGATCCTGCGCCAGAATATCCGTCTCGGCCGACCGAACCCGTTCCTGCGCCAGCAACAAATCTTTATTGCCCGCTATTGCCCCCTGCAACTGCGTGTCGACCACGAACGGTTGCAGGGCCGTATCGAACTGAGAAACCACCGTTCCACTGATGGGATTGGGGTTATTGGTCAGATACGTCAACACGGCCAGTTGACGTTCCAGCAAATTCTGCTGCTCAATTTTGGCGTTGATGGCCGTTTTAACCCGTACTTCCTGCGTCAACACGTCGAAGAGCAGGGCATCACCATTCCTCAGCCGGTCGTTCAGGATTTTAACGTTGGCTCCGGCCGTCTTGATCACCGAATCCTGTACGCTGATGCTCTTCTGTAAAAAGCCAACACCGTAGTAAGCAGCCGCCACCTGATAGCTCAGCGTTTGCCGGGTAATGTCGAGGCTTCGTTTCTGCACCGATACGGCATCCTGCGCCTGCCGGATGGCCAGCCCGGTGCGGCCCCAGTCGTAGATGGACTGACCGACGGATACATTGGCATTGACGTTGTGGTTCGGCTGGAAGGCCAGTGTCTGATCGTTCCCATTGATGGGGATGGTTGCCTTGCTCACCGGGTCAACGTAGAGGTACTGCGCGTTGCCGGTTACGTTGGGTTTTAAGGCTGTGCGGGCAATGTCGGCCCGCAGGTCACCCGCTTTAATCAGTTCCTGCTGTTGCTTTAACTGCGGGAAATTTGCGTTGGCCTGCTGAATCAGGGTCCGCAACTCGTCGGGGAGCTGCGTGGGTTGCTGCGCCAGCGTAACAGCGGCCGTCAGCAGAGTGAGTATCGTTGTGTAAATGCGTTTCATGATTTAGTCGTTAGTAGGCAGCGGGCAGGGGTTAGTAATGCGTACCGGATAAACACGATCCGGTACCTGTTAACCACCGTTCGCTAATGGGCTGCTTCGGCGGCTGCTTTGGCCGTAGCAGGGTCCATTTTTTTGTTTTGTAATAAAAATAGGAGCGGAAAGGTGAATACGAAAAATAGACCGGCCAGCCGGAATGTATCCAGGTAAGCAATCAGCAAAGCCTGTTTCTGAATAATCAGATCTACATTTCTGTAAGCAGCCGTAACCGCATCGAGGGCGTTCACTCCCTTGGCCGCCAAACCCTGACTGATAGCCGACAGGCGGTCGGCCAGCAATGGATTGTCGGGGGTAATGTTCGTGATCAGATCACCCCGGTGCATGGCCGTACGCTGCGTCACGTAGGTGTTGGTGATGGCCACGCCGAAAGCTCCGCCGAGTTGCCGCATCATGTTGGTAACGGCAATACCCGTAGGCAGTTGGCCGGGAGTCAGCGTCGACACCGACGTATTGATAAGCGGCACATTCACCAGGGCCAGGCCCACCCCCCGGATCAACAAGGCCCGCACAAAGTAGCCATCGCTCGTTTCGGCATTGTAGGTTGACATAACGAAGCAAAAAAGCGCGAAGAAGAAGTAGCCGCCCATAACGACGTATCGGGCCGACACCCCCTTGGAGAGCAGTCGCCCCACCAGCGGAAAGCAGACGGCCGCGATGGCTCCCCCCGGAATCAGGAGTTGCCCCGTTTCGGTAGCCGTTAGCCCGACTACGCGCTGCACATACAGCGGATACAGCAGCACCGACGTGAACAGGCCGTAGCCCACTACCAGCAGCAAAATGGAGCCAAGGGCCAGATTTCGATTTTTCAGCACCCGCAAGTCAAGTACAGGGGATTTGGTGGCCCGTAGTTCCCACCAGATAAACATCGGAATGGCAAAAACGGCTGCTGCGGTCAGGTAACGGATAGTCTGATCGTCGAACCAGTCGTCGGCTTCGCCCCGCTCCAGCACGTACTGCAGACTGCCGATACCAACGGCCAGCAGCATGATACCCGTCCAGTCGATCTGAATTTGCCGTCGGTCGATGTTGAACTCATCCTCCTTTTTATCGATGTAGTTGACGCTCAGGAAAACCGCCAGCGCACCCACCGGAATGTTGATAAAGAACATCCAGCTCCAGTGGTAATTGTCGATAATGAAGCCGCCCAGCGTGGGACCAAACGTGGGTCCCAGCACGATACCCAAACCAAACAGGGCCGAGGCCGTAGCCCGCTGATTGGGCGGAAAGGCATCGAACAAAAGACCCTGTGAAGTCGACAGCAGGGCACCACCCCCTACGCCCTGCAAAAATCGGAAGGCCACCAGCGTCCACAAATCCGTCGAAATGCCACAGCCGTACGAGGCCAGGGTAAACAGAATAATCGACGCGATATAATAGTTTTTGCGGCCAAAATATTTCTGCAAAAAGCTCGTCATCGGAATGATGATTACGTTGGCAATGCCGTAGGCCGTTACCACCCACGCTACGTCGTCGATGGTAGCACCGAGGTTGCCGGCAATATCAGTCAGACCGACGTTGACAATCGAGGTGTCGATCAGTTCCATGATAGCGGCTGAAATAGCCGTAATCACCACGATCCAGCGCTTAAAACCAACTGCTTCTGCCATGATAGTAAACAGATAAGAATGCGTGACTACTAACGGGCACTGGTCGCCTTGTCACCAGCTGGCTGGCCGCCATCGACCCGCACGGCCACATCCAAACTCAGGCCGGCCCGCAGTTCATTTTTGTAGCGTTCGGGGTGCAGGATGTCGATTTTCACCGGCACCCGCTGCGTAATTTTAACGAAGTTGCCCGACGCATTGTCGGCAGGAAGCAGAGCCGATTTGGCCCCCGTCGATTCGGCCAGCGAGGCCACCCGGCCTTCGATTTTAACGTCGGGGTAGGCATCCATCTTAATCTCGACGGACTGGCCCACGCGCATCTTTTTCAACTGCGTTTCCTTAAAATTCGCAATTACCCAGAATGTCGAGTCGTTGGTGATGGTAAACAGGTTTTGGCCGGGCTGCACGTACTGGCCCACAACCACGTTTTTACGGCCAATCTTACCGTCGATGGGAGCCGTCAGATTCGCGTAGCCAATACGAAGTTTGGCGTTGTCGATGGCGGCCTGCTTCACGTTGAGCACCGCCTGAAACTTTTCGATGTTGGCCTGCGCCCGCTGAATGGCGGCCTGTGCCACGGCCCGCGCCGATTTGGCCACCGTAATCTGGTCGGTGCTGGCCTGGTACTGCCGCGACTGCACCTCAACATTGCTGCGCGAGTCTTCGAGTTGTTTTTCGGTTACCGACTGTGCCTGATACAGGTTCTGGTCGCGTTTGAGGTCCGTCTGAGCCTTGCTGCGCCGGGAGTCCTGCACGGCTGCATTGGCCTCGGCTACGTGCAGACTGGCCCCCACGTTACGCACGTTAGCCTGGGCGGTGGCCAGGTCGGCACGGGCGGTCTGAATATCGGCCACCGTCTGCTGATAGTCGGCCTGAACCTGCTGCAGGGCGACATCGTATTCCTGCGGGTCGACGGTGACGAGTACCTGTCCTTTTTTAACAGTTGCGTAATCTTCGACGTTTACCGACTTAACGTAGCCCGCTACCCGCGCCAATACCGGAGCCGAGTTGGCGTCGATCTGGGCATTGTCGGTCGTTTCGTTGGCCTGACCATACTGATAGGCTTTAAACGCGTAAAAAGCTCCCACTACGATGCCAATGAGCAGCAGGATGCGGGGCAGGTAGGTTTTGATGGGAGATGCCTGTTCGGTTGCCATAACTTGTACTGTTTGTGAAAAATAAAGCGTTAATACGTGTGCAGAACAAACGCAATGGTCAACTTGTTTGACTATTACGCGCAAAAGTAAACCGAGTTGACTAATAAGTCAAGTCAGTTGACTATATTCGTACACACTTTTTTTCCAATATATTCTCGGACTGTTTAACTTCCCGATTATGATCATGGAGGCACCATCTAAAAACTTTGATTACTCCAATTTCGAGCGGATTCGGGAGCGTGCGTTCGGCCGGCTATTCTGGCGGATGAAACGGCACTGTGACCTGCAAATCGAGCCAAAACTACACGCATTGGGGTACACAGACTTCAAGCTGAGTTACATGCAGTTTCTGGGGAGCATTACCGAAGAGGGGGTCACTAACAACGAACTGGCCAAACGGGCAAGCGTGACCAAACAAGCCATGAGTAAAGTGGTCAACCTGCTCGAACGGGAAGGCTATATCCATACCAAAAAGAATGAAGCCGACTCCCGGTCGAGCATCATCTGCCTCAGCGAACGGGGTAAAGCGCTGTTCGGCGATTTGCAGGACTGTATGCTGGACGTAAAAGCCCGTTTGTCGGGCGTGGTGGGCGAAGATCGTTGGGAACAAATGATCGACACGATGGTTTTGCTGGTCGAAGATCTCAACAAAAATGAGTTCTGACCGACCCCATGACCTTTCCGTCCATTAATCCGTATACTCAGGAAGTTATTCAAACGTACCCGGCCGACGATCAACCGGCAATTGAGCAGAAACTACAACGCGCCGACCGGGCTTTTGCCGACTGGTCGGCGTTGCCAGTATCGGTCCGCGTGGGTTTCCTGCACCGGGCGGGTGATTACCTGACGGCTAACAAAACGCGTTACGGTGCCCTGATTACCGCCGAAATGGGGAAGATTACCGCCGAAGCCGTGGCCGAAATCGAGAAATGTGCGTTGGCCTGCCATTTCTACACCGACCACGCCGACGCCTTCCTCGCTGATTTAACCGTTCAGACCGACGCCCGAAAAAGCTTTATCCGTTACGAACCGCTGGGGCCGGTACTGGCCATCATGCCCTGGAATTTTCCGTTCTGGCAGGTGTTTCGGTTTGCTGCGCCCGCGCTGGTTGCCGGTAATGTGGGCTTGCTGAAACACGCGCCCAACACGTTCGGCTGTGCGCTGGCCATCGAAGAAGTCTTTCGGAACAGCGGATTTCCCGACGGTGCGTTTCAGGCCCTGCTGGTAGATGTACCCGTCGTAGAAACGTTACTGAACGATCAGCGCGTAAAAGCCGTAACCCTCACCGGCAGTGGCCGGGCAGGAGCATCGGTGGCGGCTATTGCGGGCAGTCAGGTCAAAAAATCGGTGCTGGAACTGGGCGGGTCCGACGCGCTGATTGTCCTGGCCGACGCCGATATGGCGAAAGCCGCCGAAACCGCCGTGAAATCGCGGATGCAGAACGCTGGTCAGAGTTGCATTGCCGCCAAGCGATTCATCGTGGAGAAATCGGTAAAAGACCTGTTTACTGATCTGGTACTGCATTACATCCGCGCCATCCGGCCCGGCGACCCCACCGACCCGGCTACGACCATGGGACCCGTCGCCCGCCCCGATCTGGCCGATGCCATTGAACGGCAATGCCGGGCGTCGGTGGCGCAGGGAGCCCGCTTGTTGGCTGGCGGTAAGCGGGACGGCTGCATCATTCAGCCCATGCTACTGGACAATGTTCAGCCGGGCATGGCCGCGTTCGACGAAGAAACGTTCGGGCCGCTGGCTGTGATTATCGAAGCGACCGACGAAAATGACGCCATCCGGCTGGCCAATCAATCCAATTTCGGGTTAGGCTCGGCGCTGTGGACGCGGGACCTGGAGAAGGCTGAGCGGCTTGCCCGCCGGATTCAGGCCGGGTCGGTGTTTGTGAACGCGATGATGCGTTCGGATGCGCGGGTGCCCTTCGGGGGTATCAAACAGTCAGGCTTTGGCCGCGAACTGGCCGATGTTGGCATGCGGGAGTTTATGAACATCAAAACGGTCTGGATGGAGTAAGTTAAAGGGTTATTGGTAGCCATTTATTATCATTGGTCGTAACCGGCAATGACAACAAATGGCTGCCAATGACATTTCGTTTAGCTCATCACCTGGCCCATCTTCATGGCCACGCCCATGTCGCCTTTTACTTTGAGCTTGCCGCCCATAAAGGCCATCATCGGGTTCAGTTCTCCGGAGCCTAGCTTCTCCAGGTTCTCCATGCTGACATGCAGTTCGCAGTCGGCATCTTTATCCTCGTTGGACACCACGGCGGGCGACTGTTTGGCATCGATGTAGATAACACCCTGATCGGTAATGAGTTTGGCCGTGGCATTAAGCGAATCGGCGTGTTCGGCTTTCAATCGGATCTGGTCGGTTAGTTCCTGTAAGGTCATTTGGTCGTAAGTTTGTCCATGTTTCGGGGTAAAACTATTGCTATTCCGGAAGGTTTCATAAATCAGTTTCTTCCCTCCGCCCATGCGCTCCGAATTTCTGACTACGCTTTGTGTACTGACGTTTCTGGGCTGCGCCTGGAGCCTGTTCGATAACATAACGACCATTTTTCGCACTGACGCCGTCACTGAAATCAAGCGCGACGAAGCTCCCCGAAGCGGTACCAACCCGCCCCCGGCTACTCTGAGTACACCCTCGCTGAGTGATACCGACGGGGGCGGCCCCGGTCCCGGCGACTCCGATTTTGTGCGTCGGCTGGCAATCGGACAAATCGGTTATTCGCTGCTGACGCTCATCGGGGCCATCCTGATGTTCAACCTACGTCGTATGGGCTGGTACGTGTACGTGGCCGGGGTCGTCGTCGGGCTTATCGCGCCGGTGGTACTGGTCGGTTTTACGGCCCTGAACGCTACGTTCGGCGTCTTTTTCAGCATCATCTTCGCGGCCCTCTACTGGCTTCGGCTGAGCGAAATGCGGTAATGCACCGCAGTGAAATTATCGGCTCATCAGCTTATCAATCACCGTCTTCAGATAAGCTACTTCATCCTGTAGCCCCTGAATTCGCTCTTCATACAGTTTACGCTCGTTATCAAAATTGTCCTTCCCCAAAAATATACCGCTGTTAGCTGAAGAATGGGTGTTCATAGCGCCAAAGACTACCATCTTCTCATCAAAGCCGATCAAGTCGTTCAGCCCTACCTTCAGCACCTCGGCGACCTGTTGAAGCCGGGAGAGTGAAATGTCCGTTTCATCGCGTTCGATTTTGCCATAGCCTGCCTGTGACATCTGTAGGGCATCGGCCATGTAATCCTGGGTAAAATTGCGGAGTTCGCGGAGTTTCTTGATTTTGTTTCCTACCAGTAGCGTTTCCATACGGTGTTTTATTAGTACTTTCAGTGGCTAAGATAGTACTGTCAGTTTTGAATTTATACTTTCAGTTATATTTTCTTCGTAGTTACGCTTTTAGTGACTGCCATGATTCCACAACTGCCTGACGAAGAACGCGATTACCTCATTGAGAGACTTCGTAAGGGGGAGCCAATCCCCGCCGACTTCAAATACAAACTATTTCCAACGCTTCAGAAAGAGTATGAGTTGGTCTACGCGGGCAAGATGCGCCGGGAAGACATTCTGGCGGATGAAGACGGGATAACGGCAATGCCTCTGCAAATCGAAAAGGTCTTTAACGGCACCCGTGAAGGGTTTGCCGACGGGTGGCGCAACCTGATGGTATTCGGGGATAATCTCCAATTCCTTAAAACCTTGTATGCCAATACTGATGACCTCATCCGTGATCGGGTGAAAGGCCAAGTGAAGTTAATCTACATTGATCCGCCGTTTGCTACAGAATCAGATTTTAATAACAAAACAGGACAGTTAGCATATAGTGACAGAGCAAAAGGTAGCGATTTTGTAGAATTCCTGCGTCGTCGGCTTATTGTTGCAAGGGAGTTGTTGGCAAACGATGGGACAATTTATGTCCATTTGGATGCCAAGAAGGGACACACTATCAAAGTGATCTTAGATGAGATTTTTACAGGTTTTCAGTTTGTAGAAATTGTCTGGGTATGTGGTTTAATGGGCTCAGGTAAATTCTTTCCGAAAGCTCATGAAGCGATTTACTGTTATAAAGCACCAAATGCTACATTCAACCCACCACCCAGATTAGGCTATTCAAAGCGTATAACGAATGCTTTGACAAAGGACGAGAATGGCTGGTACTATACAAGAGGGCGTGAAAGCAGTGGTGGATCTACATACCTGAAAACCTATATCTGTACAGATCCTACGCTTACTAAACAGCAGGCTATAGAAGATGCTAATCGGAAGAGGCCTCAAACGGCTTGGGATGTCTGGATAGGAAAGGACGATTTGGCGGAATCATTTAATGATTATCCAGTAGGAACATATGCCTACATTGAAGAAGATAACACCGGTTATCCTACTCAGAAACCTGACCTACTGCTAAAGCGAATTATTGAGTCATCAACCAATCGTGATGATTTAGTGCTCGATTTTTTCGGCGGCAGTGGTACTACACCCGCTGTTGCCGAAAAGCTGGGCCGACGCTGGATTACATGTGACATCGGTAAGTTATCCTTCTACACTATGCAGAAACGGCTTCTGCAAATTCAGGCCAGTAAAAGCTTGGCCAATCCCGCGCAGAGATACGGTCAACCCGCCCGTACGTTTGCTACCGTCAATACAGGCCTGTATGATTTACCCAAGCTTTTTGACCTCGACCGGGACAAATATCGAACTTTCGTGCTGAACCTGTTTGAGATTGACAATG
>JBBQLG010000009.1:0-78632 GCA_038327655.1 Cytophagales bacterium
CCAATCTGGGAGCGAAAAAAATCAAGGCGTGAATTTCTGAGACTATCGTTTTCCATAGTGGGCAAAAATAGCACTTAACCAAGTCAGAGTCGCACCAGACGCTCTTTTTTGTGGACTTTCTTGTGGGGTTACCAGTAGTTATGCTACTTTTGGCGCATCAATTCCTCTCCTGTTGATTGCCTTAGAATGAATTACGAGCTTACCCAGATTCCCGACCGCACACCCAAACCCCGTCAGAACGGACTGACGATGGTGATGGATAAGGGCCTGAGCCTCCGCCAGGTCGACGATTTCCTCTCCACTTCCGCCGGGTACGTTGATATTGTCAAATTAGGTTGGGCCACCTCCTTTGTCACACCCCAGCTAAAGGAGAAACTCCTGATTTACAAAAGTGCGGGCATTCCGGTTTATTTCGGCGGTACGCTGTTCGAGGCTTTCGTGGTCAGAAATCAGTTCGACGATTACCGTAAACTACTCGATACCTTCGACTTGCAGTACGCCGAAGTCTCCGACGGCTCATTGGACATGAAGCAGGACGACAAGCTGAATTACATCCGCACCTTAGCTACACAGGTAACGGTGCTATCGGAAGTCGGCTCGAAAGACGAAGCAAAAATTATCCCGCCCTACAAGTGGATTCAGCAGATGAAGGCTGAATTGGCCGCCGGCGCCTGGAAAGTGATCGGCGAAGCCCGCGAAGGCGGCACGGTGGGTCTGTTCCGGTCGAGCGGTGAGGTACGGCAGGGTTTAGTCGAAGAAATTCTGACGCAGGTACCGGCCGAAAATATTTTGTGGGAGGCTCCCCAAAAAGAACAGCAGGTGTGGTTTGTGAAACTGCTCGGTGCCAATGTCAACGTTGGCAACATCGCCCCCAGCGAAGTAATTGGTCTGGAAACCATTCGGTTAGGATTGCGGGGCGATACGTTTTCTCACTTTTTGAACTAATCGGGTCATGGAACTCATCCACTCGCTTATCGACTTTCTGCTCCACCTCGACCGTTACCTCGACGCGTGGGCTAACCAGTACGGCGTTTTGTTCTACGCCATCCTGTTCCTGATTATTTTTACCGAAACGGGCCTGATCGTGATGCCCCTGCTGCCCGGCGATTCGCTGTTGTTTGCGGCTGGTGCGCTGGCCGCCCGGCCGGGCAACGACCTCCACGTGGAAATCATTATTCCCCTCTTGATTGTAGCCGCGCTACTGGGTGATAATGTCAATTATTTCGTCGGCAAGTTCCTGGGAAGCCGTATCAAATCGCGCAAACGGATTCTGTTCTTCAAGCGGGAGTACATCGACGAGACGGAGAAATTCTACGCCAAACACGGTGGCCGAACGGTGATTATTGCCCGGTTTATTCCCATCGTCCGCACGATTGCACCCTTTGTGGCCGGCGCGGGCAGCATGCATTATGGTACTTACATTCGGTTCTGCATCATGGGTGCCGTGTTATGGGTGGTCAGCATCACGCTGCTGGGCTTTTTCTTCGGCAATTTAGCCGTGGTTCAGAAAAACTTCGAGCTGGTCGTTTTCGGTATCGTCGGCCTGTCGCTGTTGCCAATTGTGTACCAGTTCGCCAAAAGTCGGTTTAGCCGGCCGACGGTATAACCGCGATTTTTACAGGATTTGACGGATTAAGCAGAATTTTGTCTTTACCGTAACGCAAAACAAAATCCTGTTTAATCCCTTTAAATCCTGTAAAAATCGCGGTCATGAACATCTACGGCCTGATCGGGTATCCCCTGACGCACTCGTTTTCCAAAAAATACTTTACGGAGAAATTCGCGCGGGAAGGCATCACCGACAGCCGTTACGACCTGTTCGAACTACCCGATATTGCTACCCTCTCCGCCTTGTTGCAAACACCCGGTCTGCGCGGCCTGAACGTAACCATCCCGCACAAACAGGCTGTTTTTCCCTATCTGGACCGACTCGATGCCTCGGCCGAAAAAGTAGGAGCGGTCAATGTCATCAAACTGGAAATCAACGGTTCCCGGACGGGCTACAACTCGGACTACTACGGGTTCCGGCAATCGCTCGAAGACTGGTTCCGGCAACTGAACAGGTCGACCGAGGGACTACAGGCCTTAGTTCTTGGTACGGGTGGTGCGTCGAAGGCCGTAACGGCGGCCCTGACCGATCTGGACATTCCATTCCAACTCGTTTCACGAACGCAGACCGCAAATCAGCTCTCGTACGAACAAATAACCGGGGTTATCCACACACATTGGTTAGTTATCAACACCTCGCCCGTGGGTATGTACCCGCATGTCGACGAGGCCCCGAATCTGCCCTACGATCAACTGACGAACCGGCATCTACTCTACGATCTGGTCTACAATCCAACCGAAACGCTGTTCATGCGCCGGGGTGCCGAACAGGGTGCCGCCACGCACAACGGCCTGCCGATGCTGGAACTACAGGCCGAAAAAGCCTGGGAAATCTGGCAGACTCCTCGTTAAATAGGTAGTAAACCGGTTCGTTTTTAGTCTTCTCCCCATAAAAAACGCCATGTCCCTTCTTGTCTTTGCCGAAATAACGGCCCGCCCCGGTGCCGAAACTGACCTGAAAAAAGGTCTGCACGAGTTGATTCAGCAGGTGCGTCAGGAGGAAGCCTGCCTGATGTACACCTTGTTTCAGAGCACCGAAGAGCCAACCCAGTTCATCATGCACGAGTTGTGGGCCGATGAAGCCGGGTTGCAGGCGCACAACCAGATGCCGCACATGCAGGCGTTCGGGGCAAAAGCAAAAGACTGGTTAGCGGCCCCGGTGAAACTGACGAAACAAGTGCAATAACGGCCGCATGGCTCAACAGGTATGACTCCATCACCCGACATTCTATTGACCAATGCCACCGTTTTTACCAGCTCCGATGTGCTCACCCACGCATCGGTACGCGTGGCAAACGGCCGGATTCAGGAAGTTTCGACCGGCCCAATCCATGATCCGGACGCGGTTGATTTACAGGAGCAATGGCTTGTACCGGGCTTTATCGACCTGCAATTGTACGGTGGGTCAGACCATTACCTGAATCAGGAACCGACCGCCGAAACCGTCCGGCATATTTACGACACGCACCGCCAAAACGGCACTACGTCGGTCATGCCCACGCTGTATTCGACGAGTCAGGCAACGATTCTGAGTGCCATTGACGCCGTGCGAGCGGTACGTCTTTCCAATCCGCTGGGGGTGCTGGGCCTGCACGTCGAAGGGCCGTACCTGAACCCCATCCGCCGGGGGGCGCACAGCCTGAACTACGTCCGCCAACCCAACGAGGCCGAAATCCGCGAACTGCTGGTCACTGGTCGTGACGTGATTCGGATGATGACCATTGCACCGGAATGCTTCACGGCGGAGCAGTTGGGCTGGTTTACGGAGAGCGGCTGGCTGTTATCGGCGGGCCATACCGATGCAACGTACCGGCAGGCAACGGATGCATTCGATGCCCTGGATGAGACGAATAAACCGGTTATCGGATTGGCGACGCACCTCTACAATGCGATGCGCGGGTTCGAGAGCCGCGAACCGGGCGTGGTGGGTGCCATTTTCGACCATCCGACGGTAAAAGCCAGTTTAATTGCCGACGGTTTTCACTGCGACCCGGCTGCGATCCGGCTGGCGTACCGGTTGTTACCCAACCGACTATTCCTGATCTCGGACGCGACCTTTGCGCATCCGCCCCGGCCCTCGCTGGCCTTTGAAGACTTCATTATCGAGTATCACGAGGGCCGTTACACGAATCAGGAGGGTAAGCTGGCAGGTTCGTCTATCACCCTGCTCGACGCGGTGAAGGTTTGCATCGACAAGGCGGGGTTAGCCCCCGAAGATGCCTTCCGCATGGCCACTACCCTGCCCGCCGAAATCATTGGCCTGGGCGGTCAGTTGGGCAAAATCCAGGCCGGTTACGTCGCGAATTTGGTCGTGCTGGATCAGGCGCTGACGGTTCAGCGGGTACTCACGGCCTGAACCAGCGCAGTTCGTCTTCGCCCACCGTTTCGGTGGCGACCCATTGCCCGCGAATAACCGGAGCCGCTACGCCCGCGCCCAGCACCAGCGGACTTTTGAACACCGCCATTTCGTCCCACAGTCCCGCGTCGATAAGCGATTGCAGCAACATTGTACCCCCCTCGACTAACACCGAGTGAATCCGGCGCTCGTGTAGGTTGGTTAGCAATTGGGGCAGGAACGGCTGGTCAGGGCGGAGTTGTTGATAGGTAGCCTCACCGGGAGGTACCTCACCGGTGAGGTGATACACCAGCGTCGGCTGCGAACCGTCGAACAGATGCAGGTCAGTCGGTAACGTTAGCTCCTTGTCAATCACGACCCGAACCGGATTCGCCGGAGCCGCAGTCGGCCACAGCCGCACGTTCAGGCGCGGATTGTCCAGCCGGGCGGTATTGGTGCCGACCATAATGGCGTCTTCTTCGGCCCGCCAGCGGTGAACCAGCCGGTGCGACAGATCACCGCTGATTTTTACGGCGTCTCCGAAACGTCGGACCGCACCCGGCCCGGCAATGAAACCGTCGGCCGTTTCAGCCCATTTCAGGATGATGTGGGGCCGTTGCTTTTCGACCGACGTAAAAAAACGCCGGTTCAGGTAGCGGCCTTCATCGGATAGCAGCCCAATTTCTACGTCAATGCCAGCCGCCCGGAGCTTACCGATGCCCCGCCCATCGACTAATGGATACGGGTCTTCATTGCAGATAACGACCCGTTTTATCCGTTTTTCGATCAGCAGATCGGCGCAGGGTGGCGTTTTGCCCCAGTGCGCACACGGCTCCAGCGTCACATAAACCGTGGCATCGGGCAGCAGGTGTTCGTCTTCGGGTTTTACGGAGCGTACAGCATTGACTTCGGCATGAGGGCCACCGTACTGCCGGTGCCAGCCCTCGCCAATGATGCGTGGGGTACTGTCCGGCATTTCGTAAACAATGACGCAACCGACCAGCGGATTGGGGCTAACGGTTCCCCGGCCCAGCGCGGCCAGTTGGAGTGCCCGGCGCATGAAGTGAGTTTGCATCAGAAAACTTGGCTATTTTTGGCAAAAATACCGAACCCACGCATGGCAACCACCGCCAGACCGCTTTATCAGCAACTGACCCGAAACATTACGGCCTACCCACCCGAAGAAGCACGGGAAATGGCGTTTATGCTGCTCGACCACTATTTTGGTTTCCGTAAAGCCGATGTGCTGGGCGACAAACCCCTGCCCCCCAACCGCACCGAACCCGACTGGTTCCGCATCATTGAGCGGCTGAACCGGGAGGAACCCATTCAGCACGTAATTGGCACGACGATCTTTTGCGGACTGGAGTTTGAAGTATCGCCCGACGTACTCATTCCCCGCCCCGAAACGGAGGACCTGGTCCGGCTGATTATGCACGATTTTTCGGACCGGGAGGGGGCCGTTCGTGTGGTTGATATAGGTACGGGCAGCGGTTGTTTGGCCGTGACGCTGGCCCGGTTTCTGCCACAGGCCGACGTTACGGCCTGGGATGTGTCCGACGAAGCCCTGGCGATGGCGCAGCGCAATGCCGACAATCTGAGCACCAACGTCCTGTTTGAACACCAGGACATCTTGATTGTATCCGCCGGTGAATCCCGTAAATTTGACTGTATCGTGAGCAATCCGCCCTACGTAACCCGCTCCGAAGCCGCCGACATGAACAAAAACGTGCTGGATTACGAACCGGGCATCGCGCTGTTCGTAGAAGATAACGACCCGCTGATTTTTTACAAAGCGGTAGCCGAATTCTCAGCCAGACACCTCGCCGACACCGGAGCCTGCTACGTCGAAATCAACGAACGCTTTGGCGACGCGACGCAGCATGTTTTCGCCGAACAGGGGTTTACCCGGATTAAGATTTACAAAGACATTCACGGCAAAGATCGCAGCCTCCGGGCAAGTCGTTAGTTAGTGGTTCAACCAGTTCGTGACGGTCGGCCGCTGCCGTTTGTATTTTTTTAATTACAAACTACAAGCTACAAACTGTTTTTAATGACACCAGCCCTCTCCTATCATACTAAAATCCGCGACGTACTGACCGAGATCGGTCAGGTTGTGGTGGGGCAGGACCGACTCCTGAACCGGTTGCTGATCGGGCTGTTTACCGGTGGGCACATCCTCCTCGAAGGCGTACCGGGCCTTGCCAAAACGCTGACCATCAACACCCTGGCGAAGGTTTTGCAACTCGATTTTCAGCGCATTCAGTTCACACCCGATCTATTGCCCGCCGATTTGGTCGGGACGATGATTTTCAACCAGAAAACGGCCGAGTTCGAAGTAAAGCAGGGACCCGTATTTGCCAACCTGATCTTAGCCGATGAAGTGAATCGCTCCCCGGCCAAAGTACAATCGGCCCTGCTGGAAGCGATGCAGGAAAAGCAGGTGACCATTGGGGAGGAAACATTTGTGCTTGACCGGCCGTTTCTGGTGCTGGCCACGCATAACCCGGTCGAACAGGAAGGTACCTACCCCCTGCCCGAAGCACAGGTCGACCGGTTTATGATGAAAGTGTTTGTCGATTACCTGACCAAAGACGACGAACTGACGGTGATGCGCCGGATGTCGAACATGAACTTTGACTATGAAGTCCGGCCGATTCTGGATAAGGACGACATCTCGGCCATCCGCGACGAAATCAACAAAATCAACATTTCCGATACCCTCGAACGCTACATCATCGAACTGGTTTTTGCCACCCGCAGGCCGCTGGAATATGGCCTCCGCGACGAAGCCCGGTACATTCAGTACGGCGTGTCGCCCCGCGCCAGCATTCACCTCAACTTAGCCGCCAAAGCAATGGCCTACTTCGATCAGCGCGACTACGTTCTGCCCGAAGACATCAAAGAAGTGGCCCCGGACGTATTCAATCACCGGATTATACTCAATTACGAAGCCGAAGCCGATGGGGTTACCACCTTGCAGGTAATCGACTCCATCCTGCGCAAAGTGGCCATTGGCCGGTGAGCACCAGTCACTCTCTAAACGGAAAGGCTGTGCTTGCCCAGCATGGCGGGCCACTGCTTAAGGTAAAAAGCAAGTACGGTGAGTGGCAGAATGAAGTAGGAAATGAAAAGACCGGGAAGCTGACGGGAGTCAGCCAGGAACGCACGTATCACCAATGCGGAGCCAACCACGAGGATGAACAGGGCTATCACTGAAAGCAGATAACGCAGCCGCTCATTGCCCGTGGTGGATAGCGCCACGGCAAAACCAAACAGCCCGGTTATTAAAACCCACTCCTCCTCCAATATAACTCCTGCATGGGTTACTCTCTGAACAAAAGGAATTGCAATAAAAATCAGCAATACGCTTAACAAAGACATCGTAACGTAATTGATCCACTTTACATCGATTTTCTTCACGTCCAGCCAATAGTTTTTCAGTGCCGCCAGCGCATAAACCGGATCAGCCGCCAGAAAGTACCATGTATTGTGTTTAGCACCCGTATATACTTTGATTGATGTAAATAGTACCATTGATACAATCTGAAAAATAGCACCTTCGCCGTACCTGTTACGCGCATACAAGGTAAACATCATCATTATAAAAATATCGGCGGCAAAATGCACCAATGTTACAAAGACGATATCTACACCATCATTCTTATCCACATGGGTTGCAATATATATCAGTGTAACGTAGATCACATACGCCCACCAGTTAATTCTGGAAAATTTATACACTTCCGTGCCGAATAGTTTTATAGTTTCCATTTCATTTGTTGATTTCGAATAAGGATAACTACGTTTAGTTATACGTACGATAGGGCAACCGGGTCAGGCATTCTTAACCGGCGCAACTTTATTTGTCAGGGCGAGGTAAAGGTGTTTTCCCAGTTCAAAAATTACGTTTTTCGATAGAGATTGTCGCAGCAATTTTTCCCCTTCCGGACTTGACGCATCTAAATCTACCGTACCCCACACCTCCCCATTCTCTCCCAGAATGGGAGCCGCCAGAATAAAGCGAATGTCCTCTTCAACCTCTCCCTGAATGGCATCTACGTCGCCGACCAATGGCGAGACAGCCACCGCAACAACACTCTTGCGAATAGCCGCTTTTACAACGGCTACCTGTCTGGCGGTTACATCGTCCACTTTAAACGTAAGGCCTACTTCTTCACGCGTCTGGGTTTGGGGTGGCGTCCATAAGTATTTACAAACCAGCTCATTACCTTCCAACTTAAAAATGAATGCCCGTAACTTCGATACGTCGAAACTTAGCGGAATGGTGAGGGCACTGGACACGACTTTCAGCGCACTCTGAACAAGGTTGTGCACTTCGGGTCCGGGGCCGGGAGGCTTAATGGCCTCAATGGAATTTTTGATCTTGGTACAGGCAGGTCCCAATGCCGCCGTGAGGTGCCCGCTGGCCGATGGGTAGAATGTAGCAAAACTAATACCGGCCAGGTCTGACGGAATTTTCAAATTGGCGGTATGGTCATATACGATGAACGTGCGTTCCTGCCCAAGCGCACCAAGAAAGAAACCGATCTCAAAAATCACGTTATCCCTCGGCGATGGCACAGTTGTAGCGTTGGCCGTAATCTCATCATCAGGCGTCAGCACCAGAACGGCATAATCAAAGTACTTACCCGCTTCAATCAGGGAGTTTATATTGGATTGCATCAGGCGGAACGTACCCTGCCCCCACAATTCCACTTCATAATATTTGATAAGTCCCTCCTGAAGGGCTTCGGCTATTGGAACTCCTTTTGTTGAGGAACCGATGAAAATAGTTGGTCGGGTTTTTGGTTGCTGCGTCATGGAAAAACAGGCGAATTAAGTTTACAGTAAAGCACTGATTTTAAACCAAATATCAACTCCTTTTTTCTACAACGAAAGCGTGAAAATACTTTTTAAGCCAGGTAATTATACGGTTACTAAAACAAAATAATAAATGAAATTAGTTAATTATGGAAAAATGTAGGCATGAATTAATGAGTAATGACTCATCAATTAGTATGAAGAAGTGAAACAACATATTACTCTACCTTACCTCATTAGGTAGGCTCGGAGCACACTTTTTAGCTGTGATTAAGACAGGCTGACTATCAGAACTGAAAGTAAATGAACTGGTTGGAGGTGAAGACGCCGAAGAAGTAGCGGTTAGCAGCCGCCCTACTTATGCTGTTTTAGTAACCAGTCATAAAGTTTTCGGTCTTCGTAAAGGTATTGGATACCATGTCCTTCGCCTTCCATCCGGGTAAACTTTATCATTCCATCACAAGCCTGTAGACGTTTTACCAGATTCACAGTCTCCCTAACTGGAACAGCAGCATCGGCGGTGCCGTGAAACGTCCAGACAGGAATATGGCGAATGCGGCAAATCTGAGTGGAATCGTCGCAACCTCCACAAAGGGGAAGAATAGCGGCAAAGGTGTTGGGATAAGCCACCGCCGTTTGCCAGGTGCCATATCCACCCATACTGATCCCAGTTAAGTAAACCCGATTACGATCAATCCGGTACCGGTTAGTGACATCGCTATAAAGAGAATCGAACCAGTTCTCACTTGACCAGTATTTTCCCTCCGGGCACTGAGGAGCCACCATAACAAAGTCGAAATCCTGCCCTTGTTTGACTAAGTATGGCAGGCCATAGATGTCAAGTTTTGCGAGATTATTCCCCCGCTGTGACCCACCATGCAGATAAATTACCAGTGGATATACTTTAGCTGAATCACTATAATCTTTCGGTAAGTATAACTGGTAAGCATATTTGGCTTTAGGCTTCGCCGATACCTGTGCTAAAACTGGCTGAAAAACATTTAGTCCCAGAAAACTGACGAGTAAGCAGAGTAAAACTGAGCGCATAGTTTTTGTCAGAACTGAAAGTAGATGAACTGGTTGGAGGTGAAGACACCGAAGAAATAGATGAGCACGGCCAGCGCAACAAGGAGCGCGTAAAACCGGGGCGTGTTGCGCGTCGGGATCGTCAGGTAGAAATATTCCTTCACCAGCAACACCCCGATCAGCCCGATGCTGAACCACATCTCATTAGTATTCAACGGGGTACTGATGGCATCAGTAAACGAAAGCGTGGCAATGCGGTGCAGAATCAGCAGGGCATCGTGGACACTGACAGCCCGGAAAAACACCCACGTCAGCATGATGAGCACGAACGTAATCAGGACGTTGGTGATGGTGCGGAACAACGTAGCCGGACGATCTTTCAACGGCACGAAGCCCGGCCAGGTCAGGCCCAATTTAGCCAGCCCTTTGTCGCGCAGGACGGCCAGAATCTGATACGCGCCGTTCAGTCCGCCCCAGATGATGTACGTCCAGTTGGCCCCGTGCCAGAGACCGGAAGCCAGAAAGACGATGAACAGGTTCAGGTACTGCCGGTACTCCCCCCGACGGCTCCCCCCGAGCGGAATGTAGAGGTAATCGCGGAACCAGGTGGAGAGCGAAATGTGCCAGCGTCGCCAGAATTCCGAGATGGATTGGGCAAAATACGGTGCCCGGAAGTTTTCCATTAAGTTAAACCCCATCACGCGGGCTGCTCCGATGGCGATGTCGGAATACCCCGAAAAGTCGCAGTAGATCTGGAAGGTGAAGAAAAACGTGGCCACGAGCAGCGTGAGGCCATTGTGCTGTTCGGGGTGGTTATACGAATGCCCGACCACCATCGCCAGCCGGTCGGCAATGACCACTTTCTTGAAAAACCCGAACGCCATCTGCATCAGTCCGGCTTTCACATTCTCGAAATCGTATTTGAAGTATTGGTGAAACTGCGGCAGTACGTTCTGTGGCCGTTCAATCGGCCCCGCCACCAACTGCGGATAAAACATCACGTAAAGGGCGTACAGGCCGAAGTGGCGCTCGGCCTTCTGATTGCCCCGGTACACCTCAATGGTATAACTCATGGCCTGAAACGTGTGGAACGACAGACCAATGGGCAGGATATTGACAACGCCGTCTTTGAACGACGTGACATCGCTCTGGCCAAAGAAAATCAGCACGTTCACGAACACCCGGTCGGAAAGGATGGTCAGCGTATCGGCCAGATGCGGCAGGCCCAGAAAGTCGAACAGGCCCGCAATGTTTTCGGTAAAGAAACCGAGGTATTTAAAGAACGCCAGAATACCGAGGTTGGAGATCAGCGAAACGATCAGCAGCCACCGCCGGGCAGGCCCCTGTGATTTCTCGATCCAGATACCGGCTATGTAGTCGATTATGATAGTCAGCCCCAGAATCAGGATGTAGGCGGGCTTGAAAACCATGTAAAAGTACAGGCTTGCCAGCAACAACAGCCGCCACCGTCCCGCCCAGCCCAAACTGTAGTAAGCCAGCGTGACGGCTACGAAATAAAGCAGGAATTGGAGGGAATTAAAAAGCATCGGAACGGGTGGTACGAGTAAAGCCCTAATCGAGAAAAAGGTATTTCAGACCGGTTGACGCATCCCGACAGCAGGCAGAAAAGAAACGCCGTACAGATCGCCGGGCCGAAATTTGTCGGAGGCAAACGGATGATCGGTCGGCGGTTGGTCCCGAAACAGGCCAGACCGCTTTACCCGGGCGTTGATCCGAATTATTTTACATCCGCAAACTGCCCGGAGAACTGCGCCACGCCCTTGCCGCCCTCCGTCCGGAATATCCCCAGTCGATAGCGGCCGGGCTGAATCATCTGAACGGGCATCTCAGCCACAAAACCCGGCGGTCGGGCAAACGGATTGCGACCCAGAGACCAGGGTTGCCGGGCCGACATAACGTACGTGTAGGCGTCGGATTTAAAAACGAGGTACGTTTCCCGGTCCCGGTCCACCTGGTAGGCAGGGTCGTCGCTCCGAACGGTGATGTACTCAGGCGTGGTGGCAACGGTCATCGGCGGGGCATTAAGGGTATCCCGCACCGGGCCAAGCAGTTGGGTTTCGCCGTCCGCCAATACCGGTTGGGGCAGCGAATACCACCCCCGACGCTCCATATCAATCGTCAGTTTTTCGATGTACACGGCCAGCGCGGAGTTTCGGGTACCACCCAGCCCGACCCGGCTATACCGCTGGTCAAACGTCAGGCCCTGCATGTGATGCCGCCGGTCGATGGCTTCGGGTACGTAGGTAATGTACGAAATGATGCCGATGCCGGTAAACAGCAACCAGGCCACGGGCAGGAACCGCATCCGGTTTGTTTCCGATAACAGGCGGAGGAGGACTAAGTAAGCAACCACCCACAGGATTAGAATGTAGGTACGGTAGGTGCTCCATAACACCAGCATGAAGCCAAATCGAATCCGAAAAATGGCGATCAGCAGCGTATTGGCCAGCAGAAACGACACGCACCCCACCATAAATGCATCGTAATGGGGCAGCCCAGAACGGCGTTCCGTCAGCGAGCGGAACAGCATTCGCAGCAACCAGCCCGTCAGAAAGCTAAGCACGACGATGCCCCCCACCAGTGGCAGCCAGGTCCGGTTCTGAAGGGGCATAGCGGGCAGCAGGTCGAGCAGGCTGCCCGCGTAAACCAGCAGTCCGCGGATGGTCTCCAAGGGGTGCGTCGCCACAAAAGCAAACCCTTCGGTATTGCCCTGTTGTACCGAGTAACCATAAAAATAGCCCCAGATTGCCGATGCCCCCACGCAGACCCACACGCCCAATCGTCCCCATTGCCGCTGACACAGCAGCACAATTGCCCCGGCGGGCCACACCAGCAACCCGTTGCCCATGCTGAAGGTACTGAACACCCCCAAGCAGGTGGCCCCAATAAAGCTTCGTTCGGTATTGCCGGCCAGCCAGTACAACGTGACCAGAATGAGCATGATGATGGCCAAATACTGCAACGTATACAGCGCGGTTAACGACAGCAGGTAATTCTGGGCAATAAATAATATCGGCGGCACGGGCAGCAGGTACACCGCAGGCAGTTTTTGCCGACGCAGGGTGCGGTAGAAGAGGTACAGAACGACCAGCATGCCGAGGTTTCCCCAAACCATCAGTCCGTTGAAGTTAATCCCGCCAGTCAGCAGATACTGCCCGTAAACCACTAAGCGCTGATACAGCAGCCGATGCTCGTTGTTGGGACGGAGCAACGCGTCGATGCGTTCACGCCAGGTGGTTGCATCAACAAAATGGGTAAGAAAAAACGGTATGTTTTCGTACTCGTCAAACCAGAGAATGTTGAACTGTAACGAAAAAAAATAATAGCCAAACGCCAGCAGAGGCAGCAGCAGCAGTAAACCCGTAACGACCGGACGAGCCAGCCAGTGATAAAAACGTATCATGCAGTATGCGTCGAAGACTAAAGTACAGGTGGGTAGTTGGGGTGTACCACCGAAGATTGACAGAAAATATCCCTCAACCGGCGGCTCTGTAAGGCGATACCAACCGGTTTCGGGGGCGAAATTACGCCTTTTAGCGTTCGGGCCACATCAGCCCTTGGTTCGGTAGGTTCGGTAAATGCGGTACAGTTCCCACCAGAGTTTAAGAAAATACGTCGACGAAATGCGCGAATCGCTCTGCTCAACCCATTGTTTGAGGGGCACTTCGGCTACCCGACCACCGAGGAGATCGGCCCGGCCATATTGCCGGATGAGCCGGGCCAGCAGTTCAACGTCGAACAGCCACGGACTGATAAAGACGTCGGCAAAAAGACCAGCCACCACCGACCGGCGGAACAGTTTGGCCCCGCACTGCGTATCGTACACCGGCAGCCGGATAATGTTGGTAATGCAGGTGGCAATCACCCGCCCCACGTAATGCCGGAAGGGACTGCGCCGGATATCGGTCCCCAGGTACTTGATCCGTGACCCCATGACCATCACGCGGTTGGGGTACTCGTCCAACTGCTGCTGCAGGTCGTTGATGGCGGGCAGCGGAGTGGCTAAGTCAGCGTCGAAATAACCTAAATAATCAACCGGCCGGTCGCACATCAGCAGCATTCCCGCCCGAACGGCCCCGGCTTTCCCGACGTTTTGGGCCAGCATCAGGCTCTCGTTCTGGCGCGGGTTCTGGTGGGTCAGGCGTTGCAGCACCTCCGCCGTCGCATCGGTACTACCGTCGTTCACGAAGCAGAATGTTACCTCCGGGTGTTGATGCTGATAGAGCAGAAACGTTTCGACGGGCAACCGATTGGCTTCGTTGTAGCAGGGAATAATAATACAGACGCTTGACATACAACGGGTTATTGTTTAGTAAGAGCAGCCGGTTCCAGCACAATCCGCTTGTGCCCGTAGAAGTCGGCCTGACAACGATTCCAGAGAAAGTCGGGGTTTTCGCGGATATCCTCCACAAACAGCGTGGGTGGATGGACCGGCAGGGGCCGCAGCCGGAGCGTATCGGCAGCAGAGAGCAACTGTTGATGCCGCTCGGTCATGGCCGCATCGTAACGGGCGGCATCGCCCCGAAGCCAGTCGGCGTACATACCCCGCAGCGACGCACTGCCCCAGCAACCATAACCCACCCACAAACCGGCAGCCAGCACTGCCCAGCCCGGCAGGGGCAGCTCCGTTCGGGGTAGCCAGCCCTGCCGCATGCTCCAGCCGACAACAACCGTGAGGGTATAAAACCAGCCCACCAGAAAGAAACCATATACGACGTTCGTGACCCGATAAACCGGCGGAATACCGATGCCGTAGTATGATGGAAAAATCATGGCGGCCAGCAGACCAACATACACAACGCCCGCCAGCCAGACCGGTACCGCAAACAGTACCCGCGTCGGATTCCCGGTACGCATGAACCGAACCGCCAGCGGCAGGGCCAGCAGCGAGACCGGTAACACGGGCGTCGTCAGCAGCCAGTTCAGGACCAGTCTGGCCAGAAACGTAAACGCCGACACGAACGAGAACCCGATATTACCGCCCAGTTTGTTGCCCCCCAGCCGAATGGCGTTGCCCGGTGCCCGCAGTACCAACCAGGCCGACACCAGCGCGACGACCAGCAGAAACGCCAGCCGGGCATCGAACTGACGCCGAAAAAGCAGGCGATAGCCCAGTAAAGTACTCAGCAGCAAAATCAGAAAAATAAGGTTTGTTTCGCTCGAACCGACAATGGCAAAGACCAGAAAACCCGCCCAAATGGCTGTTAACGGTTGCATACTGCCCGGACGAACCCGATACCAGCGCAGCAATACCGCCAGCAGGTAAAAGGTTAGGGCCGTGGGAATGGTGTAGGAGGCAACAGCCGCCGTCCAGAAAAACGCTTCTACCGTGCTGCGCAGGGCCAGTATAAACAGCGTAAAGAGTGTGGCGGTCACCACAAGTTTGGTACGGACCGGTTCGTGCCGCAACAGTTCGCTTACGAATGCGTAGGCACCGGCCACCCAGCCAATCGTCGTCAGGGCCGGAATAATCCGAAACCCGTCGTACCAGCCCAGCACCAGCGGATTGCCGTGTACCAGAAAGTTGGAGAAATAACGACCCGTCCAGCCATCGTAATAAAAACGCTGTGCCTGCCAGAAGCCAAATCGGGTAGCGGTATCGGCGAAGCAGTAATCGTCGGCCGCCGAGGGGTGATTGTGAAAAGAGAGCACCAGCAGGGGCAGGATTGCCACTAAAAACAGCCCCAGGGTAATCCAGCTAGTTATTGTTTCGGTATACGAACGGTTCATCCAATTAAGTTAAGGCAGCGGGTCGACGGCCGGAACCGACGATTGTCGTTGTCGGCGCGTCAACAGTGGGTAAGCCAGCACAGCCGCCAGAATAACGACGGTGCCGATGTAAAAGCCCGGTGTCATCCGTTCGCTGTCGCCAAACACCAGATAGGCCAGCCCAATCCCATACACGGGTTCGAGGTTGACGGTCAGGTTGGCCGCAAACGCCGAGAATTTACGCAGCAGCCGCACCGCTGCCGTGTAGGCGTACACTGTGCAAATAAAGGCCAATACCGCCAGCCACAGCCATTGCCAACCCATCGGCACGAATGCATCGAGCCGGACGGGAGCATTGGCGAGGGCCAAATATCCGGCTAAAAATCCCAGCGACCCAACAAACGCCCCGACCATTTCATAAAACGAGATCACCAGCGCATCGTAGCGGTGGGTAAAGCGGCTATTCAGGATGGTAAAAACCGACGACAGCATGGCCGAAAACACCGCCATCGCCAGCCCCGCCCCCCGGTTAAACTCGAACCGAAAAATAACGTACAGCCCCGCCAGCACGACAACGCCGAGCAGCACTTCCACGGGCCGCACCCGCCGACGCAGCATCAATGGTTCCAGCACACTCGTCCACAGTGTACTCGTGGCTAACCCGGCCAGGCACACCGATGCATTGGCCAGCCGGGCGGCCCCAAAAAACGTAGCCCAGTGGAGAGCAATCAGCCCGCCGGTGAGCAGCAGCGGCCACCGCTCCGATCGCGTCAACGCCCGCACCTGCGCCCAGGTAGCCCCGCCCCGACTGGCCAGCACTATGCCCATACCGCCAGCGGCCAGCACCGTCCGCCAGACCACTATGGCCGGGGCCGACAGCGGCTCCAGCAACAGCCCCAGAATAGCAGTAAAGCCCCAGATGAGGACAATGAAATGCAGGTGAAAATAATCGGCAAAGGAAGGCTTGGTCAAAATGGTTTGTGGTTTATAGTTCGTAGTTCGTAGTTAACCACCGAACTTGTACCCTTATAGGCTGTTCATGAATCAGTTAACCCCCTAAAACGTCAGCCATACGACTCTGCGGAGATCAACAATTAAACCTGTATATACCACAAGTGCAACAGAGATGTACACCAACAGATATAATACAAGAGACACTAAAAAAACAGTACAAATTTTACCGAAGTAACTTGTGTCCGACTCATCAAACTGCCGAACGAGCAACACATTTATAACAGATACAATTGCGCCTACTAATATGGCCCACAATACCTGCCAACCAATAAGCTCATAAATGGATTTCATTCTTCTACCGGTACCACCTTCATCTGCACCTGCACTGCCCACTAAGAATATTAAATTTGAAAAAGTAAGTCCTACCACATTTACTATTAATAGGACAACCCATAAAAAGATGTCTTTTAAGGATAAGGCAGTTACTGATGTTAGAAACCGTCTAATCAGCACTCGTTTCATTGATTCCTGTTGAAGTTAGGGTGTGTGTTCTCACAACACAAGATCGTATCGGCATGTCAGTCGGCAGAACTCAACTACAAACTACAAACCACGAACTAACCCTTACCTCGGCACAGTGTGGTATAGCACTAACCCAATTCCGGTGAACACGATGTTGGGCAGCCAGACGGCTAATAACGGGTCGAGAAAGCCCTTTTCGGCGATGCCTTTGGCGAGCAGAAAAAAGAGCAGGTACGTGAAGGCCAGCAGAAAACCCAGGGCCAACTGCCACCCTACCCCCCGCCGACTCTTACGGGCTGACATAATCACGCCAATCACGGTTAGAATCAGGATGGCAAACGGGCGGGTCGAACGGGCGTACTTTTCCAGCAGGTAGGTTTCAACGCCATCGGCTCCCCGGCTTTGCAGCAAGGTGATGTAGGCGTTGAGTTCGGGCAGGGTGAAAGTCTCAAAAAGCTGGTAGTCCGTCCCGAAGTCCGAGGGTTTCAGGTTCAGCGTCGTGTCGATGCGGGCACCCGGCGTGAGCGTTTCTTTTTGCCCGTCGATGAGCCGGATTTTGTAGTCGTACACCGCCCATTTGTGCCGCGTCGAATCCCACTCGATGCGTTCGGCGGAGAGTTTCCTCTTCAGCTCATTGTCCTTGATCTTTTCGAGGGTGAACTTATAGCCCGTATTCGTCAGGTTGTTATAACTCTCCAGATACGCATACACGTCCGGCGCAATTTTGATGTGGACGTTGCGGCCGTTGAAAGTGTACTGCCCTTTTACGTACTTCAGTTCAAACGCAATCCGGCTTTTATTAGCCGTGGGAATCAGGTAATTGACCAAAAAGTAGGTCAGCACGGCCAGTATCGATGCTCCGATCAGGTAGGGGCGCAGCAGCCGGATAAAACTGATACCACTGCTGAACATCGCGATCAGTTCGGTACGGGCGGCCAACCGGGAGGTCAGAAAGATGGCCGCGATAAAGACCATCAGCGGGCTGATGTAGTTGGCCCAGTACGGAATAAAGTTCAGGTAGTAATCGCCCAAAATGGCCTTCATCGGGGCCTTGTGCTCGTTGAAATTGTCGAGTTTCTCGGTGTAGTCGATCATGACCACGATCAGCACAATCACCGCCACCACAAAGAGGTAGGTCGTCAGAAAACGCTTGAGAATATACCAGTCGAGGAGTTTCATTAACTAACTAAAAGATTGCGGGCCACATCGTAGCTAATGAATAACGTGGTTTCCGGCCCAATCTGTACCTCAACGGAGCGGTCGAAGGAGCTAATCTGATTCATGCCCACTTCGCAGCCCAGCGTTAGGCCCGAACGCACAAGGTGTTGCAAAAATTCGGCCGAGTGTTCGAGTACGCCCATGATGCGAACCCGCTCCCCGGTCATAACGTCCGACAGTTTCCGGTAACCGGTGGCGGGCATCTCACCGGCAACGGTCGGGATGGGGTCGCCGTGGGGGTCGAACTGCGGATTGTTCAGGAAGGCATCCAGTCGCTCCACCAGTTCGTCGGAACGGATGTGTTCGAGTTCTTCGGCCATACTGTGTACCTCATCCCAGCCAAACCCCAGCTTCTCGACCAGGAATACTTCCCAGAGCCGGTGCCGCCGGATAATTTTCAGGGCCAGCCGTTCGCCTTCGTCCGTAAGCCGGACACCCTGGTACTTTTTATAGTGAATAAGCTGCTTATCAGCTAATTTCTTGAGCATATCCGACACCGAAGCCGCCTTGGTTGCCGTCATTTCAGCCAGCGCGTTCGTACTCACCTCGTCGCCGTCCTGCCGGGCTGCGAGGGAATAAATCGTCTTCAGATAGTTTTCTTCCGTGAACGAATGCATGGCAAAGTCGTTTCGATTCGACGCTACGGCGGTCTTATTTTATACAAACATACCTTTTAGCAAACACTTTGCGAAAGTTTAGGGTTATCTAAAAAATAATTTCGCCTAACTTGTGCCTGCGAAACAGATAGCCTGCCAATTAGGTATGTACCCCCATGAAAAACCGGCAACCGGTCACCTTTAGCGCGCGACTGACCAATTCCCTGCCGGATGTTCACGCCAGCATACCCGTACCCGCAAACGGGGGTTTTTTCCGTAAACTCTGGGCGTACACGGGACCGGGTCTGATGGTGGCGGTTGGCTACATGGACCCCGGCAACTGGGCCACCGATATTGCGGGCGGGGCGCAGTTTGGCTATAAACTGCTGTCAGTCATTCTGATTTCTAACCTGTTTGCGATTTTGTTGCAGCACCTCGCCCTGAAACTCGGCATCGCCACCGGGCGCGATCTGGCGCAGGCCTGCCGCGACCACTACAGCCGTCGCGTGGCTATTTTCCTGTGGGTGCTCTGCGAAATTGCCATTGCGGCCTGTGATCTGGCGGAAGTGATCGGCTCGGCCATTGCCCTGAACCTCCTGTTTGGCCTGCCGCTCACAGTGGGCGTAATGCTGACGGTATTGGATGTGTTATTGCTTTTATTATTGCAGCACAAAGGTTTTCGCTTTATCGAAAGTTTAGTCGCCAGCTTGATTCTGATTATCCTCATCAGCTTTACCTACGAATTAGTCGTTTCCCGGCCCGACGTACAGGGCATGATCGGTGGGTTACTACCCCGCCCCGAAATCGTAACGACGCCCGGTATGCTCTACATCGCCATTGGCATTTTGGGGGCTACCGTGATGCCGCACAACCTGTACCTGCATTCCAGTATTGTGCAAACCCGCGATTTCCCGCGCAACGACGCCGGGCGGCAGTCTGCCATCAAATTCGCGACCATCGACTCGACCATATCGCTCTTACTGGCGTTTTTCATCAACGGGGCTATTCTGGTGCTGGCAGCGGCCACGTTCCACTTTTCGGGCAATCAGCAGGTGGCCGACATCATGGATGCGCACCGGCTGTTAGACCCAATTCTGGGCGTAAAATTAGCCAGTATGCTGTTTGCCGTAGCGTTGCTGGCATCGGGTCAGAACTCCACGCTGACGGGGACGCTGGCGGGGCAAATTGTGATGGAAGGGTTCCTGAATCTGCAACTCAAGCCGTGGGTCCGGCGGTTGGTGACGCGGTCGGTAGCTATTTTACCGGCACTGGTCGTTTCGATTTTGTACGGCGAAAAAGGAAGTTCTGACTTGCTGGTGTTCAGCCAGGTCATTTTATCGCTACAACTCAGTTTCGCCGTGGTACCGCTGGTGCAGTTTACCAGCGACCGGCTCAAAATGGGCCGTTTTGTCAACCCTGCCTGGGTGCGCGTCACGGCCTGGACGGTAGCTGGCATTATTGGCGTCCTGAACGTTTATCTGCTGATCGAGACGGTATTTTGAACCTATATTCGACCCGATCAAAACGCCCCGGTCCGATTCAGTCAGGACGGTTTATGAGGAGGGTGATCATATTGAGAATTCTGCTCCCTAAGATCAGCTAAAGACTTCTCAACAATCATACATATCTTTCATTGTACTATTCCTCAATCTGTCTTATGACTACACTTATGTAAAGGGATTTGACACAGAAAAAAATTTAGTTATTACACCGCTATTTCTTAAAAAGAGACAAAATACTCTTAATCCTTCACTCGTTGAAAATGAAGATCACTGTAGCTTGAATTCGGTATAATAGCCTGCAAGCTGAAACCAGAAATTCGCTCCCCCGGAGAAGAATTGAATTGTACGAAAACCCCATCATCCAATTCAGGATTCTGCCATTTCAGCACAAATTGATTAGGACCAAAGACTCTCATAAAACCCCGTAGCTGGAGCGATCGTTGACTGGCAAACCAGAGTTGGTGACCGTGTAAGCTAATTACCACTCTACCCAACCAAATATCTTGGTACGTACCTACGTAGCGCTGCAAGTCCGTTGCGGTTAGGGGAGTTTGTCGAGCGGCTTGCTGCCAAACTGAATCCCTCATAGATTGGGAAGTCCGCTCCTGACGTTGAACGCGTTCTTGCATAGCTGCTGTTTGATCTTCCCCCAAGATGCCTAAATAACTGTCAATGATTTGATCTGTAATAACGCTGGCAGCACCACTCTCTGAATTCGTAAACACAATTACCCCTAAACCTAACTCGGGAAGCATAGCTACTTCTGAAACCATACCAACGTCTTGCCCTGAGTGCACAATCTCTTTATATCCTCTTACGTCGCTTAAAAACCATCCCAGTCCATAGGCGGCAAAATGGGTCCGGTATATTCCTGGTTGATGAACTGGAATTATGACCTGCGGGGTAAACAGGTCTTCGATAACGGCCTCGCTTAACAATTGCTTAGTTAAATGGGGACCGTATTTACCCCGATTCAGCAGCATGAGTACCCATTTACTCATTTCCTCAATATTCGTGTAAACTCCTCCGGCAGCATCAACTTTCATTGAGCCGTAGCGGGTGACGACCCGCACTGAATCACGGAGCAGTTTATGGGCATCGATCAGGTTAGGATTGTCTCGACAAGCTTGGTAAGACGCTGCGCTTTGTTGCATACCCAATGGGCGCAGGATACGCTGCTCAATGAATTCTTCCCAACTCACTCCTGCCACTTGTGCAATGATGGCTCCGGCAACCAGATAGCCATTGTTCGAGTAAGCAAACTGGCTGCGGAACGAAGAGGAAGGTTTGATATATCGCTGGTTATAAAGGATTTCTTCCAGAGTGAAGTCGGTTGAATCGGGATCGTGCATCAAATCACCTACTCCATTAGGTAGCCCGCTGCGATGGCTTAATAAATCGCGAATAGTCAGTTGCTGACTGGCTAAGGAATCGTAGAGCCGAAAGCCAGGTAGATACTGATTGACCCGGTCGTCCCAGCGCAGCTTTCCCTCGTCAACCAACAGGGCTATAGCTGCCGCTGTAAAGGCCTTTGTATTGGAGGCAATACCAAACAGGGTTTGTGTGGTTACAGGTTGTTTAGTCTGAAGTGAGCGTACACCATACCCTTTACTAACCAGTAGTTTCCCATCTTTGATAATGCCAACGGCAATGCCTGGGACCTGAAATACGCTTCTGTTTCGCTGAACCAGGTTGTCCAGTTGTTGGACCGTTATAGGTTGAGCAAATACTTTCCATTCAGCTCCGTTTAACCAGGTAAGTAGTAGGAAAAGTAGCTTGGTACGGTTCATTTCGTAGTAATGATTAGGTCATGTCAGTAAATGTATCAATTAATTATTTTCTGTATTACCCTGATTTTACTTGACAGATTTACATTCATTTTTATGCTACAGCCATAGACTCCGTCGATTGCATTTTGACTGCTTGTCGACGTTTCGTTACCCGCCATTTCTTGACCAATTCGCCTTGCATTCGATGCGCTTGTTCAGGCCGGTCCGCCGGTGCGGTATAATAGCTACAACTTCGATGCGGCCGTAACTGATTGTAGTTCTCAATCGCTCGTTGAACCGCTTCTTCGGCAGCCGCGTAACTGATAAAGCTCCGGTTTAGCAACATATCCTCCTTGATCGTCCGATTGACCCGCTCAGCCAATGCATTTTCGTACGGATCGCCCTGCTCAGTCATGCTGATAGCAATCTTGTTTTTCTGTAACAAACCCGTATAGGCATGGCCGCAATATTGAACGCCCCGGTCCGAATGATGGATCAGCGGTTCGCTAACCTTATTCCGTTTCAAAGCCATCTTCAACGCGGCTAATGGACCTTCCATTTCTAAAGTAGGATGTAACGCCCAGCCAACGATCTTTCGCGAATAGGCATCAGTGACCAGACTTAGATAAGCGAACCCACGGGGCAGAGGCAAGTACGTGATATCGCTTACCCATTGCTGATTGGGTGCGTCTACTTTCTTCCCTTTCGCTAGATTGGGATACTTGCGGAAGGGGTGTTTCGACCAGGTAGTCTGCGCTCGCCGTGTTTTTCTTCTTATCAGTAATCCATTATCTCTGAGTAACTTAGTAAACTTGTCTCGACCTAGCTTGATGCCATGTTGCTGACGGAAGTCAGCCAGCTGGTAGTGCAGGATCTCCGCTCCAACCGAGGGCAAGTCTAAGCGTAACCGGCGGACTTCGGCTAACACCAGAGCACTTTTAAGGTCCGCTTTCTGTGATCGTTTCTGCTTCTCATACCAAGCCTGACGGCTTACCCCAAACAGCCCGCAGAGGGTTGCCATGCTCACCAGGGGGTGATGCAGGCTAAGTTGATTTACTGTTTGGGGCCAGGCTTTTTTCGGATTGAAATGTTGAACCGCGCGGGCGGCCCCGTCTTTTTCCGCGATGGTAATCATCGTCTGAGCAACTTCGTGCTTCAGCTTTTCGCCCTGAAGTAGCATCTCCATTTGGGCTAACTGGAGTTTAAGTCGGGCGATCTCCTGGGCGTCTGTTTTCATGGGCCAAACTCGTTTAGGATCGGGGTAATAACGGCGAAGCCGGTAGCGATGGTAGGCTCGATTCCAGCGATGAAGGGAAGTTCGGCTGATTTTCAGTTCAGTCAGAATGTGGGCTTCCCTGACTAATCCGAGTCGGTATAATTCGACGACTTGCCATCGAAAAGCACCGGTTTTGTACTTTTGCTTTAGATCAATAAAACTGTTCAGTGTCATAACTTTACACAGATAGTGTCAAGCTATTTCAGGGATATACACTGTTACAACGCTGAGAGCACTTTTTAGATGATAAAGTACCAGTCAGGTAAACCAATACCCAACTGGTACTTTATATGGACAAACCAACTACCGCACGTAGGTACCGAAAATCAGATCCCATACCGGCGACGAAACACCGTAGTTGCTTTCCTCTGATTTATAGTGGTGGACGCTGTGGTTGATCCAGAGCCATTTCAAGAAGTTTTTCGGCGGGGCGTAGGCATGAACAATAAAATGGACGCCCAGATACGCCGTGTAGCCGACCAGAAAACCGGGAAAAAACGAATAGGCTGCTTCGCCCATCAGCATGAAGAACAGGCCGAAAAAAGCCGCACCCACAAAAATAGCCAGCGCGGGCGGCATCGCTAACCGGGTTTTGT
The DNA here is from genome assembly GCA_038327655.1 of Cytophagales bacterium. Taxonomy (GTDB): domain Bacteria; phylum Bacteroidota; class Bacteroidia; order Cytophagales; family Spirosomataceae; genus JBBQLG01. The sequence goes on from JBBQLG010000009.1 coordinate 23,957, forward strand.
CCTTCGGGAACTCGTGGTGAACGCCGTGAAACGTGTACTGAATTTTGGCCCGTCGCTCATTGGTTGGCTCTAAATGGTAGAGGTAGCGGTGCAAAACGTATTCAAACAGGGTAAAGACGGCTAAACCCACGAAAAACAACCCCACAATGGCCCCGGTGCTGAAATCAGTGTGCGTCAGGGCGTAATACAAGAGCAATACCGACGAGACTAACCACATTGTAACGGGTACCAAGATGTGCGTGCGGGAGAGTGCTTCTAAGATCGGGTTATCAAAAAGTTGCTTCGTTCCCGAATGCTTGGGGCGGGCGTGGGCACCTTTCAGCGAGTTGACAGTTCCTTGCATAAAGTGGGTATTGTTTATTCGTTAGCGCGAAAATAAAGGTTTCTCAGAAATGGATTGGCAAAGTAGTAAATCAGGTTTACTACTTTGATGCTATGCGAACGTATAACAGATTAAAATGCGTTCCGGGCCGCCAAACTAATCAGCCAATCAACGTCGAAAAATGAGCCAGTGGCCCTTATTTGGGCATTGCTACCGGATCGGCCAGCTTTTCCTCGACAGCGGCTGCTGTAACTTTGGGTAGTTTGGGTTTGATAATGAGCCGTAGCGACTGATCGTAATTGATGTAGTTCCACATCCAGTTGATGAAAATCACCAACCTGTTTTTCACGCCCACAATAGCAATCAGGTGAACAAATAACCAGGTTAGCCAGGCCAGAAAGCCCTGAAACTTGATAAACGGCAAGTCGACCACGGCCAGCCCACGCCCCACCGTTGCCATCGACCCCAGGTCGCGGTACGAAAATTCTTTGGCCGTTTCTCCCTTAACCATCCGGCGCAGGTTACGGGCCAGCAGTTTCCCCTGTTGAATAGCGGGTTGGGCTACCTGCGGGTGGCCGTTGGGAAAATTCTCTTCCGTCATGAACGCCACATCGCCAATGGCAAAGATATCGGTAAAGCCCTCGATCTGGTTCAGCCGGTTCACCTTCACCCGGCCACCACGCCCGATTACTTCGGCGGGCAACCCATTCAGTGGATTGGCTTTTACCCCGGCGGCCCACACGAGCGTGTTCGTCCGCAGTTTATCGCCCGTCTCTTTGATAGTAACAATACGGCCGTCGAAGTCGATTACGTGCGAGTTCAGAATCACGTTGACGCCTAACTTATGGACGTATTCGAGCGATTTCTTTTGCGACGGCACGGACATTGGTCCCAGCAGTTCGCCCCCGCCTTCGACCAAATAAATCTGCATTTCCATGAAGTTCAGTTCCGGAAAGTCGCGGGGCAGTACGGTTTTTCGCATTTCGGCGAAGGTGCCGCACAGTTCCACGCCGGTTGGCCCACCCCCCACCACCACGATGTTCATCAGCCCCTGCCGCTCGTCTTCGGTTTCGGCGCTGAGGGCATCTTCGAGGTTTTGCAGCACCCGGTTGCGGATGGCAATGGCCTCGGAAACGGTTTTCATCGGTAACGCCCGGTCCTGAATATTCTTCATACCGAAATAATTCGTGTCGGCACCGGTGGCGAGCACCAGGTAATCGTACGGAATGGGACCAAGTGCCGTATCGAGGACTTTAGTATCGGGATGAATAGCCACCGCGTCGGTGATTCGGATGTGGGTATCCTTATCGCAGGGAAATATTTTCCGCAGGGGAAAGCAAATAGACGATGCCTCCAGACCCGCCGTAGCCACCTGATAATACAGCGGCTGAAACTGGTGGTAGTTCTGGCGGTCGATGAGTACAACCTGAAACTCATCCCAGTCGGACAGTTTCCGGGCTACCTGTAGTCCACCGAAACCGGCGCCTACGATCACAACCCGTTTGCGCGTTGTGGCGGGTATGTTTGGATTCATACGTTCAGTTGACAGTGCCGAGGACCCTCAACTCCCTGAAGGGTAGTGGGGGTTAGACGGACGATAATTCTACCCAATTAACCACAAACAGCCTGCATCGGTTACGATTTTAAGCAACCGACGGCCATAATTAAGCCGACAGGTTTACGCCAACGGCCGATTCCTGCACAACCCGCTCGTAATGCCGCTCGTACAGCGGCAAGATTTTACTCAGTTCAAATTCCTTGGCCCGCGCCAGCGCGTTGGCCTGAAACTGGGGCAAGTGCGCATCGTCTAAGATATAGAGCGCATTTTTCACCATGTCGGGTACATCGCCCACGTTGCTCAGGAAACCCGTAATACCGTTTAGATTCAGCTCAGGCAGCCCCCCGGCGTTAGAGGTAATCAGGGGTACTTCGCAGGCTAAGGCTTCCAGGGCAGCGAGACCAAAACTCTCGTTCTCGGACGGCATCAGAAACAGATCGGCGACGGACAGCACTTCTTCCACGGCGTCTAACTTACCCAAAAACCGGACACTTTCGTAAATACCGAGTTCGCGCACTAATTTTTCGATCCGCGCCCGTTCGGGACCATCACCTACCAGGAGCAGTTTAGCGGGGATTTGCTGCTGTACGTGGTAAAAGATCATCACGGCATCGTCGATGCGCTTTACCCGCCGGAAGTTGGAGGTGTGAACGAGCAGTTTTTCGCCGTTGGGGCAGATGGCCCGCTTGAAATGGTCTTTGTCCTGCCGTTTGAAGCGCGTGAGGTCAATAAAATTCGGAATGACTTCGATGTCGCGGTGGATCTTGAAATGTTTGTAGGTATCGCGCCGAAGGTCTTCCGACACGGCCGTTACGCCATCGGATTCGTTGATGCTGAAGGTAACCACCGGTTCGTAGGACGCATCTTTGCCAACGAGCGTAATGTCGGTGCCGTGCAGTGTGGTCACGACCGGTACGTGCCGCCCCTGCGCCCTGAGAATCATTTTGGCCATGTATGCCGCCGACGCGTGGGGAATGGCGTAATGCACGTGCAGCAGATCGACGTTTTCGTTCAGGACCACGTTCACCATTTCGCTGGCTAAGGCCGATTCGTAGGGCGCATACTGAAACAGGGGATACGACGGAATGTTGACTTCGTGGTAAAAAACGTTCTCGTTAAAAAAGTCGAGCCGGGGGGGTTGCTGGTAGGTGATAAAGTGAACCTGATGGCCGTGTTGCGCCAGGGCTTTTCCCAGTTCGGTGGCCACCACGCCACTGCCTCCGAAGGTTGGGTAACAAACAATACCTATTTTCATGTGGGTGAGAACGATTTGCCCCTTAACAACAACCGGGGGCAAAAAATCTCCCGGCGGCTGTGTAAAGTAATTGTTAGGGAGACCCGCAAAGAAGCATAGCCTCTTTTATCAGCCCGCGACTAAAGTCATGGGCTAACAAAAGGAGTTGACTGCCCGTTGGTTAATCCGCCGAACGGCTTTCCGGCAAAACAACTATCTTTAAAGGTGATTGACTCGGTAGAGTCCAGTGTGTATATGGTCCGGCAACTTCCTCTTTCGGCGTTTATTTACGGGTTTATGCGATTAGTGCGGGTACAAAACCTGCTCATCGTCGTGCTGACGCAGTACACGGCCCGCGTGTACTTAGTCGGGCCGCAATCGGCCGGGCCGTACGCGGCCAACAGCTCCCGGATTACGTTCTGGAGCCTGCTCACGGATACAGATTTGTTTGGCCTGTCCCTGTCCACGGTTTGTATTGCGGCCGCCGGCTACATCATCAACGACTATTTCGACATCAAGATCGACATCGTCAACAAGCCCGAACGCGTGGTGATTGGCCGCTATTTGAAACGGCGGGTAGCAATGGGGGCGCACCAGTTTCTGAACGTGCTGGGCTGTTTGATCGGCCTGTACATGAGCCGGTGGGTATTTGTGCTGGATGTGGTGTCGGTGTCGCTGCTGTGGTTTTATTCGGCTCATTTCAAGCGGCAACCGTTCATCGGTAACCTGATCGTATCGTTTCTCACGGCCCTATCGCTGATTGTGCTGGCCGTTTATTACCGGCACAACACGACGCTGATTTTGAGTTATGCGGCTTTTTCGTTCTGCCTGACGCTGGTTCGTGAAATCATCAAAGACATGGAAGATGTAAAAGGCGATGCCCGGTTTGGTTGCCGCACGCTCCCCATCGTCTGGGGCCTGCGCCGGACCAAATACCTGCTTTACGTACTCATTGCATCGTTTATCATGACCCTGTTTCTCATCGCCGATACGCTGGGCAGTGCGCGGCTGGCCTGGATTTTCATGATTCTGCTGCTGCCCACGGCCTGGCTCGTATACCGGTTGGTGTTAGCTGATACCAAGCGGGATTTCACCTATCTCAGCAACCTCTGCAAGCTCATCATGCTGATGGGTGTCGTGAGCATGGCCTGGGTATGACGGACGGGACAGATGATTCACATACCGTTTACTCAATTACCGGTTAAACTTCACTGAAACTCTGCCTACCTTATGGTCTGATAATCAAACAAATCGGACTATGAAGAAAGCAGGTTTATTGATGGCAGTTCTCAGTCTTACTACCCTTGCCCACGCGCAGGAATGCATGGGTCTGAAAATAAAAACCGGTGCCGGTTACGAAATGACCATGTACGATAGCAAGGACAAAGCGACCGCCACCATGACGTACACGTTCAAAAATGTTCGCCAAGAAGGGGCCTCGACGGTGGTGGATGTTGATATGCTGATGACCAGCAGTAAGGGTAAAACCATGCCGGTCTCCACGATTCATTACACCTGCAATGGTAACGAAGTGGTGGTCGACATGGCGGGTATGGGCGGGGGTGCCAGTCCGATGAAGGACATGGAAATGAAGATCGTAAACAACAACATCTCCTTCCCGAAAACGCTGAGCGAAAACACCAAACTTACCGACGGTACACTCGAAACCGAAGCGGGCAACAATGGCACCACGCTAATGAAGATGAACATCGCCGTCACCAACCGCAAAGTCGAAGGCAAACAGTCGCTGACGACCCCGGCGGGTACGTTTACCGTCTACAAAATCACCTCCGATATCGCCATGGAAAACCGGGTGATGGGCATGCCCATCCGCAACCAGATGCACTCGGCCAGTTACCGCGCCAACGATGTCCTCTACGATATCCGGACGGAAAACTTTGATAAAAACGGCAAACTGAGCAGCTACTCAATGCTGACAAAGACGTTTTAATCAGACCGTCCTACCGAATCACTACGTCGAAACTTGTATCCAGGTCGGTCGTTCCGGGCGTGGCGGTGCCGTTTTTGGTACCGGGCTGATGGCGTAGTACCACACTCAACTTACCCACACTGGCAGACCCGGCACTGAAAACCGAACTCAGGCCAATCGGGTACGGGCCGGGAGCCGGATTGGTGTCCCGGTCCGTAATCACAACGGTCAGGTTGAGGGCAGCCATCGGGGTATAAATCAGGAAGTGTTCGTTGGCCAGTTCACGAATCTCGACGGTAGCATCGGTAAACGGGTCAGTCAGTTTATTGACCAGACCAATTTGGGCGTTGTAGGTCGTGTTCGTCTTCAGATGGAGCGTATCGTGGCTGAAATCGGGGCGATTTGATCCTAAATTATCAATGAGTGCCGTTCGGACATCGGTCGAATCAGCGCGATTGGTCAGCGTGAAGCGTACCGTTGTGATGGCTTCATTATCGTTGGTAGGGGCCACATTACGCTCCGGAAACGAACAGGACGCCCCCAGAAAAATCAACACGATTAACCCGTATCGGGTGTTGCGGAAACAAAGCATGATCCGTCAGAATTTAAGGTTGAGTTTAAGCGAGACGTTCCGGCCGAGGGCATCGGCGAAATAGCGGAACCGGTCTAAATAGTCGCGGTAGGTCTGGTTCAGGAGGTTGCTGCCCGTCACGATAATACCCAGCGGCCGGTTACCCACGCGGCAATCCAGCCCGGCCTCTGCCCCGACCAGAAAATAGCCTGCTGGCGGGGGGGCAAAGTCACCGGTAAAAATCACCTGTCCATTCGCTTCCCGACTCGTTACGGCGGGTACCCGGTTCTGTTTCGCCACCAGCAGCCCGCTCACACTCGCATAGGCATTCGCCACCCGCCCTTTATCGGTGAATTGATAGCGCAGGCTGTTGTCGGTCCGGTTGGGCGGAATAAAAACCAGATAATCACGGTTCGTATGGTCGTAAGCGAACAGCAGCGACGTTTTGGACGTCAGCAGCCAATGACTATTGAACTGATACCGAATCGTGGCATCGACACCCCGAAACGACGCCCGCACCTGATTGTAACTGTACGCCGGAAACGCCCCCCGCTGCCGGATAATGGGCACTGAATCGGGTTTGAGGTAGATGTAATTCTGAATGATGTTGTTGTACAGGCCCAGTTCGGCACTGAGCCGTTTGCCGGTGTATTCCAGGGCGAGGTTACCGTTATAGGCCTGCTCCTGCTGTAGATTCGGGTTACCGCGTTCGTACGCTACTGCGCTCTGATGCAGCCCGTCGGCGTACAATTCGCTGGCATTGGGGGCGCGCCAGGCCGTGCTGAGGTTGGCCGCGATATCCAGCGTCGGACTGATTTGATACGATGTGCCCAGCGATCCGGTCAGGTTCTGCCAGTGGCGGGTATCGGAATAAACCTGCTTCGTGGTACTATCCAGAAAATAAGCCGTCAGGTAGCGGTAATCGGCCCGCAGCCCTGCTTCGTAGGTCCAGCGGTCGCGGGCGTAGCGTTCGATGGCGAACACCCCCGCCCCATAACTGCGGAAATTCGGGATCAGAAACAGGTACTGCCGGACGTTACTCTGCGTAATGCCGTTGAACCCGATGCTGCCCGAAAAGCCCTTCTTGGGCAGGTGTTCCCACACGAGATCAGCAGTGTGAGTGGTTAGTTTGAGCGATAATTCGGGATTGAGTAACCCGCTGAATGCGACGAAATCATACTCTTCGCGCCGGTTCTGCTGCCGGGCTACGGTGAGCGTAAACGTCCCCGCCTGTGCCGACCGGATAAAGGCCCGGAACTTGAACAAATCGTGCCGGACATCCTGATACGGCCGACTGAGGTCGTACGAGAAGCCGGGTTGCCGCAGGGGCTCGGGGCGGGCAATGGCCGTGTAAAGGTCTGTCAGACTACCTACCTGCGCCCCGGTGAATAAGCCGATCTTCGTGGAGAACTCGCTGTAGAATACTTCTGCGCCGTAATTTTTGTGGTCGTAATGCACATCGGCAGAGAAATTGCGCTCGCGGTAGCTGGTATTTTCCAGAAAATAGCGGGGTGTTTTGGCATACCCGGCCTGTTTCAACGTTCCCTGAATCCGCCAGTTCAAACCCGTTAACTTCTTATCCAGCGCCTGCTCCAGAATACCCGATACCACACCCATCTGCCCGTTGCTGGCCCCGACCGCGTTGAGTTCGCCCCCGATGCCGGGTTTCGTCGGCATGGCTTTGGGTTCGACCAGTACCACCCCGCCAATAGCGTCGGAGCCGTAGCGGATGCTAGCCGCTCCTTTGATAACCGTCAATCGCGAAGCCAGAAACGCGTCGATTTCGGGGGCGTGTTCGCTGCCCCATTGCTGATCCTCCTGCCGGATGCCGTTGTTCAGAATCAGAATCCGGTTGCTGTGCAGGCCGTGAATCACCGGCTTGGAAATGGACGGCCCGGTCTGAATGGAATACAACCCGGTGATGGCTTTGAGGCTTTCGCCGAGCGATTGCCCCCGTGTGGCCTCCAGCGACTGGCCGGTAAGCTGGGTCTGGGTTTGCAAAATCTGCTGCGCTTCGGAGCGGTGTTCGGTTACCTCAACCTCCTGCAAATTATTTTCGGAAACAAGCGTAATCGTGGCCAACGCCGAATCGGCGGGCACCCGAACGCGCCGGGTCTGTGTGGTGTAGCCAACGAACTGGTAATCGAGGGTGTACGTACCGGGGCAAAGGGCGGTAATTCGGAACAGGCCAACGCTGTCGGTAACGGCCCCTTTACCCGTTTCGCGGATTCGTACCGTAGCCCCCGGCAACGGCCCGCGTATGTCTTTGGCGGTGATTCGCCCGGTAAGCTGCCCCGTGCAGTCGGTCTGTGCCAACGCGGGCAACGTTCCCAGCATGACAAGGGTCATAAAAATGACGGCCGACGCCGGGCCATCCACGCGAAAAATCAACTCTGTATATCCCCCGACACGGCTCATATCCCACAAAACTACAGTTAGTGCAACAATGTTGCAAATTATTATGCAACTCTATTGCATCTACTACGGTTAAATAGGTCGACTGGTTAACTGATTTCCGATCGGTAAACAACTAACAGCCCAAGGCACACTTTGCAACGATGTTGCATTTAAAGGAAAGCCCGTTACCTTTGCCCGGTTGGGTCGCAACCCTGTTGTGTATGAAAGTTGATTGGAATAAAAAAGCCGACTATCTGGGTATTGCCGGATCAATTCTTTGCATCGTGCATTGCCTGGTGACGCCGGTACTGGTGATGACCTCCACGCTACTGAAAGACGACATCGTCAGGACGGGATTTGTGGGGCTGGATTACGTTTTCATCGCCGTAAACGTCGTGGCCGTCTGGTTTGCCACGCGCCACGCCACCTCGCCTGTTATCAAAACCGCGTTATGGGGTTTCCTTTGCCTGTTTTCGGTGGCCCTGCTGCTCGAAAACAACAGCCGGTTATTTGAGTACCTGGCCTACGCGGCCTCGGCCGGACTGGTGCTGACCCACGTTTTTAACCTCCGGCAGCACCGGCAGCATGTGCACTAAAGCGCCTTCGTTCAGCAGAACCGCAACCCGCTACCCGAACGCAGGGCTTCTCGAAACCACGTTCCATGATATCTATTGACGGCACCATGACAAATAATAATAGCGTTGACGTAATCATCATCGGTGGCAGTTACTCGGGCCTGTCGGCGGCACTGACGTTGGGCCGTTCGCTGCGGAGTGTTCTCGTTATTGACAATGGTAAGCCCTGCAACAGGCAGGCACCACATTCGCATAATTTTCTGACGCAGGACGGACAACCACCGGCCCGGATCGCGGCTACCGGACGGGAGCAGGTTACCGCGTACGATACGGTAACCTTTTACACCGGGCTGGCCGTAAGCGGCATAAAAACAGCGAAAGGGTTTGCGGTCACAACACAATCGAATGACACCTTTACCGCCAAAAAGCTGATTCTGGCAACGGGGCTAAACGACATCATGCCGGCTATCGACGGCTTTTCCGAGTGCTGGGGGGTATCCATCATTCATTGCCCTTACTGCCACGGGTATGAAGTCAGGGAGGAGAAAACAGGAATCTTCGGCAATGGCGACATAGGTTATCACTACGGACAACTGATTTCTAACTGGACGAAAAACCTCGTGCTCTTCACCAACGGGAAGTCGACGTTAACGCTTGAGCAAACCGCAAAACTGGCCAAACATAACATCGGCATTATCGAAGCGGAGATCGCAGCCATTGCCCACCACGATGGTCAGATTACAAGCGTGGTGTTAGCCGATCAATCCAGCGTTTCGGTGAAAGCAGTGTATACAAGACCCGATTATGTTCAGAACAGTACTATTCCGGCGGCTTTGGGATGCGAATTAACCGGGCAGGGCTTGCTCAAAGTAGATGCTTTTCAACGAACAAACGTGAGTGGTGTCTACGCATGTGGAGACAACTCAAGCGGTCGGGCGGTTTCCATTGCCATCTCAACCGGATGTGTGGCCGGCAGTTTTGCCAATAATGACCTGACGGCCGAAGCGTTTTGACCGGCTCACCGGACGGGAATCGGTAAAGATGATAGGGTATGGTGACGACTGACCGCCACCATACCCGGCCTCGGCAAGGCGACGGTCGACGAATTGGTTGACCACGTCGAACGCTACTGCCCCGTCCCGAAACTAGTCAACACCGGCATCACCGCCGATGCAGTTTGGGGCCGTTTACTTAGCCGCAAAGCGCGGGTCCCGCAGGTAGTCGAAATCGGTCAGCGTTTGCAGAAACACAATAATGTCCTGCTGATCCTGCGCCGACAGCGCCAGGGCGGGTGCACCGTTCGGTTTCAGCAACGGGTCGAGGGCCGGGTTGTCGACCATGCCTGATGCATAATGATTCAGCACTTTTTCGAGCGAAGCGAACCGCCCGTCGTGCATGTATGGCAGCGTGAAGGCAATGTTGCGCAGACTCGGTACGCGGAATTTTCGTTTATCGGCGTCGTTCAGCGTAACCCGGTACCGGCCCAGATCTTCGGGTACAACAACAGCACTGACAGCCAGCCCGTTGTTCCGGAAACTCTGATCGGTGAACAGTTCGCCGGCGTGGCAACCGGCACAGTTCTGTTTGAAAAGCGTCAGGCCGCGTAACTCCTGGGCGTTCATCTCACCCCCGGCTTCCTTACGGACGTAATGATCGTATTTGGAATTGGCCGATACCATCGTGACCATAAACTGCGACAGGGCTTTCAGAAACCGCTCGGAGGTCACTTCCTCCGAACCGAAAGCCCGTTTAAACAACAGCAAATATTTATCGTTGGTCTGCACTCGGGCCAGCACATTGGGCATTCGTTCGTCCATCTCGACGGGGTTTTCGATGGGCGCAATCGGCAGCAGGTCCAGATCGGTGATGCCGCCATCCCAGAAGAAATGATTGCGCCAGGCCATGTTCTGCACGGCGGGTACGTTACGAATGCCGTTTTTGTCGCCAACGCCGTGACTCAGCGCATGGTCCGTGTGCGAAAAAGCAGCCCCCTGAATGTGGCAGAATGCGCAGCTAATCAGGCCGTTGGACGACAGCGTAACGTCGTAGAACAGCGTCCGGCCCAATTCTACCCCCTCAACCGTCAGCGGATTCTTCGATACGTCGTAGGTCAGGTTCGGAAAGTTGGCGGGTTTGGTAAATGTCAGGGGGGTGGCCTGGTAGGTCACGCCCGTACTGCTGCCCGGCGTGGTGGTTGCGGGCGCTGTGGGCGACACATCACCGGTGGAACTGCCCGACTGACAGGCCACGGCCGCACCGAACAGCGAGACACTTGCCCACAAACCGATTGTCTGAAGCGTTCGCATTAGTTATGAGCCAACTGGCGGGTTTGGTTGTAACGGAACAACTGGCTGTAATTATTGGCGATGGTGGCCGAATAGGGGTCGACCATCACATCGGGGTGCTGGGCAATACTTAGTTTACTGGCCGTGCCAAACACCTGCAACACATCGGCCTTGATGACGACCTGCGGTGTGTTGTCTTTACCGACAATGGCCGGAACCGACCCCAGCGCGAGCGTTACCGTTTTAAGATTATTCAGCGTTTTGGTATCCCGCCCCCCGTAAAAACCGATGTGGTACTGAAACTTGTTCAGACCGGTGGCATCAATCGGGGCTGCCGGTGAGGTGCCCTCTAATTTCAGAAAAATATAACCGGAGTTCCATTCCCAATACATATCGTTAGCCGCAGTTGCCGAACCGGCCGGGTCGAGTACGCCTTTTCGCTGACTAATGCTGCTCACACTCCGCGCACTGTCGACGCCGATGGTATAGGTTACGGCGGTATAGTTGCCGGTAGGCACGTTACGGAAGGTGAGCAACTGCGACGCTTTGTCAGACTCTTTCACCAAAAAATAGCTGCTATCCTGCGGCACGACGTATTCGGTGCCGTCGGCCCGTTTAAACCGAAAATTACTGAGGTAATAGTTAAGCGTCGTCACCGTAAAAGCCTCCCCGCTACTGTTGGTATAACGACCTGTACCGAGAGCGAGGTCTCCAGTCCCCACCACATTATCGACGAGTACCTGCAACTGCCCCGTATCGGGCGTTACATCGTTATTCTTGCAGGCAATAATCCAACTGCTGAATAGCAAAACCGAAGCGAATGAGAGAAGCAGATATTTTTTCATAAGAGCCGGATAAACGAGGGTACAGTTGAAACGAATAAACCGCTGATTTACTTACGGATTATTCAGTAAAAACGGTTGAAAATCAGTGTACGACTACCCACCGGCACATAATTAATATTGACTTCGTTACACCGACTGACCTTCTACCAGCACAATTTCGGCATCGGTCAGGCAATAAAGGGCGTATACGAGCTGGTCAATCTGGCGGTTAGTGACGGTGCGCTCGGTTTGCAGGGCAGTGGCTTTCGCCTGTTGGTCAGCGTAGAACGGTTTCCATTCCATCTGCTTCGGCAGCGAAATACTCACTTTTTGTTTGGCTAATTCGGCCAGCAGCGCGGGCCAGTCGAGGGCGGGCCAATGCCGGAGTTTGTCGGTGAGTTTACCCACGCCGAGGTCGGATTGAAACAGGTCGGCTACCTGCTTAGTCAGCGTTTGTAGCTGTTCGGTAAGCGTCAGCATCCGGTCGGCCAGTGCCGCAAGTGCGGTTTGCTGTTCGGGGGTAGGATTAGCGATTGGTAGTTTGTCTACATATTGCTTCTTAAACCTTAATCGACCTCCTTTATCTGAATCTCCTAAGACGGCACAAACGTCTCTAAAAAAATACCAAGCCAGTTTTGAATTGAGAACGCACAACAGAAATTTATCTGAAAACGGGATCACAAATGTTGTATCACCTACGTAGTGTTTTCTTGTGTCAAACGCAAAGCGAGATTCCTTGGTAATGTCAGGAAAGACAATTTTCGGCTTCTCAAAATCGTCGTAATAATCACAGGCCCTTAGTTCCCACCAAAAATCACCCTTATCGGCTCGATTAGTTGCATCTTTTTCATACTGTTCAAGATGGCGAAGAATAGACGGATATTTCTTACTGATCGAGGTTAGAGCAGCAGCGTACGGTACGGCCAGGTTCTTCTCCAACCAGTTCCATGACTTTTTAGGATTATCAATCTTAAGCCCCGACGCCTTGGCAGTTGCCATCTCTTCATCGAATGCTGCTTTAACAAAAGGGTAGCGCGTTTCACCTTTGGGAATTACTATTATATACTTCTCCTCAAAGTCAATCCGGTAACTCCGCACATTGTCGCCTACAACAAACGGTTTAATTACATCGGCGCTGGCTGGATGTTCGGCAATTAGCTTGTTTCGAGTGTTAAGATCAATGACGAAGGCTTCGTTAAAACCAGTCTTTATGCCGTACTGAATGGCTCCCCCTACGTAATTATTCAATGAAACGCTGTTCACTCGCATCTTATCAAAAACAGCATTCTGTTCTGAACCACTCAGTTGCCAATTCTCTTCCTTAAGCCGGTTTTGGTCAATGTGAATGGGATGTTCCTGAATGGCCGCTTCCAAACTGGCAAAACCGAGCGATTGAATTTTTGCAAAGAGCGTGGGCGTGTCGGTAGATGGCTGTTTGCAAACCAGCACAATAGTCGGAAACGTGGCGGCATCGGCAAAAACGGGCAGTTCGCCGAAGTCAATAATTTGCCGCAAATCAAATTGACTTAGGTACTGTCGGAGGGGTTTGCCGTAGCCCGCTTTAATGAATTTGTTTGGTGTTATGTAACCAATATACCCCCCCCCCCGCGTTAAGCTTATCGCTCGGTCGTAAAAGTAAACGTATAAGTCGGCCGTACCATTGCCCGTCGTGTAGTTTTTGATCAGGTAATTTTTCTGTTCGCTCCCAATCAGTTCCTGCCGCACATAGGGGGGATTACCCACGACGACATCGAACCGGACGCTGTTAAATTCGGCGTCCCAGTCGAAGGCGTATTCGCTCACGGCGGGGTCGCTCACTAAGCTGTTGCCCTGCCGGACGTGGTCGTCGAGGTTAGCCAACGTTTCGGATTTTGAGGCCGTTTTGAGCCATAAGGCCAGTTTGGTAATCTCTACTGATTCGGGGTTCAGGTCCACGCCGTAGATGTTGCGCGAAACGATGTTTTTCTTGATTTCCCATTCCCGGTACGGCTTTGTGGCCAGGCCAATCGACTGTTTGCTGCGGTTTTCCAACGCCTTCAGTTGCTGGTCGTAGGGCGTAGTGAGTTTATACAGTTCCTCCTTCAGCACCCGCCATTTCTCCCACAGAAAATCGAACACCTGCGTCAGAAAAGCCCCCGATCCGCAGGCCGGGTCCAGCACCCGAATGGTTTGAAGGTACGGCTCGTACGCTTCCCAGAAATGGAGGTGCAGGGCGATGGTGTTGTTCCATTCACAGCCGCCCTTGTCCGGGATTCGGATGCTTTCGTAGTCGGCCACGGTCAAGTCGGGCAGTTGGTCTACGCCGAGGTCACGGAGAATTTCGGCTTCACGGTCGTTGAGCCAGCCGCCCACGGCCTGTTCCACAATGTAGCGGGTAATGTAGTCGGGGGTATAAAAGACGCCTTCTTTCTTGCGTTTCGAGGTTGTACCAACGGCAAACGGCTCTAACGTACCAACGGCCACCGACTCGTTTTTCTGCAACTCGGCTTTGATTTCTTCAATGTCGCTGATCGACTGCTCGAAGATGTGGCCCAGTACATTGACGTTTAGTTCACCCTGGAAATTGTAGCCGTTCAGAAACCGCATCAGGTCATCGAGCCGGAAATCCCGGATGGTCAGCGTGTCCAATAACGCATCGCCCCGGAACAAGCCCCCGTTAAAAGGCGGGATGTTGCGTTTACCGTAGCCCTTGTCGAAGGCGACAAACGCCCGGCGCAGTTCCTGCATGATTTTGTCGTCGTCCTGCCCGAAGGAGGCTTCGGCGGCATCGGTCACTTTTTTGAGTACGTTTTCGACCAGCGAAAGGTCGCGGGCGAAGCACATAAAAATGAGCCGGTCAATGAGTTTCTGCGTGGCCCGGAACAGCTCGTTGGCAGGCACCGCCGTGTTGTCGCGCCGGATTTGCCCAAACAGGCTTTCGCGGTGGCGTTTATAGTCGGCGTAAAATTGGTTGGTGATGGTTTTTAGTTCTTTTTCGCGCTTTTGCAGCATCGTCTCCATCGCCGAATCCGTTGAACGCAGAAAAAGCTGATCTTTCTGGAGCAGCATACACAACCGTTTAACGCCGTGCCCTTCGAGAATCGTCAGCAAATCAAAGGCTTCGTACTGCAACATACCGAGACTATAGCGGTAGAGCCGGATTTCCTGGCAGTTGGAGACAATAACCCATTCGCAGGGCTTGCTGAGTTTGGGCACGTAACTGAATGCCTGCTCAACGGGCGTACCGGGGAAATCTTTGCGGTTCTGTTTCTTATCGAGGTTAACGAGCGGCCCCTTCAGTTCGATAATGGCATGAACGTCGCTTTGCGTAGTCCGGGTTAGGGCGTCGAACTGAAAATAGCCCAACACGCCATCGGGCGTTTTACCATCGAAGTCAACTTTATACTCGTGCTCCAACTGCCATTCGGTCAGTTGTTTTTCGTAGGCATAGCCCAGCACGTCGCCAAAGATTTTATTTAGGAACTCCGATTGTAGTTTCCGTTCGTTCAGCGATTGGATTTTACCGGAGGCAATGCCATTTTTCCAATTGGTCAGGATTTTGCGTTTTTCGTCCTGATTGTCGGTATGAAGGTCGCGTTGCAGGGCTTTATCGATGTCGGCCGCAGCGAATAGGGAACGGTGTTGCATGACCGCAAACATACAAAAACCGACTCGCTATTGCTCGCCGGCTTCTTCCGGCCGCACCAGCAGGTAAATACCCAGGCTAAACACCGAGCTGGCTACCAGACACAATAGCAAAGTGAAAACCATGACGTTGAAATCATCTTCGGGACGGAGCGGCTCCCGGCGAACCAGCAGCAGGGCAATCTGAATAAACAGAGCAAACGCCGTAATCAGGGCACCGGTCAGCATTAGCCACAGCACCACCGGCACCCGGTGCCAGCGGTAACTCACCACCCGGCCGTCGGCGGTCAGGTATGTTTTCGAGAGGGGTTCTTTCATTGGAATCGCCTGTTTACAAGACAACAGCGCAAACTGATTTTAGTGAAACGATCGGGCATCTTTTTTCTGCCTGTCGGCCGAAAACCTACGCGCCCGATTCCCGTTATACCCTACGGCTGGGAAAACGGCCGGTGGAAGATACTCAACAACATGGCACAGACAATCGCAAAAGTCCTGGTCGACATGCTCGTTCAGGCGGGAGTACGCCGGGTTCATGGCCTTACGGGCGACTCACTGAACGGCATTGTCGATGAAATTCGGCGGCACGAGGCCATCGAATGGGTGCATTACCGGCACGAAGAAGCAGCCGCTTTTGCCGCCGGTGCCGAAGCCCAGCTCACGGGCCGGTTAGCGGTTTGCGCCGGTAGTTGCGGCCCCGGCAACCTGCACTTAATCAACGGCTTGTACGATTGCCACCGGAGCATGGCCCCGGTGCTGGCCATTGCCGCCCACATTCCGAGCAGCGAAATTGGTACGGGTTATTTTCAGGAAACGCACCCCGAACGGCTGTTTCAGGAGTGCAGCCATTACTGCGAACTAATCTCCTCCGCCAAACAGATGCCCCGCGTCCTCCAATCGGCCATGCAGCACGCGGTTGGACTGTCGGGCGTAGCCGTCATTGCGTTATCGGGCGATGTCTCCGCCGAAGAAGTAGACGACATGCAGTTGCTGCACGAATTATTCCTGCCCAAACCGGTTATCCGGCCGTCGGATGATGAACTGAACCGCGTGGCCGATTTGCTGAACAACGCCGGAAAAGTGACTATTCTGGGCGGCAGTGGTTGCGCCGACGCGCACGATGAAGTGGTGGCCCTCTGCAAACACCTCAAAGCCCCGTTGGTCTATGCCCTGCGCGGCAAGGAACACCTCGAACACGACAATCCCTATCAGGTTGGCTTAACGGGGCTGATCGGCTACCCATCCGGGGCCAAAGCCATCGACGACTGCGACGTGCTGCTGATGCTGGGAAGTGATTTTCCGTACAAAGACTGGTATCCGGCGAATGCCAAAATCATTCAGGTCGACATCCGGGCGGAACGATTGGGGCGCCGGGCGCGGATGGACATGGGCGTGGTGGGGGCCATTAAACCAACCATCGACGCACTTCTGCCGCTGCTCACCGCCAAAACCGACCGCGCCCACCTCGACCGTGCGCTCGATAATTATGCAAGTGCCCGGAAATCGCTCGACGGCCACGCGCAGGGCGACGAAAACAACGGCCTGATTTATCCCGAATACCTGACGGCACTGCTCAGCGAACTCGCCCCCGACGATGCTATTTTCACCTGCGATGTCGGGACGCCAACGGTCTGGGCAGCCCGCTACCTAAACATGACCCGGAACCGGCGGCTGCTGGGATCGTTTTCGCACGGGTCGATGGCCAGTGCGATGCCGCAGGCCATTGGCGCGCAGTTGGCTTACCCCGGCCGGTCCGTCATATCACTTTCCGGCGACGGTGGTTTTGCCATGCTCATGGGCGATTTTCTCACGATTCTGCAATACAACCTGCCCGTCAAAATCGTGGTGTTCAACAATGCCTCGCTGGGGTTTGTGGCGACGGAAATGAAAGTGGCGGGTTTGCCACCGTTCGGCACGGACCTCAAGAACCCGAATTTCGCAACAATGGCCGAAGCAATGGGCGCACGGGGCATCCGCGTTGAAAAGCCGGAGGATGTTCGGTCGGCGGTGGCGATGGCGATGCAGCACAACGGGCCGGTGCTGCTCGACGTGCTGGTAAACCCGGTGGAACTGTCCATGCCGCCCAAAATTACGCTCAGCGAAGCGTGGGGCTTTAGTTTGTACATGCTCAGGGAAACCATCGGCGGGCACGGGGGCGAAGTAGTCGACACCATGAAGAGCAATTTTCTGAGTTGAGACGGTTTGCCGGAACGCCGTACGTATTTTTGTCCACATGGCGCACGAACACACCCACGACCACGGTCATCACCACGGCCCGACAACGCTAACAAACATCAACCGCGCCCTCATCATCGGGGCGGTGCTGAACACGGTTTACGTGCTGGTTGAGTTTGGAGCCGGATTTTACTACGGCTCCCTGTCGCTGATGGCCGATGCCGGGCACAACCTCAGCGACGTGGCCAGTCTGCTGCTGTCGCTGCTGGCGTTCCGGCTCGCCAAAGCCGCGTCGACGCCCACCTTTACCTACGGCTACCGAAAGAGCACCGTATTGGCCTCACTTACCAACGGGGTCTTGCTGATGGTGACGATCGGGGTCATTGTCTGGGAAAGCCTGCGCCGACTCCACGACCCGCAGCCGGTGGCCGGTGCGCCTGTTGCGTGGGTAGCCGGGTTGGGCATTCTGGTTAACGCCGGCTCGGCCCTGCTGTTTTTTCGCGATAAAGACCACGATTTGAATACCAAGGGCGCGTACCTGCACTTAGCCACCGATGCGCTGGTATCGCTCGGCGTGGTCGTGTCGGGGCTGCTGATTCGCTACACGGGCTGGTACTGGCTCGATTCAGTGACGGGTTTACTGGTAGCGGCTATCATCTTCGGCTCGGCCTGGCGGCTGCTGGCCGATAGTGTTCGCCTGTCGCTCGATGGGGTGCCCGCCGGTCTTGATGTGGCTGAGGTACAGGCCGAAATGCAGCGCGTGACCGGGGTTGGCAATGTCCACCACGTGCACGTCTGGGCCATGAGTACAACGGAAAACGCGCTGACGGCCCACCTGGTACTGAAACCCGGCCTGACCGCTGCCGATGAAATGACTCTGAAAAGCGATGTCCGCCACCGGTTGCAGCACCTTAACATCAACCACGTCACCCTCGAAATCGACGCGGATGCGGGCGATTGCCAGGACGGCGACTGTTAATCGCAGGCGGTCATTTACTTAAGGTCGCCACCGGAACGATTGCCCGTCGATGGCCCGCATGGTGCAGAGAACGCCATTCAGGTGATCGTATTCGTGCTGTAGTAGTTCTGACAGCGCATCGCTCAGGTGCCATTGCTGCGGTTGCCACTGCTCATCCCGGTAGTTGATGGTGAGCGATTTATGCCGATTCAGCCGCACCAATAGGTTGGGGAAGCTCATGCAGTCGTCCCACACCTCGAACAGTTCGTCACTCAGATTTACAAGTTCCGGGTTGATGAATACCACCGGCCGGTCGATGTTCATGTAGATCAGCCGTTTCATGATGCCGAGTTGCGGAGCGGCAATGGCCCGGCCAAAGTGGTACTTCGCCCGGATTTCTTCCATCACGTTGTGCAGGTCGGCCACCCAACCGGCCACGAGCGGCAGTTCATACTCCCGAACGGGTTCGCAGATTTCGTACAGGCGCGGATCGCCGAGGAGCAGCAGGTCAGCCAGGTGTTTCATGAGATTGTCTATGCGATTCGCAGCCCGTTTTCCGTGGGGCGTTCGGTCGTTAACAGCGTTACGGCTCCGTCGGCAGCAACGGCTCCGAGCACCAGGCACTCGCTCATAAACGTGGCAATCTGTTTGGGCGGGAAGTTAAGCACGGCCACGACCTGCATCCCGACCAGATCAGCGGGCTGGTACTGGACGGTCAGTTGGGCCGAGGTGCGTTTGATGCCCTTCGACCCGAAGTCGATGGTCAGTTTGTAGGCAGGTTTACGGGCCTGCGGAAAGGGTTCGGCCGTTAAAACGGTACCGGTGGCTATCTCGACTTTCTCAAAGTCGGCCCAGGTGATTTCGGTGGTCATCGTGTAAATCGGTGAGGCAAGCCAAAACTAACTGGTTTACCAGTCGTTACCCAAACTTTTGTCTGATACCCGTCGTTAACCAGACGATAAAATTCCAAAACAAATCACTTTTTCAATGAAGACGATTCTTCTGCTCATGGCAGCCACTACCCTATTTGTCGGCACTGTCGTGGCCGGCGGTGGCCCCAAGAAGCCCGCCAAACGGCCCGTTGTTCCCGCGTTGCCTGCCCCGGACCCCGACAACGGCGGACTCAAACTGGCCAAGGGATTTGGCGCTTTGGTGTACGCCGACAACCTCGGCAAGGCCCGCCACATCACCATCGACCCGGCAAGCGGCACCCTGTTCGTCAAACTGGATAAATTGAAAGACGGCAAGGGTGTGGTTGAACTGCGGGATGCCAACGGCGACGGTCGCTCCGACGACCAGACCACGTTCGGAAATTTTACCGGCACGGGCATCGGCATTTACAACAACTACCTCTATGCCTCGTCGGACACGTCGGTGTACCGCTACAAATTGACCAACGGCATGGTTGCCGCCGATGCGCAGCCCGAACCAATCGTGATTAACCTGACGCTGCAACGCCAACACGCCGGTAAATCACTGGCCCTGTCGCCGGACGGCAAACTGTTCGTGAATTTCGGAGCACCGTCCAACGCCTGTCAGGAAAAAGACCGGCAGCGCGGCTCGAAAGGCCAAACGCCCTGCCCCCTGCTGGAAAACTACGGCGGCATCTGGCTCTTCGACGCCAATAAGCTGAATCAGAAACAGTCGGACGGCAAACGCTACGCCACCGGCATCCGCAACGCCGTTGCCCTCGACTGGAACACGTCCAACAACACCCTCTACGCCCTGCAACACGGCCGTGACGACCTGAAAAACTGGCCCGGCTTCAACGATACCACCAGCGCCGAACTGCCATCGGAAGAGTTTCTGATGGTGAAAGACGGCAACGATTTCGGGTGGCCCTACTGCTACAACAACCACGAGGTAGGCAAAAAACTGCTGGCACCGGAATACGGGGGTGACGGACAGATTCAGGATCAGTGCGCCGGTAAGGAGAAACCAATCATGGCGTTTCCGGGCCACTGGGCACCGAATGATCTCCTGTTTTACACCGGTAACGCGTTTCCGGCCCGTTATAAAAACGGCGCATTTGTTTGTTTTCACGGCTCCTGGAACCGCGCTCCGCTGAAACAGGGTGGTTATTTCGTCGCGTTCATTCCCTTCGGAAAAGACGGTCGTCCGTCGGGCGGGTACGAAGTATTTGCCGAGAATTTTGCGGGCGTAGCCGAACCGGGCCAGCCCGGCACCAGTGCCAATGCCGGTAAGCCCGATCTGGCCAGCCCCGGCGATGCCCTGCACCGCCCGATGGGACTGGCACAAGGCCCCGATGGTTCGCTGTACATCGCCGATTCGGTGAAAGGCACAGTCTGGCGCGTGATGTATACCGCCAAACGGTAAAGCAACTGACACCAAAATAAAAGTGCCACACCCATGTTCCGGGTGTGGCACTTTTATTTTGTCACGGCAGCGGCCGACGGTGCCGTTATCGCCCGCTGAGTGGTACCCGGATGGTATCGGTCTCGATGACGTTGCTGACGTTGAGCGCACGGTCGCGGACGCGGATCTGAAACTTAACCGTGGCCGTCCGGTAGCCCGTCTGGTAAAAGAATTTCTGGCTGAAATCGAGCGTTCCTTCAATGGCTCCCTTCTGGCCGTCTTTGGTCAGGCGGGGAAAAAACAGTTTGTTGTTACCCGCCAGAATCAGTTCAGTGAATTTACCATTGGCAAACTCAAACGTCCGCAGTTCGTAGTTACCCCATGTTTCGGCCCCGAAAACCTGTCTGATGCGGGCGGTATCACTGGTGTTCTCGCCCAGATCGCCGTCACCATCCTGAAAACCGATGGTTACCACTAAGGAGTCGCGTCGGGATTGCCCTACCCCCGTGCCCGCAGCCTGCTGGTACGGAAATAAACCCTTGAAACTGACAGCGGGGGTTTTGCTGTAATCCGGCTCACTGACGCAGGCTGAAACAACAAGGATCAGTCCGGCCAGAAGGCCTATCGGGTGAATTAGTTGACGTTGCATGGTGTTGTAAACAGACTTTCGATCTAAAAATAGTTGGTTATTTTGGGCGTTTCTCTGTTTCAAATGCCGGACGCTGCGGCTCAGCGCCGGGTACTTCGCGAACAAATTCTATCGGTCACCGCTGATACGTTCGAAGCACTGGCGTTAGCGGTTTTCCGGTATCAGGCCACGTTTAATCCGGTATATCGGCAGTACATTCAGTACCTCGGCACCGCACCCGAAACCATCACGACACTGCACCAAGTGCCGTTTATGCCTATTGACTTCTTTAAGCGACATACCGTCACTACCGGAGCCATAACACCCGCCCTGACCTTTGCCAGCAGCGGCACCACCGGAGCGGAGCAGACCAGCCAGCACATTGTGGCCGATACGGACCTGTACGATGCGGTCAGTATCCGGATTTTTGAAGAGGCTTATGGCCCCCTCGCCAATTTTCACATTCTGGCCCTGCTACCGTCTTATCTTGAACGAAATAACTCGTCGCTGGTATATATGGTTCAGCGATTTATGGCCCGCAGCGAAGCCGCTCGTACCCACCCCACCGGGCAGTCGGGTTTTTACCTCAATAACGTAGACGAACTGACGACGACACTCCGCCAAATCACCCGGTCGGGAGATACCCGGAACATCCTGCTCATCGGCGTTACGTTTGGCCTGCTCGACTGGGCCGAGTCAGGTCGGGCCACGCTTGGTCAGGCCACGCCTGGTAGTGACCTGACGTTTCTGGGGCAGAACGCCCGGCTGGTAGTCATGGAAACGGGTGGGATGAAAGGACGACGAAAAGAGTTACTGCGCGAAGAAGTACATGCCATTTTGACGGAGCGGCTGGGCGTTTCGGCCATCCACTCCGAATACGGCATGACCGAACTCCTGTCGCAGGCGTATTCGCCGGGCGAGGGCGTTTTCTACCCCGGTGCCACCATGCGTATTTTCCTGCGTGACATTAACGACCCATTCGACATTATCCCCGCGAGTGAGCACCGCAACGGCGAGCGTCGCACCGGGTCACGCCAGACCGGCGAGCGTCGCACTGGGGGCATCAATGTGGTCGATCTGGCGAACCTGGACTCCTGCGCCTTTATCGAAACGCAGGATTTGGGGCAATATGAAGCCGGTAAACCCGGCGCGTTCCGGGTGATTGGCCGGTTCGATAACTCCGACGTACGGGGCTGCAATCTGATGGTATTATAAACACAGTATTTTGCCATCCTGAGGAACGAAGGATCCTGGCTGCCAAATTTCTAAGATCCTTCGTCCCTCAGGATGACAAAATACTGTATTCACATTTATTTACGCGTGCTGCCGGACGTCGTCCAGCGTGATATCGTCGCCACACATAATCACTAACCGCTCGATCACGTTGCGCAGTTCGCGGACGTTTCCCGTCCAGGGCAGCGACTGTAAATGCGCCATGGCGTCGGGTTCGATTTTCTTCAGCGGGTCACCGTATTCGTCGGCGATGTCCTGAAAAAACTTTTCGGCCAGCAGGGGAATGTCCGACCGGCGTTCGGCCAGCGGGGGCACGTTGATGACGATTACGCTCAGGCGGTGGAACAAATCTTCGCGGAAATTACCGTTGATGATCTCCTGGCGCAGGTCTTTGTTGGTAGCGGCAATTACCCGCACGTTCACCTTGATTTCCTTGTCACCCCCCACGCGGGTGATTTTACTTTCCTGCAACGCCCGCAGCACTTTAGCCTGCGCCGACAGGCTCATGTCGCCAATCTCGTCCAGAAACAGCGTGCCACCGTCGGCCTGCTCAAACTTACCGATGCGTCGGCTGCTGGCCCCGGTAAAGGCGCCTTTTTCGTGACCGAACAGTTCGCTTTCGATCAGTTCGCCGGGAATGGCCGCACAGTTCACCTCGATCAGGGACTGACTGGCACGGCTGCCTTTTTCGTGAATACCTTTCGCCACCATTTCCTTGCCCGCGCCGTTGGCACCGGTGATGAGTACCCGTGCTTCGGTAGCGGCCACGCGGTTGATGGTGTCTTTTACCTTGCGGATGGGTGGGGAGTCGCCAACGATTTCGTTGATTTTATAGATGCGCTTTTTGAGCGTTTTCGTCTCCTGCATCAACTTGGAGCGGTCGATGGCATTGCGCACCGTTACCAGCAACCGGTTCAGGTCGGGGGGTTTGGTAATGAAATCGAAGGCTCCGCGCTTAGTCGCTTCGACCGCATTCTCGACGTTGCCGAACGCCGAAATCATCACGAACTGAGTGCCTTTACCGGCCTCGCCCGATTTCAGCAGCACGTCGAGGCCATCCATTTTGGGCATCTTGATGTCGCAGAGGGCCACATCGTAAGTCCCTTTCAAAATCATGTCCAACCCCTCCTCGCCGTCTTTAGCCTCGTCTACGTCGTAGCCCTCGTATTCCAGAATATCGCGCAGGGCGGCCCGGATGCTCTTTTCGTCATCAACAATGATGAGCTTGGCCATATAGGTGTGTTATCAAAAATGGGTTAACGGTTATGTGATTTCGGCTGTTAAGTAACGCTATACACCACGCGGACGCAAGCCAGCCACCTGTTTTTCGTCTGAAATCTACATTTTTCTGCCCGAAATCAGGTGTGGTTTTTACCACATACTGTCAGGCCATCAATATAGATACACAGCCAGGTCGTTTATTTACTTACGACCGTCAACCTGAAGAATATGCCACCGGTTAGCCAAATCCTCATTTTCTGGCCTAAATTTTGATAATTTATCGGTAGTTCGTAAACTCTTGCTTAACTACCCTGTCATGCGTTTTCCGCTCCTGAAAACGGGTTTTATCGCTACGGTCATTACTGCCCTCATCGTAGGCTGTAGTGCCAAAAATTCCGCGCCCGTAACCCCGGCACCCACTCAGCCACTGGGTACTCCGCTGACGACTTTACCGGCAGACGTTGCGGTGACGTGGGCCAACATGTCGCTCCGCATAACGGCCAAAACCCTCAGCAACACCCCCACCTATGCATCGCGGGCGTTCGGTTATCTCGGTCTGGGCATGTACGAAGCAACCGTATATGGCATTCCCGATCACCAGTCGCTGGCGGGTCAGCTAACGGATCTGACGAAACTGCCCCGGCCCGAAATCGGTAAGGTGTACGACTGGTCGGTGAGTCTGAACGCCTGCGAGGCAAGCCTGTTGAAGAATCTCTACCCCCACGCCCCCGCCAATCAGTTAGCGGCCGTTGACTCGCTGGAAACGGCCCTGCAAGAGCGACTCACCCGGTCGGTTGCTACGGATGTCGTCGCCCGCTCGGTCAGTTTTGGGAAAGCCATTGCCGATGCGCTGTTCGAGTGGTCGAAAACAGATGGGGGGTATGAGGGCTATAAAAACCCGTTTCCCACCGATTATAAATTACCCACCGGCGAAGGCTATTGGGTAGCCCCGACAGATGGTCAGGTGGCCACGGCACGGGCACTGCACCCCCGCTGGGGCAACAACCGCACCTTTGCAGCGGCTAATGCCGCCCTGCCCATTCCTAAAATGCCGGCCACGTTTTCGCGCGATCCAGCCTCCGATTACTACAAAATGTACAAGGCGGTTTACGACCAGAAAAAGCAGTTGACACAAGCCGACAAAGAGGCCGCCATCTGGTGGTCGGACGATCCCAGCCAGACGTTTACGCCACCGGGCCACTCGTATAACCTCGCCACGATTGCGATCAGAACAAAAGGAGGTACGCTGGCGCAGGCCGTTGAAACCTACGCCCGTGCGGGAATGGCCGTAGCCGATGCCTTTATCTGCTGTTTCAAATGCAAATACACCTACGTGAACGAACGGCCGTCGTGGTACATCCGGCTTAATGTAGAACAATACTGGAGTCCGTTCTGGCCCGAACCACCCTTTCCGGGGTTTCCGTCGGGGCATTCCACGCAGGGGGCTGCCACCGCTACGGTGCTTGCGGACTTGTACGGTACGGTTCACTTTACCGACGATTCACACGTGGGTCGCCCGAGCGATGCGGTACGGAATGTAGACTTTAAGGCGCGGTCGTTCAACTCCTTCTGGGAAGCCGCCGAGGAGTCGGGCTGGTCGCGGATTCTGGGTGGTATTCACACGCAGCAGGACAATGAAGTCGGCTTGAACGAAGGCAAAAAAATTGGGGGCAGCATCAATAGCCTGGTATGGAAGAAGTAAACATCGGAAACGCCGGGTTGAGAGAGCTGCGGCCGTTTCAACCCGGTGTTTCCGTTGTTGGGCCGGTTGGGGCAGCGGTGTCGGGTGTTGGCTGACCGGGTTGCTCTGACTGGCGACCGAAACGGCTCCGCCCACCGCGTTCTCCGCAACGGCTCCACTTCTGGCGCATGGCTTCCCGCTGTTCCGGCGTCAGCGTCTGCCAGCGTTCGGTCATTTTCTGTTTCCAGTGCTTACGGCCCGGCCCGCCACCGCCAAAACCCGGCCGGCCCCAGGGACCGCGAAAGCCGCCAAACAGCAGCCGCGACAAGGCCAGTAAACCGATTGCCTGCCCGAAACTGATGGCTTTTACCCCCAGAATAGCGGGCAACAGGGCATTCCACAGGCTCATGACGGCAAAACCCGCCAGGCCGATAAAGAGTAGTGCAAAGGCCAGAAACCGTAGTCCGCGCCGTAACCAGAATCCTTTCATTGTGTTGGTAGTTAGTGGCTGGTGGTTCCAATAGCTGCTGACCGCATGGGCGGCCCCGTTAAATCAGCAGCTATTGGAACCACCAGCCGTTTAAATCAATCCTCCAGTTCGTCGTATAAATCCTGTAGTCGTTCGCGGAGGTGCAGCACGGCGTAGCGTTTCCGCGACAACAGGGTATTAACCGATACACCCAGTTCTGCCGACATCTCTTTGAACGATTGCCCGTCGATTTCGTGCCGCACAAACACGTCGCGCTGTTCAGCAGGCAACTCATCCAGCGCATCGCTGAGGGAATCCATAAACGTTTCGCGGAAAAAATTCCCGTCCGGGCTATCGTCGGTCGAGACCAGAAAATCGGTCAGCAGCGGGGCCTCCTCCTCATCGGCGTCACCGGCCGAAGACGCATGGAGCGATACAGCTTTCGGGCGTCGGTACCAGTCGCTGATTTTGTTGCGGGCCACGGCAAAGAGCCACGACGCCACCACCCGCTCAATCGGTTTGGCGAGCCGGTAGGCTTCGGTGAGTTCGTAGAAAACATCCTGCAACACATCCTCCGCCGTATCGGGGTCGGGCATCCGGCGCCGGATAAAGGCGGACAGGCGACTTCGTTCGCGCGTTACGGTTTCGCGAATCTGGTCGTCCTGCTGTTTTTGTTCCGTTTCCGTTGGCGGGGTGGTGTATGTCAGTGGTGTTATCGTCACGTTGGTATACCGTCTCTCTCCGAACGGCTTGCTTACACAAGGGTAGTCGGCGATAGAAAGAAAATATTGTAACGAACGTGCCGGAATCAGTCAGTAGAGGGATAAAGGGTCAGGAAAAGGGATGAACGGCAGGTTTGGCGGTTTACGTTGGTGCTTGCCCTATGGCTGCGTTTCCTGTGGATAAGTATCTTGAGGCTTTAGACTTTTCCGTAGCTTTACATGCATACACTTATACAACACCTTCGGCAGGAAAAAACCTCGAATGATTATATACTCAATAACGATTAAAAATCATTTTAAAGCTCTGTCATTCCATATAATCGGGACTTGTTTAATGGTCTTGGTAGTGGTTTATTTTAAGTATGACCCAACTTTTATAAAAGTTTTTGGAGCATTCTGGATAGCCCTGACTTTACCTGTACTATTCTTACACATTGAATATTTTTTAGAAGACAGGTCAAAAGAAGTAGTAGTATCAAAGAAGCAACTAACTGTTAGTAAACAAAATCAAACGATAGTCGATAAATCATTCGGGGAAACTGTTTGTATTGAAGTTTCATGCTCTAAGAATATTAAGGACTTTGGACTTCCACAATTACCGGTAGAATCTTATTACTATCTTACTTTCAACTTTTTAGATGGCAGTTTTTTTACATGCACTAGTTTGATTTTCAGCGATGTAAACGATATCAGACGAGTTTTTAAAGGGGTACCAATTATATATAAGTGTGCTTTGTATAATGATATTAAATTCAAGAAGGCAACCGCAAGTTAATTGTATTTTACTTATATAGAAGGATCAGTACGGCTTTGGCGTCTCAAAAGAAAATCTCTTTACATAAGTACAGTTACACGTCAATTAACCAAAAAGTACAATAGCTAAACGAGTTGTACTTCCGGTTAGTCATTGTACTTTAAGCGGTTTTACGACTCTACGCTTTCATAGCCGTAACCTACACCTTCCGAAAAATAACGTCGGCGAAGTAGTCTTTCTGGTCACTGAACCAGCCCGCCACGGAAAAATCCGTCGCGTCGGCCAATTCAAAAATATTTTTCTTTGAAAACTTACGGGAGATTTCGGTGTGAATGACCTCGGCGTTCTCGAACGAAACGGTCATCTCCAGCGCCCGAATCTGCACCGTCTGGCCGCACTGACTAACTAAATAACTGCGGGCTTCGCCATTTTCGGGGTTATAGCTTTCGTAGTGCTCAAACTGGTCCAGATTAAAATCGGCGTCCAATTCGCGGTTGATCCGCCGGAGCAGGTTCAGATTAAACGCCCTGGTTACGCCCTGCTGATCGCTGTAAGCCGCCTGAATCGTGGCCGGGTTCTTTTGCAAATCGAAGCCCGTCAGCATCAGGTCGCCGGGC
Organism: Cytophagales bacterium; assembly: GCA_038327655.1. Lineage (GTDB taxonomy): Bacteria > Bacteroidota > Bacteroidia > Cytophagales > Spirosomataceae > JBBQLG01. Next base: position 52,048 of record JBBQLG010000009.1, read on the forward strand.
CGGAGCCGGTCAGCAATCTGCCGGTAAAAGTCAATGGCGTCTGCCGAGGCAAAATTACCGACGTTGGAACCGAGAAATAGCACCACGTTGCGCCGGTCTGTATTGACGGAGAGCCGTTCCAGGGCATTGAAATAATCGTCGTGCTGCGGCTCGACCGAAAGATCCGCGAGTTCATGCCGGAGATCGGCCGCGAGGTTATCCAGGGCATCCACCGAAATGTCGATGGGCACATACGAAAACTGCGCTTTTTGGGCCAGAAAATGACGCAGCAATATTTTGGTTTTCAGGCCATCGCCCGCGCCGAGTTCGATCAGGCTGAACGGCTCTTTGGGGCCGAATAATGCCAATAAATCCGCTTTGTGCCGGTCCAGAATTTCGTACTCCGACCGGGTGAGGTAGTACTCCGGCAGGTGCATAATGGCCTGAAACAACCGGCTTCCTTCGGCATCGTACAAAAACCGCGACGACAACTGTTTTGGGGTTTGAATCAGTCCGGTGCGGACGTTTTCGGCCAGATCAGCCACATCGGGCTGAATGGCATTCTCGATAGCGTTACTTTCCATGCGTTGAGACTAAGCGGATGCCCGAAAACTGCCACTGTTTATCGGGTTGAAAAAAATTGCGGTACGTATGGCGGGAATGACCGGCGGGTGTAGCCACCGATGCGCCCCGCAGCACCATCTGGCTGCTCATAAACTTGCCGTTGTACTCACCCACGGCTCCTTCGGCGGTGGTAAATCCGGGGTAGGGCATGTACGCCGATTGGGCCCACTCCCACCGTTGCCCCCAGCCAAGTTTGTCGGCAGCGGTTTCCCACTCGAATTCGGTGAGCAGCCGCTGACCCCGCCACCGGGCAAAAGCTTCGGCTTCGTAATAGTTTACGTGACAGACCGGCTCGGCCGGGTCAACGGGTTGCAGACCCTCGAATGTATAGCACCACCAGTCGCCCTCTACCCGGTGCCAGTAAAGCGGGGCGTTGGCGTGCGTGGTGTTTACCCAGGCCCAGCCATCAGCCAGCCAGTACCGGAAATTTTGGTAGCCTCCATCGTTAATGAAGTCGAGGTAGTCGCCGTTAGTGATGAGCGAGGGTTCGGCCGAAAACGCGTTCAGATACACCTTGTGCGCCCCTTCTTCATTGTCGAAATGAAACTGGTCTGTATCCTGAACACCAATCGTGTACACGCCCTCACTCACCGCTACGGGCAGCGCTAATGCCGAAACCAGAACAACGGGCGTCAGTGGTATGGCGATGACCGGGAACAGCGGATTATGGCCCAGAATGTATTTGATGTCATATACCAGCAGTTCCTGATGCTGCTGCTCGTGGTTCAGGCCGAGGTCGATCAGGGATTCCAGCAGGGACAGATCGGCGTTTTCCAGAAACCGGTGCATGTGCGCATCCACGTAGGCTCGGTAGCGGTAAACATCAGCTACTGTCGGCCGCGAGAGATTACCCCGGTCGGTTCGCAACACGCGCTTGCCAACCGTTTCGTAATAACTGTTGAAAACGAAACTGAAATCTTCGTGAAAAATCCGGTAATCCGGCGCGTGGGGCAGCAGCACGAAGGTTTCCCAGAACCAGGTCGTATGCCCCAGGTGCCATTTCGGCGGGCTGACGTCGGCGGTGGGTTGCACCACGTAGTCTTCCGTTTCCAGACCGGCACAGATGGCTTCCGAGTGCGTACGCACCGCCCGGTAGCGGGCAGCAAAATCGGACTGGATAGCGGTTGATTCGGCGTAAGTAAGCATTTTTGATTAACCCACTGCTACAGAGGGATGTTTCGTAAACCGAGTAAGGGTTGTGTTTTTGTAATGAGCAGCCGTTATAGCCGGGTTAGTATTCGGCCATTTGTTCGTCCGCATAGCACCAGACCCACCGTTCGCCCGGTTCGGCCGAGGCCACCACCGGATGCCCGCTGGCGTGAAAATGGGCCGTAGCGTGTTTAGCCGGTGACGAGTCGCAGCACAGGGTTACGCCACAGGTCTGGCAGGTGCGCAGGTGTACCCACTGCCCGCCCACTTTTACGCATTCGGCGCAAACGGCGGGCTGGTCGGGCAGTTGAATGGCGGTGAGGTCAGTAATGTGGGTGCAGGTCATGGCTGAGTCAGTTATCCGCTAAATATTTGTGTACAAAACTTACCGCCATCGCTCCTTCGCCCACGGCAGACGCCACCCGGTTCATGGCCCCGGACCGGACATCGCCGGCCGCAAAAATGCCGGGGCTGCAGGTTTCGAGGGAAAACGGTTCACGTTTTTGCTTCCAGACGCTGGCGTAATTGGCGTATTTGGCCAGATCGTTTCCCGTCGCAATAAAGCCTTTGTCGTCTTTGAGAATGTCCATGTGAATCCAGTCGGTGAAGGGTTTGGCGCCGATAAAAATAAATAACCCGGCCGCCGGTACCGTTTCCCGCTCATGGGTCTGCGCGTTTTCCAGCACCACGCATTCTAATTTTGTGTCGCCTAAGGCCTCCATCACTTCGGTATATTGCCTGACCCGGATGTTGGGGGTTTTTTCGATCTGATCAATCAGGTACTGCGACATGGAACTGCTCAGGTCGGGTTTACGGATGATGATGGTCACCTCCGACGCCGTCCGCGAGAGGTACATCGCCCCCTGCCCCGCCGAATTCCCCCCGCCGACAATAAACACCGGCTGCCCTTTAAAGGCGTAGGCTTCGGTGGTGGCGGCTCCGTAGTACACCCCCGCACCGGAAAATTTCTCTAAGCCCGGCTTATCCAATTTATGGTACGATACCCCGGTGCTGAGCAGAATTGCCCGCGTGACTACCTGCGTCCCATCCGCCATTTTAATGTATTTATACTGCCCCTTCGACGTGATTTCGACTACTTCCTGCGGAGCCAGCAGTTCCACGCCGAACCGGTTGGCCTGCGTAATAGCCCGCCGGGCCAGATCGGCACCACTCAGACCGGAGGGGAAGCCAAGGTAATTTTCGATGCGCGAACTGGTACCCGCCTGTCCGCCCGGTGCGCGTTTGTCGATCATGATGGTTTTCAGCCCTTCCGAACCGCCGTAAACCGCTGCCGCCAGCCCGGCCGGACCCGCACCAATAATAGCCAGATCGTAGAGTGCTTCGGCGGCTGTCGACTTCAAGCCCAGTTTTTCACCCAGTTCGCTCAGCGTGGGGTGCATCAGCATCTGTCCATCTTCGAGGGCAATCACCGGCAGATCTTTGGTTTCAATGCCGTGCAGCGCGAGCAGTTCTTTAGCCTTCGGATTGGTTTCGATGTCGAGCCACTGGTAGGGAATCTGATTGCCCGCCAGGAAATCCTTCAAGTCGTGCGAGAGGGGCGAAAACTGGTAACCGATCAGTTTTAACCCGTCAAATTCGGGCTGGTAATGCGATTGCCAGTCGGAGAGCAGATCATCTAAAATCGGGAACAGCTTTTCTTCCGGCGGGTCCCAGGGTTTGGTGATGTAGTAGTCGAGTTGCACCTCGTTGATGGCCCGCACAGCCGCGTCGATGTCGGAATAAGCCGTCAGCAGGGCGCGTTTGGCGTCGGGATAAATCGGGCGGGCCTGCCGCAGAAAGTCCACCCCGGCCATGTCGGGCATCCGCTGATCGGACAAAAACAGGGCAACAACCTCGTTTTTGCGCTTCAGCTCGGGCAGGGCATCCAGAATTTCCTGCGCCGAACCGGACACCATGATCCGGTAGTCTTTGCGGTACTGATTACGCAGGTCGCGCTTGATGGCATCGAGTACCTGCGGGTCGTCGTCGACGGCTATGATAATGGGTTGTTTCATAATCAATGAGTGATTGAGCGGATGATTTAATGCGTGAATGAGTGGCGGTCCGGCGTTATGGCGAGTAAATGAATGCAACAACAGAGCCGTTCAGACCAGGCGGTTTCAGTCTCTTATGCACACATTCGCTCAATCACTCATTCACTTTACCGGCAGACAGACTGTAAATTCGGTGCGGCCGGGTTTGGAGTCGACTTTAATGGAACCGTTATGGTGTTTGATGATTCCCTTTACAATGTCTAACCCTAATCCCGTGCCTTTGCCTATTCCCTTTGTCGTAAAAAAGGGGTCGTATATTTTAGACCGGATCGCATCGGGAATGCCCGTTCCGCTGTCGATCACCTTCGTCAGCACGTATTCCGACGCGTCGGCGTGTGTGTCTACCTCCGCCGTGATTTCCAGCTTACCCCCGTCGTTCATGGCATCAACGGCATTGTCGATGAGGTTCGTCCAGACCTGATTCAACTCACCCGGCCAGCCGCAAACGACGGGCAGATCGGCCGGGATGTTCACCGCAGCGGCAATGTGTTTGGCTTTGAGTTTATGGTTCAGCAGGGTCAGGGTCGAGTGAATACCTTCGGCCAGATCGAGTTCCGATTTGCCGCCCCCCCGGTCCATGTGGGTGTACGATTTGATGGCCCCCACGAGCGTACCAATCCGGGCCGATGCGTCGGCAATTTCGACGACTAACTTCTCGGTCACGAGGTTATTCACAATCCAGTTCAGTACCGGCAGCAGGTTATCAGTCCCGGTACAGTCGGCTACGGCGTCGAGATCGTCGGTGTCGAAATTAAAATTGATCAGCGACTCCGTCAGGTCGCAGCCATCCGGCACGTTATGATCGCTGAGCCAGTCGGTGAGGTCGTCTTCGCGGCTGTTGCGTTCCAGGAAAGAAAGCGTGACGGGCTTCTGAGCCAGTTTTTCGAACAGCATTTTATCCACCAGATCAACCTGCTCAGGCGGCATCTGAATAATCATCACCGCCTTAAACCGCTCCGGGGTGGCCCGCATGTGTTGCCGCAGCGCATCGGCACTACGGACAACGGCCGACACCGGGTTGTTCAGCTCGTGGGCCAGCCCGGCCGACATGCGGCCCAGCGACGCTAACTTGTCTTCCTGCTGTACCCGCTGCGTGAAATCCCGCACCCGGCTCGTCATGCGCTGCACAAAGGCTTCGGTCAGCTCGTAACAGTGCGTGGCCATGTCGCGAAAATGGTCGCGGTGCAGCCGCAGCGTTTGCGTACCCGCCTGCGCCACGGTTGGATTATTGGATTGTTTCAGCCGCGAAAAAGGTAAGACGCCCAGCATGTCGTGGGCGTCAAATTCGATTGTTTCGTCGGTGTTATTCTGAATCACAACGCTCCCGGCCACCACCAGCACGGCGTGGTCGATGGGATCACCGGCTTTGTAGACGACGGTATCCACCTCGTAATCGACTGCTTCTACGCGGTCGGCCAGCCACTGTAGCTGCTCGACGGGCACGGACGCGAAAACGGGAAACGGCTGCAGTTGGGATAGGTAGTCCATAAGGGGTAAACGAACGGATCAACGAGTTGTTAGTCAGTTCTCCTAACAACGCCGGGCGGTGGTTGGTGCTGCCTTTACATTGCCTTCACATACGACCCATTTTAGATAATAATGGGGTAATACAGAAGTCAGTATTTTTGGCAGTCATTTACAGCGATCACCCCATTCCATGAAAAACCCTTTCACTTCCTTATCTGCCGCCCTCGTCGTTACCCTCACGGGTGGCCTGCTGCTGGCCTGCCAGGACGAAATTAATCAGCCCGCGCTGACTTATCCGGTCTTTGCCGAAGCGTCTAACCCGAAAACCCTGTCGACAGCCCCCAACGGAACCGTAATTTACAACGGCGGTTTTGGCTCGTCCATCGCGGCTGACCCCAACGACCCCGCCGTTTTTTACCTGCTGACCGACCGGGGACCCAACGCGGCTGGTTCGGCGGTTAACTCCATTATTTTCGGCAAGGCTGACTTTACGCCCCAGATCGGCAAGTTCCGGGTGGTGGGTACTCAACTGGTGCTGGAACAGACCATTCTGCTCAAAAATGCGGCTGGTCAGCCACTGACGGGTTTGCCGAACCCGGTTGGGTCGGGCAGCACCGGCGAAATTGCCCTTGACCTGAACGGACAAACCATTGCGCCCAACGCCGATGGGATCGACTCCGAAGGCTTAGTGCTGGCGTCGGACGGCTCGTTCTGGGTGAGCGACGAGTACGGACCGCACCTTGTTCACTTCGACGCGACGGGCCGCACCATCGAGCGCATCAACCCCTTCGGTACCGGCACGGGTGGCCGTCAGATACCCAAAGTGTTTGCCAGACGCCGGGCCAACCGGGGCATGGAAGGGCTGACGATCACACCCGATGGCAAAACACTGGTGGGCCTCATGCAGTCGCCAATGTACAACCCCTCGTCGGCGGCCGTTACGGGTTCGCTGGTGCTGCGCGTGCTGACGTACGAGATCGCTACCGGTGCCACCAAACAGTACATGTACCTGATGGAAAACGCCAGCCTGACGGGTTGCAGCGAGATTGCGGCCATCACCGCCACCACATTTCTGGCCCTGGAGCGCGACGGACTGTACGGTGGTAACACGACGGCACCGGCCACATTCAAACGCATTTACAAGTTCGATCTGGCCGGGGCTACCGACATTACGGACCTCGGCAACGGCGACAACGGCAAGATTTTCAGTGGCCTGACGGTCGAGCAACTGAAGGACAAAGCGGGGCTGCAAACGGCGGGCATCGTACCCGTCACTAAAACGCTGGTGTTTGATCTGCTGACGGAAATTTCGCCCGTTTACCCACACGATAAAGCCGAGGGCGTAGCCATTCTGAGCAACAACCGTCTGGCCATTTCCAACGATGACGATTTCGGCGTAGTTGATAACGGTCAGAATGGATTCATGCCGAAAATTCTGCCCGCCACCGGCAAAGTAGACCTCAACCGGATTTATTTCGTAACCCTGAAAGCCCCGTTGAAGTAAGCACAATTGCCACCGAACAGTAAAGCCGCCCGAATCACTGACGACGTGAGCCGGGCGGCTTTGTTTCGGGCCAACAGGCAGGCATGGGTTAACCTGTTCGTATATCTCAACCGGGATGGCTTGCCGAAGAAACGTTGATTTAATGCTGTCCGATAGTCCTGAACGACTACTTTTGTTTTAACCTACCACGGATTTATGCGCGTAACGTCTTTCATCGCTACCCTGTTGCTGCTGTTACCTGTTGTTCAAACCGCACACGCGCAGGGCATGATCGACGGTTTTATGGCAGGCCAGGGCAAGGCCCGTCTCGCTGTCACCTACGCCCGGGACACGTACGATACCTATTACGTCGGCACGCGGGAAATCCGCAACCCCAACCTCGGCACCGTCACCACCGAATCCTTGACCCTGCGCGGCACGTACGGCTTAGGCACCGACATGGACCTGGTTGTGTCGGCTCCGTATATCCGTACGTCGGCCAGCGCGGGCTACTGGCCCAAACAGGAAGGTTTTCAGGACATCTCGGCCGCCCTGCGGTGGGAAGCCTTCGACTACAAGATCGGCAAGACCCGGCTGTCGTGGCTGTTCAGCGTGGGCTACTCTGTACCCATCCAGCGCTACGTAAACGATGCGCTCGTGACCATTGGGCAGGGGTCCAAAAACATCGACGGCCGGACAATGCTGCATTACAAGGCCGGGAGTTTCTTTCTGACGGGTCAGTTCGGCTACATCCGGCGCGGGCAGGCGCAACTCGACCGGGTATTCAATTACTACGATCCAGCCCTTACCAACGCAAACACCGGCTCCCTGGTGAACGTCCCCGACGTAACAGACGCTATTATTAAAGCGGGTATTTCGGCGAAACACCTTTACATCGACGGCTGGGTTCAGAAACAGACGCCCTACAACAAGGGCACCGACATTGCACCCGGCATTCCATTTCCGACCAACGCCATTGGCTTCACGCGGGTGGGCGCGTCGGTGTACCTGCCGCTCATCAAAAAATTCGGGCTGACGGCGGGCTACAGCACCACCCTCAGCGGACAAAATACCGGCAAAACCACGCGCATCAGCGGGGGTATCCTGCTGGGCATTTAACTATCCCAACCGTGTCGACGGACCGCCCTGAAGGGGCTTTACGGACTTGGCTATCGGTAACTAAGTCCATAAAGCCCCCTTTGGGGCGGTCCGTCGACACGGTTGGGGATAATCAGTCAACATGATAAAAGTCATTTCTTTCCTACTGCTGAGTTGCCTTTTCGTATCGGCCTGTAAAGAGCAGGTCATCGACGAAGGCATCCTGCCCATCACCCTGCCCGCCACCACTGACGCCGACGGCGGAACCTGGCGTACCATCGTACTGAAATCGGCGGCTGAGGTTTCCGTTCCCCAACCGGCATCCAGCACGTCGGCGGCTTATCAGAGTGAGTTCACCAAAGTAAAAAGCGACGTGGAGGGCCTGGCTCCCGAACAAATTACCGCGCTGAGTTATTGGGCCGTTGGGGGCGTACTGCGCTGGAATCAGATTGCCCGGCAGTTGATGGCCAAGTACAACACCGGACCCGGCTACGACAACGTGACGGGGCAGGTGGCTACCGGTGATACGACTAATCCGTTTGCCAACTCACCCAACGCGGCCCGGCTGTATACCCTGCTGAGTGTAGCGCAGTACGATGCCTTAGTGGTGACCTGGCGGGCCAAATACCAGTACAACAGGCCCTCGCTCATCAAACAGGGGGTTGCGGCCCGGGTGCCCGTACTCGATGTGCCCTCCTACCCGTCCGAGGATGCGGCCGTTGCCGAAGCCTCCTGCCAGATCTTGGCGTACTTCTTTCCGGGCGAAACCGACTGGCTCAAAACCAAAGCCGCTGAGCACAAGCAAAGCCGGATTTCGGCGGGGGCCAACGTCCCCAGCGACGTAAAAGCGGGCGAAGACCTGGCGGTAGCGGTCGCAGCGAAGGTGATTGCCCGCGCCAAAACCGACCGCTTAGGCGCGGGAGTTTCCACGAACTGGGAAACCCTGCGGACCAAAGCCGCTTATGATGTGAAGTGGAAGAGTTTGGAAAATCCGGTTCGGTCACCGGTGCTGCCGCTGGCGGGGAGCCTGAAAACGTGGTTCGACTCAACCGCCGTGTTCGCAACGGCACCGGGTGCGCCCCCGTTGACCACCTCGCCCGACTTTCAGAAAGCCCTGACCGAAGTGCGTGATCTGGCCAGCATCCGCACCCGCGAACAGTACCGGATTGCCGCCTACTGGGCCGATGGCATTGGCACTTACACGCTCCCCGGCCACTGGAATTTTATCGCCGAAGGCCTTATTCAGCAAGCCAGCCAAAACGAACTGCGGGCCGCCCGCACGTACGCGCTCATGAACCGGACCATCCAGGATGGAGCCGCCGTTACGTGGCTCACCAAGTACAAATACTTCGTTCCCCGCCCCTCGCAGCTTGACCTGACGATCAAAACCGCCACCGGTATTCCCAACTATCCGGCTTACACGTCTGAGCATGCTACCTTTTCCAGCGCAGCCGCTGCCGTGCTGAGCTACCTGTTCCCCAACCAGGCCAGTACCCTGACGGCGCAGGCCCACGAAGCGGTGCTGTCGCAGTTGTACGGGGGCATTCAGTACCGGTTCGACAATGAGGCTGGTGCGGCTACGGGCACGGGCGTCGGCCGGATTGCAATAGACTGGGCCAAAGCCGACGGGGCAAAGTAACCGTCAGTTTTCAGGCCCGGCGGAGCGCGATGCCAGCGGTGTGTCCGTCGATTTCCGATTACCGCTGACCAACGAAGCCACCGCCCGCATGACCAACCGATCGTCAAGATCGAGGCCTTAAGATCAATCGTCAGAACGGCGGGGTTGGCGTCATTGATTACGCGCATGCCTCGCGGTTATGAAGGAGTTAGTTCATTCACCACAAAAAACAAATCCCGCTGACAGAGTTTGTCAGCGGGATTTGTTTTTTGTGCTCCCGAAGGAATAAGAACTGTTACTGATAGTCAGCATCTTACGCAGATATTCGGATGAATATTCGGAAAAACAGGCCATTTTGAGGGGGTTCGGCTCTTCCCAGGAGTTTTTATTTAATTTCTAAATCGTTGACTTTAAGGCCCAGCGCCACCAGATACTCTCGAAATTGATAACCCGTCATCTCACCCAGCTTCGTACTGAAGAGTTTTTCTCTGGCGGCCACTTTAGTTTTTGCTTCATAGTCATTCACCAACCTGTCTATCATTTCGGGATGGTCAATTATATACATTTTGATTTTTTCAATCGGCAAACCTGACAGATGATTATAGTCTACATCGTCGTTCAACTGCCCGCTATGTTTCAGATCTATTCGGTAGGCAATCAGCCTTTTAAAGGCATGCATTACCGCGTCTACTTCTGGCAAATCGTACTCAGATCGCCAGTCTAAGACATCCCGGTTTTTAATTTTGATGTCGGCTAAGTACTTTCGCAATGTCTCAATTTCAGTTGCTGAGGGTATGTGATCCATAATTGTTCTTTATGAAAAAACCTGCATTTATTTCGTCTTTGGTTGAATGGGCTGAAAGCCCGGAAGGGATCGGCTTTGTGCAAGGCTGGACTGTATCGAATCTATGCTGCGCGATACTCTTTCAAGTTCTGTCGTTAATGCACTAATCTCCTTATCCTTTGCTCTTGAATCCGCATATTGAAGTACACTCAATACAATCGGAATGGCAGACAGCGCGCCCACGATCCAGGCTACACGCAGTGACTTTTTAGCTGAAGCGGTTGCGTCGACGGTAGCAGCGGCACTGTCGAGCGCGGCCTGGTGGGCTTCGTTTTGTCGCTGCTCGCTGTTGGCTAACCACTTCTCAAAGCTGCCGGCCTTAATCACCTCATAACCCTTCTCAGTTAGTCTATTGGATCTTGTGCCGTTAAGCTCAATCAGGCCGTAGGCTTTCATTTGATCCATGTTCTGGTTATAAGCCATTGCGGCTTCATCCATGAAGTATTGAGTATCCTCCCTTTTGTCGCGAATGTCTTTAAGCAGGTCGACTATTTCAGTCGAGTCGCTCATAGTACGGCACTGCGGTTTACTGTTCGAGCAACTGACGAACGAACTTTCGGGCTTCTTCAAAATCTGGATTATCCTTCAGCCCTCCTTTCTCAAGCACTTGATTAACCCATTTCGGACCGTGATCGCTGATACTTCTATCAAAACCCTCTATTTCTCCTACCTCAAGGATGTGCAAGCCTTTTGCTCTGCATTTGGCTAACAATTCAGTAAGACTTGAACTTGGCCCCCCACGGGGTACGTAACTTTTACCCGAATTTTTGGCCTCGCTCCAGGGATTAGTTCTTTTTAAAACATCTCTTATTTCATCTGCTTTCTTAGATGGAAATTCGTTCGTAGGGATGTCCAAAAGAATAGCCTCGATAGCTGCCTTAATAATATTTGCGTTTGTTTGAACTGCTTTGCTGTTAATTGAATTCACTACAACCTTCCAGTCTGCTTCTACGTCAGTCCAGTCGCCATTTAAGCCTTCGTATATATCCTTGAAGGTATCTTTATTGTTAAGCACATCAAAATCGGTCACGGCAAGTACCGTGACCCCAATCTGCACCAAAGCATTAATCGCAACTTTAATACGGTGCTTACCACCACAGTGAATGAAAAGTACATCAGGCCTTGTTTTTCCTGAATCATTTGTTATGGCGTCGATAACTGCCTGAAAGAATCTACAATCACCATCACTTTCACAAATAATGACTTTAGAGTGAAACAGGCCGCTTAAAATATTGGAATGCTTTAACAGTGGATCGCTCCACAAACTTTTCATGTCATTACTATTTAATTCGCTAATGCGATTTGTTGAACCATCCCTCTGAATTCTAATAATTTTCACTCTATCAGTATGCTTATCTATAAGCCCTTTTAAGAAGTCTTCACTATGGGTAGATAAGAAAAGCTGTTTATCTGATGGAAGCTCATTCGCCAGCATTTTTCCCAGAAGATAAGCCTGCGGAGGGTGTAAAAAGGCTTCTGGCTCATCAATTATTAGCATGTTTTGTTTGCCGACAAATGTGCTTAAAAGCACACCCACAAAACTTCTCATTCCATCTCCCTGCTCTTCAAGAGTTGGGAGCTTATACAGTCTCTGTAAATATTCCGTTGATAATGGGTGTTGACCTTCATTCAACGCAGGAGCAACCCCAACGTGGAGCGGAATTGTACTACCAGCCCCTTTATTAACAGTCAAATCAACTCCAAATGCCTGCTTAAAATAATTACTGAAAACTTTTTCGAATTCTTCATCTACATATAAGTGATGTATGGGATGCTTAGGTAATTCATAGAGAAACGAAATCTGATTAGGTGGTGCAGACACTGTTAATCTATCGTGAGTCGTCAAAATTTTGACGAACAACCGGGATAGGCTATTCATATTTGTACCATTTTCCCAATGTATATGAATATGTGATGGGTGTACTGTTGCTCCATCAGTAATTTCAAAATAATCAGGATTATTTTTACTTTTCTTGAAATTCTTGCTTACATAAGAGTACACATCGGCACTCGCTCCTACTTTTACTATGTTTATTGATCTGGTAATTGTATTTTCAGAACTCGGAAACACTATCCGATTATATATTTCTTTTAAAGTAACGCTTTTGCCTGCATTATTTGGTCCAACAAAAACCGTGATCTGATTCTCACTTAAAGCAATTTTTGATCCGTCATTAAAAATAATTTCATCAATAAACGCTTTGGGCATTATTGATTCTCCTTCTCCTGTCAGTACGTAAGCGTTCACATTTATCTCAATTAGTAGGTCTATTCTGCTGGTGATGGCTTTTCAGCTTTTAGTGGTTTGACTCTCATTATGAGTTTTCATCGGATGACAGTGGGTTTATTTTGAAGCCTAATTCAAGTAAGTATTCCCGAAACTGGTAACCCGTCATCTCCCCTAACTTCGTCTTAAAAAGTTTGTCTTTGGCGACTACTTTCGTTTGCTTTTCATAATCATCCACAAACCTTTCTATTAATCCCGGATGGTCGATTGTATGCGTGGTAATTTTTTCAATAGGCAACGCTAATAAGTAGTCATTATTTATGTCGTCGTTCAGCGGTTTACTTTTGTTGCGTTCAATTCGATAGGTAATCATCTGTTTGAACGCCTTCAATACTGTCTCAGCTTCTGGCAAGTTGAGTGCCTGCTGCCACTGCATGACGATTACGTCTTTTCGCCTGACGTCGGCTATGTATTTTCGTAATGTCTCTATTTCGGTTACTGACGGGATATAGTCCATGATTGTCTGTTATGAAATGGCCTGTCTTTAATCTAGTCTTTGAATGGATGGGCTTTAGCCTTATCAAAAGTCTTGATCCAGTTTACTCTGATTGTCGTGCTGTTCTACACCAATGGCCAGCGTTTTGGGGTGCCCCTGTGGGTTATTCAGCACGGATATGCCTTGCATGATTTTAGAGAGTCATCTGCTCAAGTTAGCACAAAAGTAAATCCCGCTGACAGTCCTGTCAGCGGGATTTACTTTTGTATTGTGCTCCCGAAGGGATTCGAACCCCTATCGTCGGTACCGGAAACCGAAATTCTATCCATTGAACTACGGAAGCGTGTCCTGACGGCAGTTTACGCCGTTTCGGGACGCAAAGATAGCCATTTGTTAGCCGTTTACGCAACCCTTTTTCCCATTTTTTGTGACGTACCCGCCCGGATGCCCTACAGCAGCTTCATGGTTTCGTAGTCGCCGATGTGCTGTAAGTACAGAAAATGGATGAGCAGACCGTTGATGTTGTTGATCAGCTTGTGCGCTTCGGGCAGCGTACTGACCACCGTAATAATGCGCTCAAATTCAGACTGGTTGCCCATGTTTTTGTGGTGAAACGCCATGATTTCGTCGCGCGGCAGGGTCTTCTCCACAAAAAAATAGTGCATCGCTTCGTCGCTGGTGCCGGTGCTGGGATACCACAGCCGGGAGTTGAGTTTGGTCAGTTCATCGGCCGAGATACTCAGACCAATTTCTTCGCCGACTTCGCGGGCAGCCACTTCGTCGGCGGCATCGCTGGCGTCGACCATACCCGCCGGGTGTTCGTAGGTTTGCGAACCGTCGGAGATGCGACGCTGCCGGACCAGGACCACAAACTTTTCGCCCGTGATGTTGTCGATCAGGCAGACCAATACCGATGCGGCATGGCCTTTCAGGAACAGTACGGGCGGAATTTTATCGCCTTCGGGGGCCACGGCATCCACTTCGAGCAGGGCAAAGAGCACTTCGCCGTTGTGCCGACGCCGGACGAATCGCTCTTGTACACCGTTGATGGTCATGCCATTTGCTTCCATCTGGCTTTTCCAGAACTGAAATTTATGCGCATCTTCGAGTTTTTCCGGTTCTGATTGAGTCATGCGTATTTGCGGGAGTTGGTAGCAGGATTCGGCTAAACGACCGTTGGCGGGTGTCCGGCCCTAACCACGAATAAACAAAAATGACGCCCTCACGGGTTGGTGAAGGCGGCAATAAATTTACCGGAGCCGTTGCTTCCCCACCCACTCACTGCACCGAAACCATCGCATAGTCGTTGCCGGTATTGCGGCTTTCGGCGGTACGCTGAACATTTAGGATGGCGTCCGTCGGGTTAGCGGTAATGTACTATTCAATGATGCCGCTGGTACCGGTTGGCTGGGGTTGCAGGTCCTGCAAAATCAGCCGTTTGTTATCGGTCGACAGAATTCAGGTGCCCGTCGAAACGCGCCCGTCGTTGTCGGCACAAACACCGGGCTTGCTCAAGTCGAGCCGAAAACGCGAGTAGCCCGGTTTTATATTCGTGGCCACCCCATCGGTACTTTCAGCCATACGTTTTGGATCGTACCGTAATCTTTACCGCTTTACACCCGTGATTTCCTTTTGGTGCATGAACCAAAATTGACCAAACCGCTCAGCCGCTTCAGAAAGCAGCGTCGGGGCCTGTTGCAGGGCGGTGGACAGGTCCGTTGGTCCGGTGAGGATGGACTGCGCAAAGTGTAGCCCCAATGTGCGGCTTTGTTCGGGAGAGAGGTCGAGCGTACCGCAAAACGCCACGACCGGCACCCGCAGCGGTTCGGCCAGTTGGGTTAAGCCACGAATTACCTTGCCGGACAGGGTTTGCGCATCCAAGCGACCTTCGCCGGTAATGACCAGATCACTTTCGGCAATATGCTGCTGCAGGTTCAGGGCATCGGCCACGAGCGCGAAACCGGGTTGCAGGTCGGCACCCAGAAATACGCGGGCACCAAAGCCTAAGCCGCCGGCAGCCCCGCTGCCGGGTTCGTCGGCCACTTCGTTTGCGTCTACCCTGACCACAGCCGCCACCTGCCGCAGCCCCGCATCAAGCAGGGGGAGTTGACCGGTGGCTGCGCCTTTCTGCGGAGCATAGACAAACGCGGCTCCGTTGGGTCCGTAGAGGGGGTTTTGCACGTCGCAGGCGACCCGAAACGTGGTTGTACGAACGGCAGGCAGTAGTTGTGAGGAGTCTACCCGCCGGATTTGGATCAGGTTTCCGCCGTTGGGTGGCAGGAGTTGATTCCGGTCATCATAGAACCGAACGCCCAGCGCTGCGGCCATGCCCGTACCGCCGTCGTTGGTGGCACTACCGCCAATACACAGGATGATCGTAGATACGCTCCGCACCAGAGCCGCCCGGATAAGTTCGCCCGTGCCGAACGTACTGGCCCGCAGAGGATCGTAGTCGGCGGGTGCCAGGCGTTGCAGCCCCGACGCTTCGGCCATTTCGACGAACGCCGTCCGGCCATCGCCCGATACGCCGTATGTAGCCAAAACGGGGCGCATCAGGGCATCATTCACCGGCAGGGTAAACAGCGTTCCGCCGGTAGCCCGCGTCAGGATAGCGGCTGTACCCTCGCCCCCGTCGGCCAGGGGCATCAGCGTCAGTTCGGCATCAGGGCGATAACGACGGATGCCCCCGGCGATGGCACGGGCCGCTTCGGGTGCCGTCAGTGACCCTTTGAATTTGTCGGGAGCGATCAGAATGTTCATACCAGCGCCTGCATCAGTAACAGAAAAAGAAAAGTCGAAACGCCCATCAGCACCGACATCAGGCTGTACGATTTCAGCATCAGGGCCGTATCGACCTGCCCAAAGCGCGACACCACCCAGAAATAGGCATCGTTGGCGTGCGAGAGCATCATCGACCCCGCACCCATGGCACCCAGCACCAACAACTGCTCCCATTCGGTCGAGGCACCCAGGCCCGGCAACAGCGGTTGCAGCACCGACGCGGCCGACATAACCGCCACGGTAGATGATCCCTGTGCCGTTTTAAAGACGACCGTGAGCAGAAACGGCACCCAGAGCGGCACGCCCCGCCCGGCCCCATCCACCGAACTGGTCATGCCGACGATCAGCGTGTCTAAACCCAAGTGGTTAATTACCTCGCCGAATGCCCCGCCCGCGCCAACGATAATCAGCACCGGCCCGGCTTTGTGGAGGGCATCGTCCAGTACGTTATTAAACACCGCCCCGTCTAATCGCTTCACCAGGAACAGCGTGATCAAAATACCAACCGACAGGGCAACAACCGGATCGCCGACAAACCGGACCGTTTGCAGCAAAATAGGGGCAATACCGGCGGGGCGTAACAGCAGTACCGGCTTGGCCGCGATGAGTGCAATGGGTACCAGCACGGCCAAAAAGGCACCCATCGGCGCGGGCAACGGGTTGGCCGCATCCCGTTCCACCGCCCCGGAAACAGCGGGCAACGCCGGTAGGGCCGGGTGACTGCCCCAACGGTGATCCGCGAATTTGGCCCAGCCGTAGCTGACAACGATACCGGGAATCGCCAGCACGACGCCCAGCAGCATCATGCGGCCAATGTCGGCGTTGAAAATACCCACGGCCGCCGTGATGCCCGGATGTGGGGGCACCAGACAATGCACGGCATAAAGCGACCCGGCCAGACTGAGCATTAACCGAAGGTGGTACCGCCCCAGCCGACGCGACAGGCCCTGCGTTAACCCGCTGAGCACGATAAAGCCGGCATCGCAGAAGATGGGCAGGCCGATCAGTGCCCCGATCAGCGTAACGGCGAGGGGTGTTTGCCGCGTACCAACCCGGTTGAGTACCCAGTTGGCGAGGCTCAGGGTTGCCCCGGACGCATCGAGCAAACTGCCGAGTATGGTGCCCAGCACAATGAGCAGCCCTATTTTACCGAGTGTCTGACCAAACCCGGTTCGGACGTGATTCAGCACCTGTTCGGGCGGTAAACCGGCCAGCAATCCAACCACAACAGCGACCCCGATCAGCACCAGAAACACACTGAGTTTATAGCGCGCACTGAGCAGGATGATGGCGAGAATGCTGCCCGGCAGCAACCAGAGGGGAGACATAGACAACGGATTTGGGCCGGATGTGCGGGAGTCGGACGGGCCTGGCCGCAAGATAACAACCGCCCGGCAGATCTGACGCCAGCTACGCCCTTGCGGTCCCTGACAAACAGGTACCGATCTCCGGACAGCGTTCCTTACGTGCCGACGGGTAATCGGCTGGCTCCGGACTGGCTGCCGACCTCTTCCGGTACCGGATCGGCCGGGAGAGTAATGGTGAAGGTCGTACCCCTGTTTTCCTGACTTGTTACGGCGATGGTGCCGCCGTGGAGCAGGACCGACTGCCGCGCAATGAACAGCCCCAGCCCCGTACCCTGAATGGCAGCGACGTTGCCCGCCCGAAAAAACGTTTCGAACAGGTGCGGCATGTCGGGTGACGGAATGCCCACGCCCTCGTCTGTTACGGCCAGGGTGAGCAGGTGGTTACCAAACGTGATGTGCAGGGCGGGGTTAGTCCGGGAAAACTTGAACGCGTTGGAGAGCAGGTTGACCAGGGCATGATTCAGCAGTTTTTCGTCGATCCGGACCGATCTGGGTTCGCCGGTCAGGGACACGATAACCGTTCGCCCGTCGGTACGGACCTGAAAATGCGTCGCAATGATTTCGTGGCACAACGCGGCCACGTCGAGGGGCTTCGGTGCGAAGGTTACCTTGTCGGCTCCCATTTTTTCGATGGACAGGACGTCGTTCAGCAGGTCATTGAATTTACCAATCTCTTTGCGAATCACCCCCAAATGCTTTTGAATACCCGCTTTGGCCTGTTCGGGCGGGTAGTCGATGTACAGGGCCACGAGGTCGACGCTGGACTGGATGGTAGTCAGGGGGGTCCGAAACTCATGGGAGGTGGTGGAGACAAACTGCGATTTCATCCTGTTGAGTACCTGCTCCTGCTGCAGCCGCTCGGTCCGTTCGGCAATGATTTCTTCCAGCCGGCTTTTCTGGGCAAAAATGGCCCGCATCCGCAGGTGATAGCCCAGAAATACCAGCCCGAGCAACAAGCCAATGACCAGCATCTTAAACCACCAGGCCAAAAAGTAGGGCGGCTCGATGGTAATGGTTAGCGACCGGTTCCGGGTAGACCACTTGCCCGCACTGTCGAGTCCTTTTACCTCGAATGTGTATTGACCGGGGTTCAGGTTGGTATAGGTAGCCGTGCGGGTAGTGCCCACGTAGTTCCAGTCCTTGTCGAAGCCTGCCAGGCGATAGGCGTACTTTTTTTTGGACGTAACCGTATAGTTCAGGGAGGCAAACTCAATGGTAATGACCGCGCTGGCATACGGCAGGGTGATGGAATTGGTCTCGTAAACAGGCCGCTTCAGGGGCGAATCATCGTCGTCGTTCTGCGCAACAAACACCTCTTTGTTAAAGATCAGCAGGTTGGTCAGCAACAGGGGCGGATCGAAATGACTCGAATGAAGGGTAGCCGGGCTGATGATGTTGAAACCATTGGTACCGCCAAAGTACAACTGACCGGAATGGGTCTTCAGGCAGGCTTGCTGTTTGAACTCATTGGCCTGTAATCCATCGGCTGCGGTGAAGTTTAGAAATGTCCCCGTCCTGGGATCGAACCGGGACAGGCCGCCGTTTGTGCTCACCCAGAAATTCCCTTTTTCATCCTCCAGAACACCATACGTCACGTCGTTAGGCAGTCCATCTTTCGTGTAATAATTCGTGAAGTGCTTCGTGACAGGGTTATAGCAGTTCAGGCCGGTATTGGTTGTTACCCAGATGTTCCCCGAATGATCTTCGTACATAGACGAGACGTTATTATTACTCAGGCTGTTCCGCCCGTCCTGGTGGGTGAAATGCGTAAACTGCCCCGTTTTCGGGTCGAAGCGGTCCAGACCGGCGTCGGCGCTGCCAATCCAGAGGTAGCCCCGGCTATCCTGCATGATGTGATGAAGCTCGTTGCTACAAATTGTATTGGGGTTGGCCGGATCGTGTTTATAATGCCGGAAACCATCAATGGCAGGGTCGTACCGGTTTAGCCCGCCCCCCCAGGTAGCCAGCCACATAATATCGTCGCGGTCGTGCAGCATCGAATACACGTTGTTGCCACTCAGACTATTCGGGTCCAGCGGATTTCGCCTGTACTGTTTAAAAACGTTACGCTGGCGGTCATACACGGACAGACCATCATTCCAGGTACCAATCCAGAGATTTTTATGGCTATCCTCGGCAATACTCAGCACATAATTACCAGCCACGGAATTCGGCTGCTTATCGTCGTGCACAAAGGGAGTGAAGGTGCCTCGTCGCCGGTCGAAACGGCTCATACCTCCCCCATCCGTACCGAGCCAGAGGGTACTGTCGGAGGCTTCAAAAAAGGCAAGTACTACATTGTGGTTCAGGCTGGCGGCAGCCGCTGTGTGCTTGTAATGGATAAATTTGTTGCCCTCCCGGTTGACCAGGTTGATGCCGCTGCTGTAAATACCCAGCCACATGTTGCCGTTCACATCCCGGCGCAAGGCATGAATTGAATTGTTGCTCAGGCTATTGTGGTCTACCTCGTCATGCCGGTAAATGGCTGACGTTTTCGTGTCGGGATTAAACAGGAGTAACCCTTCATTTTCTGTACCCACCCAGATGTTACCGGCCAGGTCTTCTTCGAGGGCGAGAATAGCGGCAGTAAGTTGGCCGCCATCAGGGCCGGTATGCTGCTCGTACCGACTTATTTTACCGGTTTTTGGATCGAAACTGTTCAGCCCGCCCCCCTGCGTGCCAATCCAAAGCCGGTGCCGGGTATCTTCAAGCAACGTGTATACGCTATTGCTGCTGAGCGAGTGCTCATCGGCCGGATCGTGCTGAAAGTGAGTGAACGTATGTGTTTTCAGATCAAGCCGGTCCAGGCCACCCGATTCGCGGCATAGCCAGATGCGGTGCTGAGCGTCTTCAAGAATAAAGTGAATGGCTTTGTTTGTACTGGCAGTAGTTTGGGGCAACGTAAATCGGGCAAAATGCCCCGTTTGTGGATTAAAACAATCCAGACCGTCTTTTGTACCTACCCATATCGTTCCGTCGCTGCGGCAGATCAGGCTATTGACAAAATCGCTCGACAGGCTTCGGGGGTCCGATTCGCGGTGCTGATACCGGGTAAACGTGTTCCGCTGCCGGTCCCACTTGTTCAGGCCACCGCCCTGGGTAGCCAGCCAGAGATTACCCTGCCGATCTTCTTTAATGTCGACGATGTGATTATTACTGATTGAAGCGGGATTGGCCGGGTCGTTTCGGTAAACGGTAAACCGGTAGCCATCGAACCGGTTCAGGCCGTCGATGGTACCGAACCACATGAAGCCAAGATGATCCTGCAGAATACTATAAACGTTGCCGTGCGACAGCCCTTCGTCGGTACCCACGTGGGCAAACCGGATGGTGGGTATCTGGGCCTGGCCGGATCCGCCCACGAACAACAATACGCTGATGAAGGCACTGAGCAGTTGCCCTGGCGAACGGCGAACGACCCAGCGCGGCAGGCGTAGTTCAAGATGTGAAAAGGTCTTCAATGCTTGACTTGTTCATTAGTAGCCTATTGGTTGAGGAATCTACGGCTCAACTACCAGTTTAACGGCACCAAGGCAGGACTGGCCAAACCCCGGCCGGGCGTTAGAGCAGATTCAGCCGGTTCATCAGTTCGGGTTTGTTGGCCCGGCTGATGGGGATGACCTTGTTGGCGATAACCAGGTTGTTTTCTTCGATGTCGATAATCTTGTCGAGGTGAACGATAAACGACCGGTGTACCCGCAGAAAACGGCCGCTCAGTTTTTCTTCCAGGTATTTCATCGTCGTGTGTACCACGTGGGTATGCGTGATGGTAACGACCTTCACATAGTCGCCTAAGTTTTCGATGTAGGAGATGTTATCGAAGGGCAACCGGATGTAGCGGCCGTCGGTTTTGATGTAAATCTCCTGCTGCTCGGTTACGGTGACGCCTTTGCTGCGGCTTTGCAGTTCCAGTGCCTTCTCAACGGCAATTTTGAACCGGGGCAGCGTAATGGGCTTGCGCAGGTAGTCGGTTACGCTGTACTGGAAGGCGTCGAAGGCGTATTCGGTCTTGCTGGTCGTCAGCACGATGTAGGGCAGGGCGGGCAGTTGCTCGAGCAATTCAAAGCCCGACAGCCCCGGCATTTCAACATCTAACCAGATCAGGTCCACTTCGTGTTCGGCCAGAAACGCCAGGGCTTCGTCGGCGTTCTCGCACACGGCCAGCAGGTCCAGCGATTCGTGCTGAACGCACAGACGCTGTAATGCTTTGCGGGCCATTAATTCATCTTCGACAATTATGCAGGTCAATGCCATGATCTTACTCCTGACTTATACGGTGTAATTCTTCAGTTACGAGCGGCAGCATGCGGCTAAGCTCTTGTTCAAAATCGACGTAAAGCAGCTGTAGGGCCTGCGAATTAGTCTGCGGACCAGCGGGTGAACTGTCGGTCATTTCCTCGACCCGGCGCAGCATCGTCTGCATATTCGTCAGGCCAACCATGCCCAGCGTCGGCTTCAGTTTATGCGCCAGCCGGGCTACCGTCGGCCAGTCCTGGTCGCTTACTTTTTCGGCCAGCACGGCAAACTCGGGAACAATGTCCGTCAGAAACGTGGTGAACATGTCCATCGCGTACTCGCTGTCGCCGTTGTAAATGTTGCTCAACTGCTGCCGGTCCAGGGCGTTGGCCGGGGGCCGCTCCGACTCGGCAACGGGAAACATTTTGCGGGGTACGGCATACTGCTGCAGCACGGCAAACAACTGCTTGGGCTCGAAGGGCTTGGTCAGGAAGTCATTCATACCCACCGTAAGGGCCGTGCTTTTGTGATCGGGCATGGCCGAGGCCGTCAGGGCCACGATGGGGACGTGCTGGTTGGGATTGTGCGTACTCCGGATGGCTACGGCGGCCTGATAGCCATCCATAATCGGCATCTGAATATCCATCAGAATCAGGTCAAAGGCTTGCTTTTTGGCTTCTTCCACGGCTTTTTTCCCGTCTGACGCCAGCGTGTAGGTGATGTTCCATTTGTTGAGCAGGTTACTCACGTATTTCTGGTTCATCAGGTTGTCTTCAACCACCAGGATGTTGCACTGCGCCAGAATGGCATCCGATACGGGGCGATTTTCGGCACTCTCGGCCGGGTCGGTCGACTGCACGGACTGCGCGTAGGACAGCATAAACGTAAACACGCTGCCTTCGCCCTCGCGGCTTTTTACCGAGATGGTACCGCCCTGAATTTCAACCAGTTCTTTGGTGATGGCCAGCCCCAGTCCCGTTCCTTTGTGTTTGTGGCCCTGCGGGTTGATCTGTTTGAATTTCTGAAAAACAATGCCCAGTTTATCGTCGGGAATACCGATGCCGGTATCGGCCACCTGAAACTCGATCCAGCACTGGTCGTTTTCCTGCTTCTTGATTTTAGCGGTTAATTGGATACACCCTTTTTCGGTAAATTTTTCGGCATTACCCACCAAATTCAGCAGGATCTGGTTCAGCATGACATCGTCGCCGATGAAGTCACCGGTGATGCGGGCGTCGATCATCACGTCCATCTCGATGGGACGGTTCTCGAGTTTCATCTGAAATACCCGTTGTGTAGCCCGAAGCAAGCCCGCCAGATGAAACGGGCGGGGATGCATTTCGATACGGCCGGCTTCAATTTTGGTCATATCCAGCAGATCAGAAATGAGACTGTGTAAAAAATCAGCCGATGTTTTCAGCACCTCAATAAATTCCATCTGCTGCCGGGTGGGGCGGGTGTCGAACAACAGGTGCGACATGCCAATGATGGCATTGAGGGGCGTGCGGATTTCGTGGCTCATGTTGGCCAGAAACTGTTTTTCGGCCTGGCGGGCATCGTCGGCAATCTGTTTGGCCAGGGCCAGTTCCTGCTCCAGCAGTTTACGTTCGGTAATGTTGTAATGAATCCCGATGGACCCCGTCACTACGCCATGCTCATCTATGATAGAGGCTCCGCTGATGAGCGCCCACAACCGGCTGCTGTCTTTTTTGATTATCTGTAGCTCATAAGACCCGGCCTGTCCTTCATTTCGCATCTTTTGCTGCTGGCTGATGACGGGATGAAATTCAGTCGGCAAGAGGATTTCCTGGACGTTGCGGCCCACGAGTTCCTCTTGGGAGTAGCCCACCATGTTGCAGAACTCTTCGTAGGCATGGACGATGTTTTGGTCGTTGTCGATTTCCAGCACGCCCAGTTCCAGGTTGTTCAGAATACCCCGGTACTTTTCCTCGCTCCGGCGCAGTTGTTCGCGGGAGTTGAACCGCTCGGTCACGTCGCTGTACCGCCACAAGTGACCCATGTACTGGTTGCCCAGATAAATAGGAATGTAGTCGCGTTCCAGCACCCGTCCATCCATCATGTACAGCCGTTCGCCCACTTCCAGTTCGCGGCTGGCGAGCAGTTGGGCAACGCGCTGCGTAAAGTCAGCCGGGTCAACAAACAGGTGCTTTGCGTCTTCGGCTACCGCCGAACAGTCCTGCCCGATCAGCGACTGCGGGGCTGCGGTAATGGCGAACAAATCGCAGAACAGCTTATTCACCAGGATAACGTTCCGGTGTTCGTCCTCGACGAGTACACCCGACTGCAGGTTGGTAATCAGCGTCGATAAACGGGCCTGTGTGGTCATCAGGGCTTCTTCGGCCCGCTTCCGGTCCGTAATGTCCCGCGCTACGGCTACCAGTTCCAGTATGTGGCCCTCATAATCGGTCATGAGCCGGACGGTTTGCCCGATCCACACCTCCCCGCCGTTTTTGGTCAGGGCCGGAAATTCGTGGTAGGTACTGTCCTGCCGCCGAATCAGCATGTCCAAGTAAAAATCGCGCAGGCTCTCCCGGTAGCCGGGCTGTACAAACTGGTTGAAATGCCGCCCAAGCACATCGGCTTCGGTGTAGCCCATCAGTTTCTCGGCGGCCGGGCTGACAAACGTAAAAATGCCGGTGGGGGATATCTTGTAAATGACATCCTGCACCGACTCGATCAGGCCCCGGTAGCGTTGTTCACTCTCGCGCAGTTCAGCCAGTTTTTTACGAATCTCCGACTCTAAGTTTTCATTCAGTTGCCGTAGCTGCTCATTGGCGACGTATAACTCCAGCGCCTTTTTCTCCAGAATCGACTCGGCTTCCAGACGTCCCTGTTTTTCGCGCAAAAAACGTCGTTTCAGTACGTCAATGTCGCTCATCGTTTATTGTTTTATAACCTCAAACTGAACGGAACTGCCGTCGGCGTCGAGCACGGTTTTGGTAATGGTAGCCGTTTCGCCGAAGTGCGCAAGGCATCCCTCCAGCAGCCCGTGGGCGAAGTCGCCCATTTTGCGCTCCGACTGATAAATCATGATCATGTGGCCGGGCCCCAGCCGGGTAATATCGAAGTGGGGCAGTTCGGCTTCGGGGTACAGCTTCTGTACTTCAACGTGGATGTGCTGCTCAACGGAAGCCATCAGATCAAAGGCCGAGTGTACATTCTCGATCAAGGGCTTGTACACCTGCGTGAACCGACCAAACAGGTAGCGGCCGTAGGCCCTGAAGAGGTCGGGAATGGGAACGCCGGTCTGTCGGCTGAGTTCTTCCACCAGCACATTGATCTCCCGGTGGTCGTAGGTGCCTACTGCCGTATAAGAGCCGCCGGAAGGCAACGGAGAATCGGTCAGCAATTTATCAACCAGTGTGTAGTCGAACTGTTGCTCAACCATTTCCAGCAATTCGGTAAATACAATTCCTTTCATAAAAAGTGATACAAGTAAGCGGTGTTATAGAAGCGGAAAAGGTAACATTTTATTATCTTATAACCATCTAATTTACAAACTACAGCAAAAAAAACTGATATCTCCAACAAAACAGACGCTACTGATTGCCGGAATGAGCGGGGTTAATGTCAGCCAAACGTCAACCGAACCGCTAAGGCATTGCTATTCAATGGCTGACGAACCACTTTTCGGCAGAATATATGTAACCAAATACTATTTTCCGAAAATCTTATAGCCAGCACAAAAGTCTCTTCTTTCCCAGTTTTCGGTAGTTAATGTTATCAAATTTCATTTTTAACAATTTTAATGAGATGAAAAGCAAAAATTGGCCCGTAAAATGCAGCTTTGAACTATCAGTGTCCAACCGGTGAGGCTATCTATTTGTCAGGTACCGAACCGATTGAATTACAAATAGATAGAAATAATGATGCCAATTATGCGCTGAACCGGTATCAAAAATGGCCAAAATGAATATTTTAATAACAAGTTGTTTTTACAGTAAAATCATAAATACGTAAGTTTTAAATTTATTTTTACCCTATATTGCACAGTAAATTTTTACTTTTGTTAGTAATTAGTAACAATACAAAGGCCTTTTACGCCTGAGTCTGTTCGTAGTACACCGTTACAATTAAGCACAACCCATTTAGTATATGCCTCATTATCAACCCTATACTCACTCTTTCGCGTTTGTTCGCCGACTTCAGGGTCGTTTCTGGCGTCCATGTGTTTATGCGCTGCTGGGCTGGTGCCTGCTATCCGCAAGCGGTTGCGTATCGCCAAAACAGATTGTCTACTTCCAGTCGGGTGGACCGTCCGGCGACACAATGCCAACGGCCGAACCTTACATCCCCGTTATCAAACCCGGCGATGTTTTGTCGATTCAGGTAAGCAGCCTGAACCCGGAAGCCGCTTCGTTTTTCAATCCCTACACCACCGTAGCCTCCGGTAGCCGGGTGCAGACGCTAAGCAGCAATGCCGTACTACCCGAAATGTCGGGCTACCTGGTTTCGCCCACCGGTGAGATCGAACTCCCGCTGATTGGTGCCGTAAAAGTGGGTGGCCTGACCGGATCGCAGACGAGTGCGCAGATTCGCGCAAAACTGAAAACGTACCTGAAAGAACCGACAGTCAACGTCCGCAACCAGAACTTCCGCATCTCGGTCATGGGCGAGGTCATGCGGCCGTCGCTGTTCACGATTCCCAACGAACAGATTAGTCTGCTGGAGGCCCTGAGTTTGGCCGGCGACATTACCATTTACGGTCGGCGCGACAACGTGCTGATCGTGCGCGAAACGCCAACCGGCCAAAAGCAGTTTGCCCGCGTTGATCTGACCCAGCGCGATCTGTTCCGCTCACCGTACTTCTACCTGCACCCCAACGATGTTGTTTACGTCGAACCCGGCAAAGCCCGCGTGGCCAATGCCGACCGTGCTTACTTGCTCATTCCTGCCATTCTGAGTGCCCTCTCGTTCATTGCCATCATCGCTACCCGGTTATAATCTTTAACTCCAGCGTTATTATGTCCAATCAGTCCAACTACTCGTACGTACCCTATCAGGTACTCGACTCCGACAGCATCAACCTGCGGGTGGTGTTGTTCCGTTACCTCCGTAACTGGTATTGGTTTGTACTCTCCATCGGCATTACGGCGGGTGCCGCCTACATGTACCTGCGCTATCAGCCGGCGGCCTACAAA
>JBBQLG010000010.1:0-73724 GCA_038327655.1 Cytophagales bacterium
GTTCGTAGTTGCCTGCCGGGGTCATTCTCCGGCAGGCAACTACGAACGGCAGCGGCCGACCGTCACGAACCACAAACTTCTTCATTGCAATGTCAGGGTAATCTGCTTGGTCCCGGTTGTGACCGACGCGGTGCCGGGCGGGATGGACTGTTCGGCGACTTTTCCGATGCCCGCCACCATCACCCGGAACCCCCGGTTTTCGAGCAGGGGTAAGGCATCGCGCAGGGGCAGACCGCGTACGTCGGGTACCTGATCCGGGCGATTCTCCTGACTCCGCCAACGGTGGCTGTCCAACCGACGTACGTACCCTTCGGCCGATGGCTGACTGTCTAATTTGAGTTCGGTGCTGATGATGTGCAGGTCGTCGGCGTACCCGGCTTTGAGGTCGGCCGGGGTAGTAGCCATCCGTTGCTGTGTCGGCATGGCCGGGTGCATGTTGATGTCATATGCCACAATCCGGTCGGAGATTTCTTTAAACACCGGTGCCGAAACACTACCCGCCATCAGCAGGTCGATGTTGCTGCCGTGCGGATTATCGACCATTACCAGACAACTATACTTGGGTCGGTCAGCCGGGAAATAGCCGATAAACGAGGTGTAATAATTACCGGCTAAGTAGTCGCCGTCAATGATTTTCTGCGCCGTTCCGGTTTTACCGGCAATCTTATAATGCTTTGTCCAGATGTGTTTGGCCGTTCCCCGTTCCACAACACCCTCCATCATCCGCTTCACCTGCTGAATTACTTTGGGCGAGGCAATGGGTTCGGGAGCCGTGTAGGGCTTCATTTCTTCTACTATTTCGTCGGCTAATTTCACCTGTTTCACCAGCATGGGCCGCACCCAGTACCCGTTGTTGGCCACGGCGTTGTAGAACGTCAGCATCTGCAAGGGCGTAATCTGCATTTCGTACCCCCGCGCCATAAACGACAGCGATACTTTGCTCCAGCCCTTCGAGTCGGGGTTGTACATCACCGGCGACACCTCTCCTTTCATGTGAATACCGGTTTTTTCGGTCAGGTGAAACCGGCGCAGGTAACTGCAGTACAACTCCTGTTTGTTGAAAAAATGGGACATCATCAGTTGAATACCCACGTTCGATGATTTCTCGAATACCTGCTGTGCGGTGATGGTTCCGGCACCCCGGTGGCCCGCTTCTTTAATGGTGATGCCGTGATACTGAACGCTCCCATCACCGGTCGCAACCATCGTACCGGGCGAAATGGCTTTGTCTTCCAGCAGGGCCATCATCGTGGCCAGTTTAAACGTCGAGCCGGGGTCGGTGCGGCCGGTCAGGGCATGGTTGACCGTTTCGTAGTAGTTGCCGTCACGCTGCTTCGAGAGGTTGGCCATTGCCCGGATTTCACCCGTGGCTACTTCCATCACCAGCACACAGCCTCTATCGGCATGGTAACTCGTCAGCGCGTTTTTCAGGGCGGTTTCGGCCATGTCCTGAAAGTTCACGTCGAGGGTCGTGTACAGGTCCAGGCCCGGTTCGGGTTTCGTGCTTTGATCATCATCCACTGGTTTGCGAACACCCCCGGCCAGCACTTCAACCAAACCAATACCATCTTTACCGGCTAATTCCGGCTGAAAACTGGCTTCCAGACCGATCAAACCGCGATTGGTTTTCGGGTCCATATCGCCGATGGTTCGTTTGGCCATCTGTGCGAAGGGATGATACCGTTCGTAGTACGCCCGCAGGGCACCACCCCGCGCCGGTATTTTTTTATCGTGCCGGAAAAACGGCCATTTGAGCAACTTCTGCCGCTCCTGAAACGTGATGCGCCGGTGGTTCATCAAGACGTATTTACGGCCACTTTGCCGCGCCGACCGCACCAGATCGGTATAGTCG
This sequence comes from Cytophagales bacterium, assembly GCA_038327655.1. Lineage (GTDB taxonomy): Bacteria > Bacteroidota > Bacteroidia > Cytophagales > Spirosomataceae > JBBQLG01. Next base: position 1,853 of record JBBQLG010000010.1, read on the forward strand.
CGGGCGGGTTTGTCACGAAAAATCCGGGCCATAATCAAGCCCAGCGAATCGACTTTCGCGTTGAAATAATCGTCTTTAGCCACACGCGGGTCAACGCCGACTTCATAGGTCGGCAGTGATGTGGCCAGCAAGCTGGTATCGCGGGCGAAAATGTTGCCCCGCATGGCCCGCAGCGTATCCTGCCGAATCTGAAATCCTTCGATGCGCTGATTCCAGTATTTGCCCTTGTACTGCTGAAAAAACTGCACGTACACCAGCCGGATCGGAATGGCAACGGCAACCAGCATCACGACGACAAAAGCGTGGGTGGCCCGGCGGAGAATATCGCTCTTAATGTTCATCGGCTTTGACAACAATTTTTTGGGGTGGTGTCTGACTGTCGCTCAGGCCCGATTCGGCCACGCGCCGGGCAATTTCCGACTGTTTTCCACTTTTCATAAACTCGGCCTGAGTGGTTCGGTACTCGGCCCGCGCTTCGTCGACTTCGGCTTTCGTGCGCTGAATCCGGCGGACCAGTCGTTCGGCGTTGTGGTTCAGGCCGATGTACACGATCAGCAGCACCGATATCCAGATGATGCGGTTCAGGTGGCGGATGGGCCACAGGTTGTCCGGTCCGAACAGCCGGTCCAGTCCGATGGCTTCATTCAACCAGTTCTGCATCTGGTTCGGTCGTTTCACCCGACGAGTTGCCGCTGGCCGGGGTTGGGCAGGTTGTGTTTTAAACGTGTTCTGTGCCATGAGGGGATTTATATTCGTTCGGCTATCCTCAATTTCGCACTTCTCGCCCGTGGATTGCGCAACACCTCGTCCGGGTCCGCTTCGATGGGTTTCCGGGTGATGGACCGCAAGGGCTTCAGTTCGTTGCCGAACAAATCCTTCTCGACTTCTCCCTGAAATTTACCCTTGCCGATGAAGTTTTTCACCAGCCGGTCTTCGAGCGAATGATACGCCATCACCACTAATCGGCCACCGGGTGCCAGCACGTCGGGGACCTGCTCCAGAAATTCTTCTAATGCCTTTAGTTCTTCGTTTACTTCGATGCGGAGTGCCTGAAATACCTGCGCGAAGTATTTATTTTCCTTGCCACGGGGGGCGTGCCGCTGCAAAACGGCTTTCAGGTCATTAACGGTCTGAATGGTTTTGTTGGTCCGGGCGGCTACTAATGAGGCCGCCAGCGTTTTAGCGTTCGTGACCTCGCCGTACATACCGAGAATCTTATGCAATTCGGCTTCGGGATACGTGTTTACGATCTGCCGGGCGGTGCGGTCGGCGTTCTGGTTCATGCGCATGTCCAAGTCGGCGTCGAAACGGGTCGAGAAGCCGCGTTCGGGCGTGTCGATCTGATGCGACGAGATTCCCAGGTCAGCCAGGATGCCATCTACTTCCCGGATGCCGTAGAGCCGCATGTACCGTTTCAGGTTGCGGAAGTTAGCCGCCACAAATGTCAGCCGGGGATCGTTGATAGCGTCGGCATTGACTTTCGCGTCGGCATCCTGATCGAAGCCGAACAAGCGGATTGCCGGGCCGTTTTCCGCCGACATTCGTTCCAGCAACGCCCGGCTGTGCCCTCCCCCGCCGAAGGTAACGTCGATGTAAACGCCACCGGGTTGCAGGTTCAGCCCGTCTAAGCAGGCATCGAGCAAGACGGGGTCGTGGTAAGTGGTCGGGGTCATAGGGTGAACGCTCCGATTTTTCGGACTGTTACAAACTTACCAATTTCGGAGGATGGCACGCAGATTTTTATGATCGTTATGATTTAAAAAAGATCATGGCTAATCTTGGGAATGACTAAAATAAGTGGCTCCGCTGCTATGCGGTTCCTTTTACCCCTAACCACCGTGAACTATCAATACGCCGACACTACCCAGTTGATATTGAAAGCTTTTTATAAAGTCCACAACACGCTTGGTTACGGATTTCTGGAGAAGGTTTATGAAAACGCTATGCGTATTGAACTCCAGCGTATGGGATTAGCCTGCACGACTCAGCAGCCCATTGATGTGTATTACGGCACTGATAAGGTGGGCTTGTATTACGCAGACATGGTTTTGACAACTGCGTTATCGTAGAACTGAAGGCGGCTGATGGGTTGGTACCAGAGCATGAAGCACAACTAACCAATTCCCTCAAAGCCACTACTATTGAAGTAGGATTGCTGTTGAATTTTGGCCGTGAACCCCAGCAGAAACGTCGAGTATTTACCAACGACCACAAAAATCAGTTTAAATCATAACGATCATAAAAATCTGTGTTCTATATATCCATGAAAAAATCACTTCTCCTGCTGACGCTGCTCCTGAGTGGAGTATCTCTGTTAAGCCATGCCCAAGTCGCGATGAAACCCGGTATCTGGCGGGCGGTTCTGAAAACGCCGGGGGGTGATTTGCCGTTTGGCCTGCTCATCTGGCCCAATTCCGATAAAACAACCTGCCAGACCTACGCCTTCAACGGAGCGGAACAGCTACCAATGGATGTGGCCACGATACAGGACGACTCCATCCATATGCCGATGGTCCTCTTTGAATCGGAACTGGTAGCAAAAGTCGATGACAACGTTCTGAAAGGTTATTGGCGTCGTCGGCGTACGGGTCAGCAATACCAGAATATGCCGTTTGAGGCTCAATTAAATCACCTGGAGCGGTTTGAGACCGTGAATCCGGCAACGGGAAAATCCGAACGGGTAGCCTCAAAAGCCTCGCTTAGTCCGGGAATCGACGTGTCGGGCAAGTGGAAAACGACGTTCCGCTCGGCGGATGGCTCGTCCTACGAAGCGGTGGGCGTGTTCAGCCAAAAAGATAACCGCGTGACGGGTACGTTCCTGACCACGACCGGCGACTACCGCTACTTAGAAGGCGACATCATCGGCGACAGCCTGTTACTCTCCTGCTTCGACGCGGGCGGGCACGCGTTCCTGTTTAAAGCGAAGGTGGGTGCTGACAAAAAAATGACCGGTACCTTCCACTCCGGCTTCACGGGTTTTGAGACGTGGACGGCCCAACTCGACCCGACTGCGGAGTTACCCGATGCCAACTCGCTGACGTTTCTAAAACCCGGCGAAAAAACATTGGCCTTCTCCTTTCCCGAACCCAACCGTGGCGACGGTGGTGCGGCATCCCAACCGGGCAACCTGGTCTCGCTGAGTGATGACCGGTTTAAAGACAAAGTGACAATTATCCAGATCCTAGGAACGTGGTGCCCCAACTGCATGGACGAGACCAATTTCCTGAGTCCGTGGTACAAGAAAAATAAAAGCCGGGGCGTAGAGGTCGTTGGTCTGGCGTTTGAGAAAACAGCCGATATGGCCGAGTCTGGCCCAAAAATCGAGCGAATGAAGCAACGGTTCAAGATTGATTATCCCGTAGCCTTGGCTGGTACTAACAACAAAACCGAGGCCTCAAAATCGTTGCCCGCCCTGAACCGCGTGGTGGCGTTCCCAACCACGATTTTTGTCGACAAAAAAGGTAATGTCCGCCAAATCCACACTGGTTTCTCCGGGCCGGGCACGGGTGCGTACTACGATAAGTTCGTGGATGAGTTCAACCGGCTGGTTGACAAGTTACTGGCGGAGTAGGCAATCAGCTATCGAATCACTTATAGGTAATGGAAGAGTCGAATTTGAATCAACAGCTTCGAGCAATGTACCAACCGTATCTTGAAGTAACATACAATCAGAAGTGGCCCGAGGAGGCAGGGTTATCGGCACCTCTGCTGATGCATGTGTTTAAGGAATACGAAAGTATGAGTAGAAAAGTACTTTTCGTCGGGCAGGAGACTCATGGATGGGATCAAATGAGTAAGAAGCTTAACGTGGAAACGTTACAGAAGCAATACACTGACTTCAACTTGGGCAAATCTGCTAACTATGGTGATGGCAAGCCACTACGCTATTTAAGAAGCCCTTTTTGGAATTTTTCCCGGTCTTTGTTTTATACCCTGAACATATCCGGCAATGATGTATCAAGAAAAACGAATGGGTTCTTGTGGACGAACATATCTAAATTTGATGCCGGTACTACTACACCCAACCTGGAATTGCAACAGCAGAACATAGCTGGTTTTGAACTGCTTAAACAAGAAATTGCTGTAATAAAGCCCGATATTGTCGTATTTCTGACAGGGACAAAATATGACAATTGGATTGACCACCTCTTTCATCCTCAAAAGGAAATTGTAATAGAGAACAATTTCCTGTGGCGGCTGAGTGATTCCGATCAATTTCTACCGGAATTGACTTTTCAAACGCAACATCCACGAACATTATGTATGCACAAGATGTATCGTGAGGTACTGAGTAAAATTACTGAATTAGCTACCAGATGAAGTAGCCAAACAGGCCAGAATATCGGCTTCTTCAAGCGCAGGGTAATCAGTGAGTATTTCGGCGTAGGTCATGCCCGATGCGAGTAAATCCAGAATCAACTCCACAGGGTAGCGTTTGTTCCGAATGGTAGGCTTGCCGTGGCAAACGTTCGGGTTAAGGGTGATGCGCGCTAACAAAGTCTCCATACAGTTTCATTTTCAGTAATTTACGGCTTAATCAATCACTTCGTTAGCAGCCCCTTCGCTACCGGTAACGCTTGCTCCGCCCATAGCTTCATCTGCTTGCCGGAGTAATGCAGCCCATCATCCGTAAACTGGGAAGCATCGCCAGCGGCCGTGCGGGTCAGGGGGGTGATGTCGACAAAGGCGATGCCTGCTTTCTGGCATTCGTCCTGCGCAACGGCATTGAACGCGTCGATTTCCGTGGCAATTTTTACCGGGTCTTTCTTCTTTTCTTTCGCAAATGGCGACTGTCCCCAATCGGGAATGGATAATACAAAAACGTGATTAGCTTTTCCTCCGGCAAACGTTACAGCGGTTTGCAGCAGTTTCCGAAAGTCGGTACGGTATCGCTTCAGGGATCGGCCCCGGTACTGGTTGTTCACACCAATTAGCAAGGACACCAAGTCGTAGGTGTTTTTATTGCCACTTTTGGCGATAGCCGTTTGCAGTTCGTTGGTTGTCCAGCCAGTTTTGGCGATTATATCCAGGTCGGCAAGGTCGGTGCTGTCCCGGCGCAGGCGGTCAGCCAACTGCATTGGCCAGCGGTTCAGGTCAGAAACGCCCTCGCCAATCGTGTACGAATCGCCCAGCGACAAAAAGCTGATTTTGTGGGTCCTGGCGGCAGAATCTAAGGTCATGACCGATTGAATGGCCCGGTGTGAACAGGCTCCAATAAAAAGGAGAAGTAGCAAATAGCGCATCATGAAGCATATCCCAGACGCCTGCGTCTGGTTTTTATCTTGGCTATCGGTTAAAACCAGACGCAGGCGTCTGGGGTACAGGTTATACTTCCTGCATAAACGCCTTGGCCTTGCGGATATTCTCGTTAGCGCGGTCCGTCTCGACCAACCCATCGCGCAACCGGACAATGCGGTGGGCATATTCGGCAATGTCCTCTTCGTGGGTAACCATGATCACAGTGTTGCCCTTGCTGTGGATCTGGTCGAAAAGGTCCATGATTTCGTAGGATGTTTTCGAGTCTAAGTTACCCGTTGGTTCATCGGCCAGCAGGATACTCGGATCGTTGACCAGTGCACGGGCAATTGCCACGCGCTGCCGCTGTCCGCCGGAGAGTTCGTTGGGGCGGTGTCCGGCGCGGTTTTCCAGACCCACGTTCTTCAGCGAAATCATGGCTTTTTCGGTGCGGTCGGCTTTGCTATACCCGGCGTAAATCAGGGGCAGGGCCACATTTTCGAGCGACGTCTGCCGGGGCAACAGGTTGAACGTCTGGAAAACGAAGCCGATTTCCTTATTGCGGACCTCAGCCAAATCGTTCTCCGTCATGTTGCTTACATCCTGGCTGTTGAGAATATACGTGCCGGTTGTGGGGGTATCCAAACAGCCGATAATGTTCATCATGGTCGATTTTCCGGAACCCGACGGTCCCATAAACGCTACATATTCACCCTTGCGGATGGATATGGTAATGCTTTTCAGGGCTTCGATCACTTCGCTGCCCATCACGTAGCGTTTCGAGATATTATTCGTTTCGATAATATTCACAGTACTTCTTGTTTTCGGTTGATTCAGATAGCTGGTCAATGCAGTGGCTCTGATTCGTTTCAACTGAACCGGATTCGGTACTGACACAACAGACAAATCTAACTTATTGGAGAAATTTCTGGCGTTGTTTTTCAAGCAGGGCCACTTTTTGCTGATAGGCCGTCAGAAATGCCTGATAGTCGGCGGGATTGGTAGCGGTTTGCAGTTGCGTCAGGGCATCCTTCGCATAATCGGACAGGCTCAGGTCGAGGCAAAGCAGGGTGTACATTTTCAGCAGGTCGACGTTGGTTTCGTTAACCGCCAGCGCGTTCAGCGTGCGTTGGTAGGCTTGTTTTGTGCGGCCCTGCTGCCGGTCCAACTGTGCGGCCCGAACCACAATATCCGCATTGAGCGGAGCCAATTGTAGGGCGCGGTCGTACGCCTGTCGGGCGGGAGCCAACTGCCTACTTTGCTCATACGCCTGACCGAGCAGCGCGTTTCGTTCGGCTTCGTGCTGCGGCAAAAATACCTTCGCGGCAAACACCTGAGCCGCTTTCAGGTTCTTTTTAGCCACCGTGATGCGCAGGGCACTCAGGTTTTCGAGCGACCGGGTAAACAGACTAAGTTTCTCCGGTGGGGCCATCTGACTCAGAATCATTTGGGCGTAAAAGGGCTGCCGGGTAGCGATGTACTGCTCAATTAAACTGGCTCCGGCTACCGTTTTCAGGTTTGGGTTTTGAATGGTTTCCCAGATGGCACCCCGGTTGGCATCGTCGGGCCGGTAGACGACGTAAAACGCCTTCTCCAGATCGCTGACGGGTTTTTTCTCGTTGTACAGCACCTGTTTTACCTGCAAAACAGCCGGATCGTTTTTACCGGCCAGTTCCCACAACGACTGTGCTTCCACAAAATCACCCGCTTTGGTCAGGGCGATGGCCCGGTAATAGGCTGACAGTGTATCGGAATTTGATGCCAACGTTTCGGCGGCTTTCGGGTATAAGCCCTGCTCCATCAGCCATAAACCAGCGGTGGTGCGATAAATCGAACTCGACCGGTTATCGTTTTCGCCTAACTGACTCAACAGGGCAAAGGCGTCGGCGGGGTGATGGTTTCGGTAGTCGGTTACGGCACGGGCCAGCAGCAAATCATCCGTCAGGGCTTGATTCGCCGGGTTCAGCGACTGGCGTTTCAGGGTACTTGTCAGCGCAGAATCAGCGGTACCGGTAACGAGGGCGTAATTATACAGTTCGGCAAACCGGCCGGTATTCAACGGTTCATCGGGTTTAGTGTTCCTCCGCCAATCCGGAGAAGTCGCCAGCGTCGTATCGGTACCCTGTACCATCCGCAGGGCCAATGTGTTTGCCCGGTAGGATTCGTAACTAAAGTTGCCCGGTTTAGGTGTGCTGGATGCATTGGTCAATAGTTCGGGATGTTTGGCCCAGAAAGCGACCAGATTTGATGTGGGCACTTCGTGCTGACTGGCTAAACGGGACGCGGTTTCGAGGTAAAAATAAGCCGAGTCGGCTAAGCCGGTTTTACTGTAGAGGTAGCCTAAGTTGTTTCGCAGTTCACCGTTTTTCGGGAACGCCCAGATGCCGCGCTGGAGAACTTTGATACCCTCGAAAAGCAGATTGGTTTGCAGGTACATGCTGCTCAACCCGGCATACGCCTGTGGACTGGGCTGTTTGAGCAATGCCCTCTGGAAATACCCGGATGCCGTGGTCAGATCACTAGCCTGCACCGCCAGCGACGCCAGCGCGTAGTTCGACTTATGGTTCTGGTATTCCTGCTCCAGGGCCAACTGGTAAAACGCACTGGCCGATTGGGTTTCGCCGGTAGCCGTATACAGATCGCCCAGACCGTTGTAGTAGCCCGCTGTGGCCTGCTTTACGGGCAGGAAATTCTGGCCATACAGCAGAAACACCACGCCCACCACGCCCAGTAATCGAACAAGCGGCAATTGTAACGTCCGGGGTTTGTACAGCACCCGGTATACGGGCAGGTTTTGGCGAAAGAGGGGCAAAAAATTAATCAGCACATACGCAACGAACAGCCCGCCCATCACAAAATGACTGTACGTAATGGAGTCTTCAAACACCTCGATTAGCGGGTCGTTAGCCGTTGCGAACACATAACTTATGGTCAGTGTCGTGAGCAGGGCCAGGCCGATGTACAGGTATGCCCCCACATCCTGAAACGGCTCGGCATCCCGCTGATCGGTGAGTTGTTTGAATCCCCAAATACCCAGCCCCGCCGAAACCAGATAAATTAGAAACGGACTGATGGTCAGCACATCCCAATCCACTGACTTTGTATTTTTCAGGTAAATCAGGGTCAGATTAACCAGGTACAGAATGCTGATAAAAATGAAATTACGAAGCCCCAGTGGTCGGCTTCCCAGCCGGTTGGCCGACGTCAGCCAGACTAATGCGGCCACGATCTCGAACGCAATGAAGAAGATAAAACCAACGCTGAGCAGCAGCAACACGGGCAGACCGTAACTCACCATTGTCAGGGCGGGAAACGGCACCCGCGCCAATGCACCCAAAGCCACTGCCACGACCAGGATAAAACCACTAAAGACAGCCAACCGAATGGGCAACCCAATATCTGACCGGAAGGCGTGGAAGTAGTAGCTGACCGAGACGAATCCGAACGTGAGCACCAGAAACAGGTACTGCCCGCCCAGCCCGGTTATCTCCAGCGTATCAAACCGAAACAAAGACAGACAGGCCACAAATACCGTCATAGCCGCCAAATACGCCACCCGATTAAACGCTGTAATCGCGCTCAGTAACAGGGCAAATGCCGCACCAACACCCGCCAGCAGAACGGTTGCCACAGCCGGATGTACCTGCATCCCCGACGCGACAAACTGCTCCGAGACCGCGTAGGCTTTACCGGGAATAACGTAATCCAGCAAGCCGTCGGTGAAGGTGTGGAGGGTGATGGGCAGGCCGACCAGTTCACTCAGCACATCCCACCGAACCACGTTGCCTAATCCCCGCCACCACGCAAAAGCGAAAGCTCCGAGACTGACAACAAACAGAATCAAACTAAACAGATAGGTAAGCCGGTAAGACCGACTCCAGTGTTTCCAGAATATAAGCGACATTCGGTGGCAAGGCAGTTTCGTAGTACACAACCTAACTCGTCACGGCTTTTGTGCAAGGTCGTTAGGTAGAGAAACAACGCCCGTAAGTAGGTGATAGTGCATTTGGCGAAATCGGGCGTTGGATAATAGTTAATCGCTTACTACTACATTTCAGACAAAATGTATAGTCAGATAGCGTAGAATTATCAACAAAAGATGTTTAGAAGGTAACTTACCGCACCCGGCAGCGGCTCGGCGACACGATGTGCGCTAACGACTTATAACAGCCTAATCACCAACGGTTAGGTATCTTACGACTTCCCTTCATTTATGGCCATTACCCATTACCACCGGGCGATCTTCGACTTCTTAGAAACGTACCGTTCTGAACACCCTGAAGTTAATCTGACGTATCTGCTGCGTAAGAACAATATTGTCGGAAGACCCCGTAATCAGTACCTCTTCACGGGTGATGAGAAAAGGTACATAGCTGTTGGTCTGTACAATCCGGTCAACAGCAAGAACAAGACGCGCAGCATTGTTTTTGTCGCATACTATGATTCGGTCGCCGACATTATCAAAAGCTGTAGTTTGGAAATTGTTTATGATGATCCCAGACTTGATACCCAACAGCCAGTCTATCAAGAGATTATTCGGCAGATTAGCCGGGAACACTTTAAGGAGTACAGCCACAATCGGTACGAACTTTACTACAAGGCTCTCGACTGGCAGACGAACCTGCTCACCTACCTCAAGGAGCATAAACCAATCATCGACGCAGTTATTGAACAGGCCGGTGCCACCAAACTCTTTCACGTCCATCGGGAGGAGTTGGAAGCGGCCATTCTGGTCGCGAACCAACCAGTGATTTCCGAGTCATTGTCTGACGTAAACTATTGGGTGTTTCAAGCTAACCCGACTCAATCCCGCATTGTGGATGCTCTCAAAGATGACATTTCTCTGACTTGGCGGGTGACAGCACATGCTGAGCGAATAAAACCGGATGATAAGGTTGTGCTGTGGGTGAGCGGCCCGGAAGCAGGCTGCTACGCGCTGGCAGAAGTAACCTCGGAGGTATACACCAGTGAAGATGACGGAGAGGACCAATATTATCAAACTGCTCAAGACAGTAATAAAACCAGCCGTGCAGTAGCTATCAAGGTCCTGACCAATCTTTGGAACTGTCCGGTTACCTGGGCATCGTTGCGGGAGATTCCGGCCTTCGACAAAAAAATATTCTACGGCGGAAAGCAAGGGACAAACTTCACGGCTACCAAAGAACAATATGAACTGATCGAAGAGATGGTCAAACCAGCAAAGCGTAATTTCTGGAAATATGCACCCGGTGCTCAGGCCGCCCGATGGGAGGATGATCTACGAGATCATCTGATAGCTATTGACTTTTCAAATCTTGACACCGGCTCACTCGATCAATACAATTCCCAGACCGAACTCAATAACCGTCTTAACCTGCCGAATACTGCAAATCAACCCCGAAATCTAATTGAATTCCGGGATGCAGCCATTGGCGATGTGGTGATTGCCAACGAGGGCACGACAAAAGTAATTGGTGTTGGCCTGATAACAGGCCCATATCGGTACGAAACGGGAATACATTCACCCCATCGTCGGTCTATAAATTGGCTAACCGACCAGACCTGGCAGTACACGCCTTACCAGATTGCCCGTTATCCGCAGCTATTCCGCCCCGATACGTTTTCACGTACGCTTATTGGCCCGGAAATTATCCGGGAATACGTCAGGCAGTACCCTCAATACCAGGCTGTTTTTGAGGAATATGGGTTGCTCGAATCCACTCCTGTCAATCATCAGCCAGTAACTTCACCAATGACGCAACACGCTAAAAATATTATTCTCTACGGCCCGCCAGGTACGGGAAAGACGTACGGGACCATCGACCTGGCAGTGGATATTGTCGATGGCCGGAAAGACGTTGATCACAAGGTCAACAAGCCCCGGTTCGATCAGCTCCGCCGAGAGGGACAGATTGAGTTTATTACCTTTCACCAAAACTATACCTATGAGGATTTTGTGATGGGTCTGAAACCGGACGTCGATGGGGAAGACCTGAAGTTTCAACGCAGCTACGGCATCTTTTACCGGCTCGCCAAACGGGCAAGAGACAACTATGAAGCCAGCCGCGCCGATGTCAATACCGTTACCGTCCGCCCGTTTCAGGAGGTATTCGATGAATTCATGAAACCATTAGTGGAAGACGGCACCGAGATCAACGTGAAAATGGCATCGGGCATCCGGTTCGTCCTTTATGATTTGTCCGAGCGAAGCGTCAGTTTCCGCAAACCGAACGGCAGTATCATTCATACCCTCAGCATCGCTACGCTGCGGAATATCTACGACGGGCTACAGGAGATTCGGCCTAATGGCCTGAGGCCGTATTACCGTCCCCTGTCCGATGAGCTGGCACGTTTAGGTCAGCAGACCAACCAGCCGGTTACGCCCAGGAACTACGTGCTGATTATTGACGAGATCAACCGGGCGAATATGTCCCGCGTGTTTGGTGAACTGATTACGCTGCTGGAAGACGACAAGCGGTTGGGCGCAGACAATGAACTGACCGTTACGCTGCCGTCGGGCGAGCCGTTCGCGGTGCCGCCAAACCTGTACCTGATTGGCACCATGAACACGGCTGATAAATCATTGGCCCTGCTGGACATTGCCCTCCGGCGACGGTTCGAGTTTGTAGTCAGAAACCCGGATTACAGCGTTCTGACCAGCCCGGCGAAAGAACTGCTGAAACGGCTCAACCAGGCCCTTATCAAGCATAAAAAATCGGCGGATTTCCAGATTGGCCACGCGTACTTTATCAACAAGTCGGCCGCGCAACTCAAAGGGGTACTGGACAACCGGGTCATTCCCCTCCTGATGGAATACTTTAACGGCCGGACTGAGATGGTGAAAACGGTATTGGACGAAGCGGATATCCTCTGCACAAAAGACGAACTGACCTTACAGATTGTGGCTGATGATCTTTAACATCGTCGAAAACCAAACCCGGACCGCTGACTTTCCGGCCAACGTGTCGCTGGCAATGCTCGATCAGTATCTGGATGAGGTCTGGCGAAGCCGCGCCCGGTTCGAGGAAGCCGGTTCCGAAGAAATTTCCGCCAAACAGCCTTTTCTAACATTCGGGCAGGACCTGAAAACGGGCAAGGCAACTGTTAAAGCCGGGAAGTATGCCGGGTTCGTACAGTATGGGGATCTAACGATTCAAATTATACCAAAACTCTTCAAAGCAGAGCAGGCTTCGGTCGCTTTTAAACACCTGATCTGGTGGCTGTCGTATTGTCGTCGGGTCCGCTTTCCATTCAGCAATCTACTTGGGAATGACGAATCCATCGATGAATTTCCTGAAGCCATTATCAGCTATTTCGCTCAGGTTACACACCAGTTGGTCAGTTCATTACCCTACAGCCAGTACGAAGAAGTAACGGAGACAATACCATTCCTCCGAGGTCGGCTCAATGTTCAACAGTACCTGAATACGAGCATCAGTCAGGGGAACTGGCATCAGTTGGTTTGTGACTACGAGCCGTTCCTGTTCAACAACCGCCTGAATCAGATTATCAAATACGTGGCCCGTAAACTGAGTCATATTTGCCGCTCACCGGCCACACTTCATCACCTGGAAAAGCTGATTTTCATTCTCGATGAAGTCGATGACTTGCCTGCTACCGTTCAGGATTGCGACGGCCTGTACCTGAACCGGTTCTACCAAAACTATGATGATTGCTTAGCCATGTGCCGATTCTTTCTGGCTAACCGTTATCTAACCCATCCCGATTCCGATCAGCAGCACTTCTGTTTTCTGGTGCCGATGGATTATGTGTACGAGGACTTTATTACCGGCGTAATCGAAACGCATTTGGGGTCATTGTTTCACAAGATCACACCTCAGGCAACTAAGTGGCTGACCGAAGAGAAGATTTTTCAAATCCGAAATGATATTCTCCTGACGTATCCCGATAAAAGCAAGTTAGTAGTCGACACGAAATACAAACTGCGCGATGCCCTCGTTACGGACCGAAAAACCGGTGTTAGCCAAACCGATCTATACCAAATGATTAGCTACGGACTTCGCCAAAATACCCGCGAGGTTCTTTTGCTGTACCCGGTCAGATACAACCATCAACCCGCCGAAACACAGACGTTTACCGTAACATCCGAACTGATGGCTAATCTGCCCATAAACATTCGGGCCGCAGACCTTACTATAACTGGCGAGACCAAACAATCTATGCTGGATAAGTTGCTGCCGGAACTTGCATCGGTGCTAACTGCACCTATAGAAGAATCAACGCGGCAAATTAGGCCGGTCGCTAATTGATAGTGCGTTGCCGGGTGAGTAGTGCTGATTTTCCAGCAAAAAGGGTTTATTTTAGACATTCGCTTGTCCTCCTATCCCCGCAGCATGGTACCGTACCGCATTGCCCGCGTTAACAAAATTCGCCAACCCGTCCGTCTGGTAGTTGGGCTGGTCGTCGGAATTGGCTTGTTTGGTGGGGCCATAAGTCAGTCGGTTCATACAATTCCGGAAAACACAGTTCACACCCGCCAGCCGCTGCCCACTTACTGGCAACCACCCGGCGATGCTCAACTGCCAGCGGGCGAAGCGGGCAAACAGATTCGCTACGGCCGCGACCTGATTGCGCATACCGCGAAATATCTTGGCCCGACAGGTTCGGTTCAACGCCTGTCCAACGGCATGAACTGCCAGAACTGCCACCTCGACGCCGGTACAAAAGTGTTCGGCAATAACTACTCGGCCGTATTCTCGACCTATCCCAAGTTCCGCGAACGGTCGGGCGGGGTAGAAACGATTGTCAAACGCGTGTCGGACTGTTTCGAGCGGAGTCTGGGCGGAAAAGCACCCGACAGCAGCAGTCGCGAAATGAACGCCATTGTCGCTTACATAATATGGCTCGGCACCGATGTACCCAGAGGCAAACGACCCGACGGCGTGGGGCTGGTAAAACTGGCCTACCTCGACCGGGCGGCTGATCCAGCCAACGGCCAAACCCTTTATGCTGCCAAATGCCAGAGTTGCCACGGGGCGCAGGGTCAGGGCATCAAAGTAGCGGGCGATGCGCAGTACATGTATCCACCGTTATGGGGGCCGCATAGCTACAACGACGGAGCCGGGCTGTACCGACTGTCAGGCTTTGCAGGCTACGTTAAAAACAACATGCCGTTTGGTGCCAGCTACCCGAATCCGCAGCTTACCGATGCCGAATCGTGGGACCTGGCGGCTTACGTCAATTCGATGCCCCGGCCCCACAAAGACCAAAGCCGCGACTGGCCCAACACCGGTACCAAACCAGTCGACTTTCCATTTGCGCCCTACGCGGACTTATTCAGCGAAAAACAACATAAATTCGGCCCCTACCAGCCCATTGCCGACGCAAGGAAAGCACGGGAGAATCAATCAAAATAGTCAGGCTAAACACCAACAAATCTTTATGAAGACCATCACGCAATTGCTTTTCATCGCCATCCTGGGCGCAACTATTCCAGCCATCGCCCAAACCGGCAGCCCGACCGCGTTCCACGGGGCCGAAGCCACTAAAGCGCATTACTATGCGGCCTACCAGCTCAATACCGACGATTCGACGAAGATTATCAGTACGTTGAAGAATATTCAGAATGCACTGAGCGACCCGCGGCTGAAGGGTAAGGTCGACATTGAATTAGTCGTTCACGGATCGGGCGTAGCCGTTTTTCGCAAAGACAAACCTTACGAAAAGATGATTGCCGATCTGCAAAAGCAGGGCGTTCTGCTGGCCATGTGCGAGAACACCATGCGGGCCTACAAAATAAGCCGCGACGAGTTGTTTCCTTTCGTCAACTACGTACCGAGCGGCAACGGCGAGTTAATCATCCGCGAACAAAATGGGTGGGCGGTTATTCATCCGTAATGTTGCCAGCGAGTTAATATTTTCATTTTCATATGTCCTATAGGGAAGCTGTTGGTTGGTCATATATTTAGAACGTAATTTGTTCAGTATTACTGCAAGCCGTTATGCTACGTTCACTCGAAATTCGCAATTATCGCAACCTCCGACACCTAACCATCGAAAAGTTAGGGCGGGTAAATCTATTGGTGGGTAAAAACAATACTGGTAAAACCTCGGTACTGGAAGCTGCATCTATCTTAATACATCAAGCAAGCTTGCAATGGATAGCGCAAATTTTTGAAGATAGAGGAGAAGAGGTTGCACGAACTTCCGTGATGGAATCGGAGCAACAGGCACAATACAACACAGAGTTATTATCAAGTATATTTTATGGTAGGGAATGTAAAACGGACAAGGACTCATCAATTACAATATCATCTTCAACGGAAGCATCAATAAGTCTTAGATTTGTTTATTATATAAGAGAATTAATTAAAGATGAAGATGGCCAAACCACTTATTTAAAGGTTATTACAGTTGATCCACCAAGTGAATCAGTAGACTTGGGGATAGAATTAAATAATGGTACCACATCGCGCGTCATTACTCTCGACAGAACATTAGGTAGATCATTAAGGGTTGGTGGATTAAAAGAAAATGTTCAATTTATTAGAACGAACGGAGTCGTTAGTGAATCGAATGGTCGGCTATGGGATAAAATAACATCTACAGATAAGAATTCCTATGTGGAAGATGCTTTAAAAATTGTTGAGCCTAGCGTAATTGGTCTACGCTTTGTACTACCTAATGCAAATTCGTATGGTACACGAAAACGAGATGAGCGAATAGGAATAGTACAACTTAAGGGTGTAAGTAAGCCAATATCTCTTCGCTCAATGGGAGACGGTATTAATCGTATCTTGACAATAATTCTTGCAATGGTCAACTGTGAAAACGGGTGTCTTCTTATTGACGAATTTGAAAATGGTCTTCACTACTCCGTCCAGGAAAAATTATGGGAGATTATTTTTTACCTCGCTGGAAGGCTTAATATTCAAGTGTTTGTAACGACCCATAGCCTTGATTGTGTTGAAAGTTTTTCGGCTGTACTAAATAATGGTAATCAGGAAAAAGAAGCTGGAGTTATGATCAGACTCGAAAATTACCAAGGAGATATAGAAGCTACCGTCTATGATGCAGACGAAATTCAATCAACAACCCGTGTTCATGTTGATCCCCGATGAACAAGAAGATTAATCGCAAAAATTTTCCGTTCAAACTACTGGTCGAAGGAGAAGATGATTTATACGTAACGGCTAATATTTGCAACAAACACCACTTGGTTGACAATTTTGAGATTATCGACTGCAAAGGCGTTGACAATATGCCCGATGAAATTACCGCTCGCATTAAACGACAGCGACCGGATATTGATACCATTGGCATTATAATAGACGCTGATAGTGATATTGACGCTCGTTGGCAAAGTGTTCGCAGTCTTCTTGAAAAAGAAGGATACGTAATTCCGAAATCTCCAGAGTCAACTGGAACTATAATTCAAGGAATTGGACGCAACCCGACAATTGGTATTTGGCTGATGCCCGACAATTTACAAACGGGAATGCTCGAAGATTTTGCCCGCTATCTAATTCCGCAGGAAGATTTATTAAGTCCTTACGTAGATCAAATTCTGACACAAATCGAATCGCTCGAAGTCAGTAACCGATACGACCCAAATATTCACAGAGCAAAAGCGTACATTCATACTTGGTTGGCTTGGCAGGTGAATCCGGGAAAACCAATGGGAACGGCTATTGCAGCAACATTCCTTGATCACAATACAGATCTGTGTCTACGCTTCGTTGGCTGGCTAAACCGGCTCTTTATTGCTTAGTAACACGTGCTTTGCTTTTACTAACTATGTGATAGGTAGTTGCTTGACGATTCCGGTCTGTGCAAGTAAATGTCAGAATCCACCCGGTCTACATCCGACCCGTCATTTTATTCAACTGCATCAGTTTTTCGGCGATGGTATTGGTCAGTAGGTCCGGTTCCAGCCGCCAGGTCCAGTTGCCACCGCCTTCGCCGGGGATGTTCATGCGGTGGGTTTCGTTCAGATTCAGAATGTCCTGAACGGGCACCACAACCAGACGGGCCACCGATTGCAGCGTTTGCCGAATTAGGTGTTCGGCTACGTTCGCTTGTGTCACTTCTGCGCCAGTATATAGCGTCAGATTCCTCTTATCTGTGGCATCGGCTTCGTGCCGGTACCAGCCCCGGATGGTGTTATTGTCGTGCGTGCCCGTGTAGGCCACCATGTTCTCGATCAGGTTCTGGATGGCGTGTTCCGACGTACCCATGTCTTTGCCAAAACCAAATTGCGTCAGGCGCATACCCGGCAGCATGTAGTGCCGTAGAAATGGCTGCACATCAACCGTCCGTTCGCCGAGGTCTTCGGCAATAATGGGAAGTTGGAGAAACATCCGGTATAGTACGTGCATGAATGTATCGAGCGGTGCTTTGATCCACTCGCCCACCTTGGCCGTTGGTTCGTCGGCCGGAATTTCCCAATAGTAGGCGAAACCCAGAAAATGGTCGAGCCGGGTCAGGCCGTACATCGCCATCTGATGCCCCAACCGCCGGGTCCACCACGTAAAATTGTCTGCTTCGTGTGCGGCCCAGTCGTACACGGGATTGCCCCACCGCTGCCCGTCGGCACTAAACAGGTCCGGGGGAGCACCAGCCACGAACAACGCCTTACCGGCCTCATCCAATTTGAACAGGTTCTGACACGACCAGACATCGGCACTGCTGTGCTGCACGTAGATCGGAATGTCGCCGATAAAGTGAATCAGCTTGCTTTGGCAATACGCCTTCAGTTCGTACCACTGCTTAAAAAACAGGTATTGCAACACGCGCAGGGTGTCGATGCGGCTGCTCAACGGCTCAACCTGTTCGGCCAGGGCGGTTAATTCGCGCTGCCGGATTGGTGCGGGCCATTGGGTCCAGTCGGGTTCGCCGGTTTCTTCCTGAATGGCTTTGAACAGGACATAGTCATCCAGCCAATACGCGTTCTCTGCACAAAACCGCCGGTAATCCGAACGATCCACGGTATCGGCGGTCTGCAAAAAGTTGGCAGCCGCCCGGTTCAGCAGGGGTATTTTCTCGTTCCAGATGCGAATAAAATCACCCCGGCTGGTAACGGGCTGTACTGCCGACTGGCAATCGTCGTGGGTTAGCAAGCCCTCATCGACCAATTTATCCGGGCTGATGAGGAGCGGATTACCGGCGAAGGCCGACGGGCTGCTGTAGGGTGAAAAACCGGCACCCGGATCGACGGGGGAGAGTGGTAAAATTTGCCAGTAGGTTTGTCCGGCATCATGCAGAAAATCGGCGAAGCGGTAGGCTTCCGGTCCTAAATCACCGATTCCGTAGGCCGATGGTAACGAGGTAATATGCAGCAAGAGGCCACTGGAACGTTGGTGGAGCATGAATAATCAGTCGTTGTTAATGAGTCAAATACGTTGTTCCGAACAGAAAGCCCGGCAAAAACCAGGCGATTCGGCATTCATTGTTTTGTACAAAATCCGTCCGAAATGCCTTTTGTTTGTAAACCAGGTCAAAAAGCTATCAGCCAACCGCTTTTGCTAAACGGGAGGCACCAATTTGATAGGATCGTGACTTGGCTTTGCGCTGTTTTTGGTCTAATTTTGCGGACTGAAATACAGATAACTTCTTTACACATACTTCATATACAATGATTACGGAAACGGCAATCAATACGACGGGTAAGATTACGCAGGTAATCGGGCCGGTGGTGGACGTAAGTTTCGAGGGTGCAAACCTCAAACTACCCGCCATTCTGGACGCCCTCGAAATTACCCGCGCCAACGGTCAGAAAGTCGTACTCGAATGCCAGCAACACCTCGGCGAAGACCGGGTGCGTACCATCGCCATGGACTCGACCGAAGGCCTGCAGCGCGGGATGGACGTTGTTTCGCTCGGCGGTCCTATCACCATGCCCACCGGCGAAGGCATTAAAGGCCGTTTGTTCAACGTAGTGGGTCAGGCCATCGACGGCCTGACGGCATTGGACACCAATAAAGGGGCATCCATTCACCGGGCAGCTCCCCGCTTCGATGAACTGACCAACTCGACGGAAATTCTGTTCACGGGTATCAAAGTAATCGACCTGCTGGCACCGTACGTAAAAGGCGGCAAAATCGGTCTCTTCGGTGGTGCCGGTGTGGGCAAAACCGTACTGATTATGGAGTTGGTGAACAACATCGCCAAAGCCTACGCCGGTTTGTCGGTGTTTGCCGGGGTGGGTGAGCGGACCCGCGAAGGAAATGACCTGCTGCGCGAATTCATCGAGTCGGACATCATCAAGTACGGCGACGAATTCAAACACGGCATGGAAAACGGCGAATGGGATTTATCCAAAGTCGACTATACGGAATTAGCCAAATCGCAGGCCACGCTGGTATTCGGTCAGATGAACGAGCCGCCCGGTGCCCGCGCCCGTGTAGCCCTGTCGGGTCTGACAATTGCCGAGCAGTTCCGCGATGGTGACGGCGAAGGGCAGGGTCGTGATATCCTGTTCTTCATCGACAATATTTTCCGGTTCACGCAGGCCGGTTCGGAAGTATCGGCTCTGTTGGGTCGGATGCCGTCGGCGGTAGGGTATCAGCCCACGCTGGCCACCGAAATGGGTGCCATGCAGGAGCGCATTACCTCCACCAAGCGCGGTTCGATCACCTCGGTACAAGCCGTTTACGTGCCCGCCGATGACTTGACCGACCCGGCACCAGCCACGACGTTTGCCCACTTGGACGCCACGACCGTATTGAGCCGGAAGATTGCCGAGCTGGGTATCTATCCCGCCGTTGATCCACTTGACTCGACGTCGCGGATTCTGTCGGCGGCCGTTCTGGGCGAGAAGCACTACGGCACGGCGCAGCGGGTGAAAGAGATTCTGCAACGCTACAAAGAATTGCAGGACATCATCGCCATCCTGGGTCTGGAAGAACTATCGGAAGACGATAAATTGGTCGTGAGCCGGGCGCGTCGGGTACAACGTTTCCTGTCGCAGCCGTTCTTCGTAGCTGAACAGTTTACGGGTCTGAAAGGGGCGTTGGTGAACATCGACGATACCATCAAAGGCTTCAACGAGATCATTGACGGCAAGTACGATTACCTGCCCGAAGCCGCTTTCAACCTGGTTGGTACCATCGAAGATGCCGTTGTAAAAGGCGAGCGTCTGCTGAAAGAAGCCGGACAGTAATTTCTTAGTTTGTCGTTCGTGGTTTGTGGTTCCCTGACGGGTAACCGTAAACCACGAACCACGAACTACTAACCACCTACTAAGATGCAACTCGAAATCATAACGCCCGACCGCAAGGTGTTTTCCGGCGAGGCAACGTCCGTTACGTTTCCGGGCATTGACGGTCAGTTTCAGGTGCTGAACGATCACGCGCCGATGGTAAGTACGCTGGCTCGCGGGCCGGTTACGATCCAAACCGCCGGGGCTGGCCCACAGGTCTTCACCGTCGATGGTGGCGTGGT
Organism: Cytophagales bacterium; assembly: GCA_038327655.1. GTDB lineage: Bacteria > Bacteroidota > Bacteroidia > Cytophagales > Spirosomataceae > JBBQLG01. Next base: position 22,469 of record JBBQLG010000010.1, read on the forward strand.
CGAAGTGCTACGGAACAACGTGCTGGTGCTGGCCGAAGCCGTATTAGCCGCGTAACCGACTTTTTCACGGAACAGAACGCCAACGAATAATTTGTAGAAAAGGGCAGGTCTCAAGGCAGACTTGCCCTTTTTTGTTGAACTGAACCGCCACAGCCCGTCATGACGAAACTGCTGCCGAAACTTTACCCGTTTATTCTTTTCCTGTTGGGGCTGCTCCTATTCGTCCCATTCTTAGGCTACTTTCCCCTGTTCGATACCGCCGAAATCCGACCGGCCGAGGTAGCGCGGGAGATGCTGGTTACCAACGTATTTCGGTATGCCCAACTTGATTTCCAGCCCGACTACCGAGCGGCACCGCTGCTGCCGTGGCTACAGGCCCTGTCGATGCGGGTGTTTGGCGTGGCGGATAACATCGAATTAGCCGCCCGGTTGCCGAATGCGCTGATGGGTGTTGTTACCTTGTTGACGTTGTTTTACGTGGGTCGTAAAAAGCACGATGCCAAATTCGGGCTGCTCTGGGCGTTGAGTTACGTCGGGTCGGTTACGCCGTTGTTGCTGGCGAAAAGTGCGTTAACTGCTACCACGGGGCATTTCTTTACCTTTCTGGGTGTACTGTTCTTCATTGAGGCCATGGGTAGCACGAGTACCGTTCGAGAAATAAGAAACCTGTTGGTGGCGAGTTTTTTTTTCGCGTTAGGGTTACTGACGAACGGTGCCATTGTACCAACGTTTTTCTGGGTTCTGCTGGTATTGACGAACTACTGGCGAATAACCGAGTACTCGCTCTCGGTCAGGATACGAACGGCTCTTGTGGTGGTTAGTCTGCCGGTTGTAGGCTGTCTTCTTTGGATCGCATCGACTCCCGCACCCAACTGGCAACGGGCACTGTTTTCGGCCGATTCGCTGTCACTGGATTCGTTAGGCTACGTTCTGGTAGGCATAGTGGGCCTACTCACCACAATTATACTATCTTCCCGTTATTGGTCGGCCGATAAAATGATTCAGCCTGATTCACCCGAAGCGCTTTTTCCCGGATGGATGGCCGCATCTGCCCGGTCAGCTATCATAACAGTGGTTTTCCTGCCGGACGGATTACTGTTGCTGTGGCTCCCTCTTTCTTACTTAGCCACGTATCATATTTATCAGTATTTGCAGGGTAAAACGGTCTGGGATACCGTCAACACCTATTTGCTGATCCTAAGCGGTGTTTTGGTTGGCGGGCTGCTGATTGTGGTGCCTGTTGTGGGTATGAACCCGGATTGGCTGACCCAACAAACAACGAATCCATTTTGGGTGGGCGTCTCAGAAGCACCGGTGAACTGGGGCGGATGGGAATGGCTAATCGGAGTTATTTTAATCTTGACGACTACTATTTTTGCGCTACGCATCCGCCGACAGGCGTTTCAATCCGTGATAGGGCTTTACGTGTCCACGGCTATTTGTGCAGTAGCTTTCTGGGCGATTATCGCACCAAAAATCGAGCAGTATATGCAGGGACCGCTCATCAATTTCTGCGAGTCGAAATGGGGGCAGCCGGTTTACGTACAGCCAACGTTTCCGAGTTATGCTCATTTGCTGTACACCCGAAAAAAGCCCCCGGTCGACCCGAAAAGCCGGGAATTAACGTGGCTGCTTAATGGGCCGGTCGATAAGCAGACCACCATCATCACGACAGCTTCGGAAGCGGCCCGTTACCAGTACAACGGCAATCTGGAATTACTGAGCGAAGAGAACGGCTACCTGTTTCTCATGCGGAAACAGTTTCGGTAGGCCACCAGCGGTCAAACGCCCGGAACACTGCGGTTGCGCTCAAAACGCCGATAATGGACCCGGCAAAGGCGTCTTCCACGAAATGTTCGAATAGGTACACCCGCGAATAACCGACCAAAGTCGCTACTAAAACCCATAAAAGGCCACGGATTTTGTTCGTGTCCAACAGGACAATCAGGCAAAATACCGTGAACGCCGAGATGGTATGGCCGGACGGAAAGCTATTGTATTCGTAGATTTTCAGGCCCTTGATGATGTGATAATCCCAGTCGGTATGCTCGAAATATTTGATTGGCCGGAAGTTATTCGGAAAAACGACCCGCTTGAAGAAAATAGATAGTCCCGATGAGAGCAGAAAACCAGCCAGGGCAAGGAACCCCAGCCTGCGCGAGATAAAGAACAGCACCACGACCATCCCGACAAAGAAAGCACCATCGCCCAGATTGGTAGCGTACTCAAACAGGTAATCCGCCCAGGTAGCGTTGTGGAAATTCACCCAGCGAATAAGCTGCTCTTTCGTGTACCCCAGCATCAGCCCACCCGTTGCCAGCCATAGCACAAGGTAAGTCAGGTAAAAGAAGCGGTTCTTTTGGAGGAGATCAATCATTCGAGGGTCAGGCTGGTGGATTCGGTGAAGCGGACACCCCGCGCCCGCGCTTCGGCGTAAATGGAATCACCGAGGTGCCCAAGGCCCGTTACGTCGGACGTGCAGTCGGTCAACAAAATCAGTTTGGGTACTAACTCCGGGGCAAAATCGAGTAGCTGTTTCAAGCTGTTGGCGACGCAGTGCGATTTAGCTTCGCCCATCAGATAAACCGCGTCGAACCGATTCAAATCAGCAATCAGCTCCGTATTGAGTTGAGTGTCGACAACGGCCGGGTCGGGTACCTGCGCCCGGAAAATGCCGAAGTGTTCGGTTAGCGGGTACAGTCCTTTTTGAACAGCTTTATAGTCCAGATCGCGGAGTTGAGTCCAGTCGCGGAGGGCGGTAAGTAAGGTATCGTGCAAAGAGGCACCCCGCGAACCAATCAGGCAGTGTTCGGGCCAGATGAAGTGCTGAAACTGCCCATCGACCTCCAGTTCACGCACGTATTGCGTAGCTTTTTCAGTCTCGAACCGGGGCATCCACCGACCGGCGTCTACGTCAGCGGCCGAAATAGGGGTAAATGGATCGGGGTGCTTCCCATTGGCATCTTGCCAGAACAGCGGATGGGCAATGTCGAGCACGTGATGGGTATCAAGCGTGACGACAATATGGTCGATCTGACGGGAAAACCGGCGAATTAGTCCGGCGATGCGGTTAATGTCAGCATCGGCACCGGGGACAAACAATGCGCCATCGGGGTGGCAAAAATCGAACTGGGCGTCGATGATGAGGAAAACATTGGTCACGGCCGACGTTATTTTGAGGTCGCCATGACCATCTTGATGTTCAGTTTCGCGCCGGTTTGCAGCACGTCGACCAAATCCTGCACCGTCAGCGACTTGTCAAACCGCACGATAACCGTTGGCTCGACAATACCATTCATGATCGCCTTCAGTTCGGTTTCCAGATTAGCCGTGGCGATGGGCCGCTTATCAATGAAGTACTGCTTCTTTTCATCGACCGACAGCGTCACCTGTTTCTTACTCACCTGCTGCGACGATTTCGCTTTCGGTAACAGCAGTTTGATAACGTTCGGGTTGGCTACCGTCGAGATAATCAGAAAAAACAGCAGCAGAAAGAACATGATGTCGTTCAATGACGACGTCGCGACTTCAGCGGCAAACTTCTTTTTTCGGCGTAAAATCATACTTAGTGATTAGTAGGTGGTGATTAGTGGTTAGTGTGGCCCATTCTAACCACCAACTACTAACCACTAACTACTCTTACCGCACTCGTGCGGGTTCGGAGGTTGGTTTCTGTAACACTTCCATGAACTCGAAGGCGTTCATTTCGAGCTTGAGCGTGAATTTCTCGACCATCATGTTCAGCAGGTGATAGCCCGTGTAGGCCAGCATCCCGACGACCAGACCAGCCCCGGAGGTAATCATTTTCTCGTACAAACCACCCGCGATGATGCCGATGCTGATGTTGTCGGTGAGGGAAATGTCGTAGAATATGCGGATGATCCCGGAGATGGTACCGATGAAACCGAGCATCGGGGCAATACCGGCAATAATGCCCAGATAGCCCATATTGCGCTCCAGACGGGCAATTTCGATCTGACCGACGGTCTCGACCGTGCTTTCAATCTCCCGCATGGGCGACCCGATGCGGCCAATGGCTTTCTCGAAAATGCGCCCGATGGCCGTGCGCTGATTTTTGCAAAAAGACTCCGCCGATTTGATGTTGCCCTGCAGCACCATGTCCTTCACGTTGTCGATGAAGCCGTTGTCCACCTTCGTCTGGTTACGAATGACGATGATGCGTTCGATGACGAGGTAAATCGTGCAAAAGAACAGGAACACGATCGGCACCATTACCCAGCCGCCTTTGGCTACCAGGTCGAACAGTTGCAGGCTTTGTTGAGTGGCAGCGGGCGAGGCTGCATTGGCCGTTGAGTCAGCCACTGCTGCGGCCGTTGGTACCTGAAGCAAAATCATATCAGCGATGCGGGAAATTTGAAAAGTCTGGCGTCTCGCATGGTAACGAGCCGATTTACGGGAATATTGCCGCACTCATGGCTGAGCAAATGATCCCGAACTGGTTCAAAGATAACGAACCAGCCGAAAAAATGGCTTACAAACTTAGCTTAGGCGTATTGCTTTACCTTCGCCGAAATCGACTCGTGGCTGTAGGCGTTGGCCTGCCAGGCTTCCAGCCGAGGGTTCATCAGCCGAAACCACAGGGGTGGCACAAAACTAATCAGAATCATCAGGGCGTAGCCAAAGGGGAGTTGCGGACACTCATCGAAATGGCGCAGTACCTGATATGGCCGGGCGGCATAGGCGTGGTGGTCGGAATGCCGCTGCAACTGAAACAGCACTAAGTTACTCACCAACTGGCTGGCATTCCAGGAGTGCAGCGGATTCACCCGTTCGTATTTACCGGGAGCCAGTTCGCGCCGTTGAATGCCGTAATGCTCGATGTAATTGACCGATTCCAGCAGCAAAATGGCAATCAATCCCTGTCCGAAAAAGAACATCGGCACGATCCAGGCAATATGACCAAGCCACAAACTAAATCCGGCGGTCAGCATCAGACACAAGAGCACGGGCAGCCCGGCAAACCAAATCATATCGTTGTGGCGGCTCCAGACGCGTTGCCCGGCTTTGGCTAATAACCTCTTTTCAATCTGCCACGCGCTGCGGTAACTGCCGATGAGCGTCTGTTTCCAGAACCCATAGACCGTCTGGTTTTTGTGCGATGATGCCGGGTCCAACGGCGTAGCAACGTGTACGTGATGGCCTCGGTTGTGCTCGATGATGAAGTGCATGTAGCACACCGACAGCAAAGCCGCTTTGGCATGAAACTGCGCCACCAAACCCGACCGGTGACCCAGTTCGTGAGCTACGTTGATAATTCCGCCACCAAAAATACCGATGCTGTACACTAACCCGATTTGCTGCCATAAGACCAGCGGAGCCGTCGCCAGGACGTAACCCCCCCAGACAAGCAGGACGTATTGCAGGTAAACAAACGAGTACACCAATGCGTCGAAATACCGGTCGTTCAGCACCTGATCGTAGGCATCCCGCCCGACGTTGGTCCGGTCATTACCGATGAACTGATCGAGAAGCGGCACCACGACGTAGGTGTAAATCACCCCGGCAAATGCCCAGTTAGGCCCGAACAGGTAGTACGTCCCCACGATGACGATAATCGTGCTGTACGACCAGAGGAAAGCAAGTTTCTTGAATGGGTTCATGGTGGAAGGTGGTTTCGACGGGTTCACCTCACCCCCACCTCTCCTTGAAATAGGTAGGGGGAGAGGGGCAGGGGACGGTCGGCCACTGCCGTTAGGTTTACGGTTTCACTAAAATCTTACCGAACCGACCGGGTGCATCGGCGTGGGTAACGGCTTTGCGGATTTCCTCGAGCGGATACGAAGCTTCGACGGGCAACTGAATCTGCCCCGATGCCAACAGACTAATCACATTCTGCGCTACATCCTGCCGCGTCTGACTGTCGACCCGGCGCATCCAGTCGGTGAGCCAGAACCCTTTAATGGTCAGTTCCCGGAAAATGAGCAGGCCGGCGTTGATGGTTGGGTCCTGCATGCTTAGTACCCCATAAATCATCATTTTGCCGCCTTTAGCGAGACACATCAGCGCTTCGGTAGCGGTATGCCCCCCCACCGCGTCGAGTACACAGGCCACACCAGTTCCCTGCGTGATCTGTTTCACCCGTGCGGCCATATTCTCCGACTCGGTATTGATAACTTCCGTCAGGCCGAGGTTTTTTAGTTCTTCGTTCAGATCGTCACGCCGGACGGTACCGATGGTGTTGATGCCGCGCATTTTACACAACTGAATCACCATTTTGCCGAATGCCGAACCAGCCGCCGTCAGCATCAGCCAGCCGCCTTCGGTTACACCCGAATCCTGCACCATCGCATAGGCCGTGAAGGGATTGACGAACAACTGAGCGGCCACATCGTCGGTCATGGCATCCGGCACCGGAATAACCCCGCGCTGATGGGTAATGGCGTACTCCGACCACGTACCGACGCTGGTGAAGCTGACGCGCATTCCCGTCCGCATCTGTACGCCCTCGCCAAGTGCATCAATCACGCCCATGCCCTCAAAACCCGCCCCGGATGGCAACTGAGGCCGAATGCCGTAGAGATTCTGCACGAACATTAAATCCGACGGATTAATGGGGCTGGCAATTACTTTTATGCGGACTTCACCCGGTCCGGGTTCGGGCAGCGGAGCCTCGATCAGGTTCAGGATTTCGTTGGGTTTGCCGGTCGTTGTAAATTGAATCGTTTTCATCAGAAAGTGCTCGGATTGTATTTCGGTCAAAAATATGGTTTAATTCGCACAAACTATTCCTAAACCAAGTTAATGCAAACCTCTCCGTTTCTGGGCGAACTGATTGGCACGATAGTGCTCATATTGTTAGGCAACGGCGTCGTGGCCAATGTCGTCTTAAAGCAAACCAAAGGCCAGGGTGCGGGTCTGATTGCCATCACTACCGGCTGGGCATTTGCCGTGACGATGGGCATTTTCGTCGCCAAAGCGTTTGGCAGCATCGACGCTCACCTGAACCCCGCCGTGACCATTGCTTTCGCCGTCGCCACCAACGACTACAGTAAAGTTATCCCTTATTTCTCGGCGCAACTGATCGGTGCCTTCCTGGGCTCGATCCTTGTCTGGCTTCAATACTTCCCCCACTGGGCCGTCACGCCGGACCCAACCGACAAATTAGCCTGTTTCGCCACTGCCCCCGCTATTCGGACTACCGGCCCCAACTTCCTCAGTGAACTGTTGCCCACGCTCGTTCTTATTCTCGGTCTGGCGGGTATCTCGTCAAAATCACTCGGTGAAATGGCCATCGGTATCGGTCCGTACATGGTCGGTATTCTGGTGTGGAGTATTGGCCTGTCGCTCGGCGGCACGACCGGTTACGCCATCAACCCGGCCCGCGATTTAGGCCCGCGCCTGGCTCATGCGGTGTTGCCTATTCCGCAAAAAGGCCCGTCCGACTGGAGCTACGGCTGGATACCCGTTGTCGGCCCGCTGGTGGGTGGTGCGGTCGGCGGGTTACTAATTCGTTTGTTTACCTTGTAAAGTCACTACCCTCACCCCCGGCCCCTCGCCCTTAAAAGAAGAAGGGAGTCGCACTATTAAGATCCTTCTTAAAAGTCAGGATTTGAGATAGGAGTGCGGCATTAACGACTCCCCTCTCCCTTTTGAAGGAGAGGGGCTGGGGGTGAGGTAAACTCCTATTCCCATGACCTACATTGCCGCTATTGACCAGGGCACCACCAGTACCCGCTGCATCGTTTTCGACCGGCAGGGTACCATCGTTTCGCAGGGCCAGAAAGAACACACCCAGATTTATCCGCAGCCGGGCTGGGTGGAGCATGACCCGGAAGAAATCTGGCGCAACACCCTCGAAGTCATTGCTGTTGCCCGCATCAATGGCAACTTGCAGGTGGGCGATATTGCCGCCGTCGGTATTACAAATCAGCGCGAAACTACGCTGGTTTGGAACCGACACACGGGCAAACCGTACTACAACGCTATTGTCTGGCAGGACACCCGCACCGGCGATCTGGTCAGTCAGATGAGTCAGGACGGTGGGCAGGACCGGTTTCGGCCGCAGACAGGCCTACCGCTGGCGACGTATTTCAGTGGCCTGAAACTTAAATGGATTCTGGATAATGTCCCCGGCGTTCGCGACGATGCCGAGCGGGGCGACGCGCTGTTCGGGAACATCGACGCGTTTCTGGTCTGGCACCTGACGGGCGGCATTAACGGTGGCTTGCACCTGACCGACGTGACCAATGCCAGCCGGACCCAGCTCATGAACCTCCACACCCTCGACTGGGACGACGCGTTGCTGACTGCCTTCACCGTGCCCCGCGCCATGCTGCCCACCATCCGGCCAAGCAGTGAAGTATACGGCACGGTTACCTCCGAAGTGCTGCCGGGCGTACCCATCGCCGGTATTCTGGGTGATCAGCAGGCGGCTCTGGTGGGACAGACGTGCTACGAACCGGGGATGGCCAAAAATACCTACGGCACGGGCTGTTTCCTGCTGATGAACACCGGCACCGAACTGCGACACTCGACCTGTGGGCTGCTGACAACCGTGGCGTATCAGTTCAAAGATCAACCGGTTCATTACGCACTCGAAGGCAGTGTTGCCATCGCGGGTGCCCTGGTCCAGTGGCTCCGTGATAACCTCGGCCTCATCAAAAACAGCGCGGACATCGAAAAGCTGGCGAAGGGTGTGCCGGACAACGGCGGAGCCTATTTTGTCCCGGCGTTTTCGGGATTGTACGCGCCCTACTGGAAAGCCGATGCGCGGGGCGTGATGGCGGGTCTGACGGGCTTTGTCAACAAGGGGCATCTGGCGCGGGCCGTGCTGGAAGCGACCGCCTACCAAACCATCGACGTGGTGCGGGCGATGGAAGAGGACGCACAGATTACCCTGAAAACCCTGCGGGTGGATGGCGGTATGGTGGTGAACGAGTTGCTGATGCAGTTTCAGGCCGACATGGCGGGGGTACCGGTCATCCGCCCGAAAATGACTGAGACCACGGCATTGGGTGCGGCCTACGCGGCCGGATTGGCCGTTGGCTACTGGAACGACCTCGCCGACCTGAGTCAGAACTGGGGCATTGCCAAAACCTGGCAACCCAAAATGGATGATGTACAACGTACGAAACTAATGCGGGGCTGGCACAAAGCGGTCGAACGGTCGTTTGGCTGGGAAGAATAGTCGTTGAGGTTGAACAGGTGCGGTTTCCCACAAAAAACGTGTTTACCTTTGTCAGCGGCCGTTTTATGGCACCTTCCCCTGTTCTATGACGCATCAACTTATACTGAAAAAACCGCTGGCTTTTTTTGACCTCGAAACGACGGGTGTCAATACGGCGAAGGACCGCATTATTGACATCTGCATCGTGAAGGCGCTACCCAACGGGGAGGTGACGACCAAAAATCAGCGGGTGCATCCGCAAATGCCCATTCCGGTCGAATCCAGTATGATTCACGGCATTTACGACGACGATGTGGTGGGTGCCCCGCCGTTTAAAACCGTGGCCCGGACGCTGGCGCAGTTCTTAGACGGCTGTGACCTGGCGGGTTTCAATTCCAATCGCTTCGACGTCCCCATTCTGATGGAAGAATTCCTGCGGGCCAATGTCGATTTTGACCTCAAGAACCGGCGGCTGGTGGATGCACAGCGCATTTTTCACCTTATGGAACCCCGCAACCTCACGGCAGCTTACAAATTTTACTGCGGCAAAGACCTCACCGGTGCGCACAATGCCGAAGCCGATACCATTGCCACGTTTGAAGTCCTGAACGCACAGGTACAGCGGTACGCAGGTATGCCCTGCAAGAGCGATCTGGGCGAGGAGTTATTTCTACAAAATGACATGGACGTGCTGCATAACCTGACGGCCAACAAAAACGTCGACCTGGGCGGACGCATGGTGTACAACAACGACGGGCAGGAGGTTTTCAATTTTGGCAAACACAAAGGCTTGCCGGTACTGGAGGTGCTCCAAAAAGAACCGTCGTTTTATGACTGGATGCAGAAGGGCGATTTCCCCCTCGACACCAAACGGCGGCTGACCGAAATCCGGCTGCGGCTGTTTGCCAACGGCATGGTTTTGAAAAAATAGGCCGTTTGAGTAAGCCCGAATAATATTTACCTTTGCGCGAATTACAACCGGCTTAGTATGCAACCCACGCAGCCCACTACAATACCCGACGTTATCCAGCAAATACCGCTTAACTACTACCTCATTATCAGTACGGCCCTGTTCGTCATCGGCATTATCGGCGTACTGACCCGGCGCAATGCCATCGTCATTTTCATGTCCATTGAACTGATGCTGAACGCCGTCAACCTCCTTCTGATCGCATTTTCGTCCTACCGTTCCGATTCATCGGGGCAGGTCTTCGTCTTTTTTATCATGGCTGTTGCCGCTGCCGAAGTATCGGTCGGACTGGCCATTATCGTGATGATCTACCGGAATGTGCGCTCCATTGACGTGGGGCTGATGAATAAATTAAAATGGTAAAACAGGTAGGCGGTGGGTAGCGGCTGGTCATGCCTGCTGCTATTCACTGCCCGCTGCCCACTAACTACGTTTATGCAGACAGAACTCCTCTGTATTTTAATTCCCCTTCTTCCGCTGCTCGGCTTTGTCATCAATGGCATCGGTTTCCGTAAGATACCATCGGGTTTGATTGGTCCGATTGCCGTTGCCGGACCATTGGTTTCCTTCGGATTCGTGCTCATGCTGTTTAGTCAGTTCAGTGGCCAACCCGTTAAAGTCACCCTCTTCGACTGGATCAGTGTCGGAGAGATGCACATCAATTTCGCGTTTCAGATCGATCAGTTGTCCTTGCTGATGCTGCTGATCGTGACGGGTATCGGGTCGCTGATTCATATCTACTCGATTGGGTACATGCACCATGATGCCGGTTACGGGAAGTTTATGGCGTTCCTGAACCTGTTCCTGTTCTTCATGCTGCTGCTGGTGCTGGGGTCCAATTACGTCATCATGTTTATCGGCTGGGAGGGCGTTGGTCTCTGCTCCTACCTGCTGATTGGCTTCTGGAACACCAATACGAGTTACAACGATGCCGCCCGCAAAGCTTTCGTGATGAACCGCATTGGCGATCTGGGCTTTCTGCTGGGCGTGTTCATGCTCTTCCACACGTTCGGTTCGGTCGAGTTTACCGACGTATTCCAGCAGGCCGCTCAATTGCCCGTTGGTGATAAAGCGGTGGTAGCCATTACACTGCTGCTGTTTGTCGGGGCGATGGGGAAGTCGGCGCAGATTCCGCTGTACACCTGGCTGCCCGACGCAATGGCCGGTCCGACGCCCGTTTCCGCCCTGATTCACGCGGCTACAATGGTGACGGCGGGGATTTACATGGTCGTCCGCTCGAATGTGCTGTACACCCTCAGCCCGCTCACGCTGGACATTATCGGCGGCATTGCCATCGCTACGGCCCTGCTGGCCGCGTCGATTGGCCTGCTGCAAAACGACATCAAGAAAGTGCTGGCCTACTCAACGGTGAGTCAGTTAGGCTATATGTTTCTCGGTCTGAGCGCAACGGCCTACACCGCCGGGATGTTCCACGTCATTACCCACGCGTTTTTTAAAGCCCTGCTGTTTTTGGGCGCGGGCAGTGTGATTCACGCCATGTCCGACGAGCAGGATATTCGGAACATGGGTGGTCTGCGCAAGTACCTGCCCGTTACGTTCTGGACGTTTTTGATCGGCACCATCGCGATTTCAGGGATTCCACCGTTTGCCGGGTTCTTCTCCAAAGACGAAATTCTGGCGCACGTCTACGAACACAATAAATTGCTGTGGGCCCTGGGTGTGTTTGGCTCCGCGCTGACATCGTTTTATATGTTCCGACTGCTGTTCCTGACGTTCTTCGGCGAGTTCCGGGGTACGGAAGAACAAAAACATCACCTCCACGAATCACCCGCCACGATGACGATTCCGCTGATTGTGCTGGCGTTTCTGTCGGCCGTTGGCGGATTACTGAATGTACCCGAAGCGTTAGGGGGCAGTAGCTGGCTGGCTACGTTCATGGCTCCGCTGTACGAACTGGCCGAAAAAGCCAACCCGGCCGCGTTTGAAACGTCCGCCGTTGGGCATACGGAAGAATTAGTCCTGATGAGCATTTCGGCGGGAGCGGCCATTTTGTCGCTTGCGGTCGCCTACGTAATGTACGTGAGCCGGAAGGCAGTTCCGGCGGCAGAAACCGTGGAGCGGTCATTGCCGGAGAAAGTCATTTACCACAAATACTACATCGACGAATTCTACGACACCCTCATCGTTCGCCCGATTCAGGGGCTGGGGGATGCGCTGTACAGTTTCGGCGAATTTGCGGTTAATGGGCTGGTGAGCGGTACCATAGCGTTGGTAAGCGCGAGTGCCAATCAGTTCCGCAAACTCCAAAATGGCTCCATCGGCTTTTACGTTTTCGCGATGGTGCTGAGTCTGGCGGTCATTATTGCGGTCCGCATGTTCAACTGGCAGAACCTGTTTTCTTTCTAATCCACCGGAACCCGACACTCCATGCTCACGCTTGCACTCATTTTATTTCCCCTCATAGCGGCTTCGGGGCTTCTCTTGCTCAAAAGCGACTCCGTTAAGACGCTGGCCTTAGTGGCGGCTCTGATCGAAACCGGTTTAGCCGTATACATCTTCTCCACTTTTACGCCCGATGCACAGTCGCAGTTTGGGTTCGACTACGCCTGGATCAGCTCATTGGGTATCCGGTTCAGCGCGGGCGTCGATGGCGTCAGTTTACTGCTGGTCTTGCTGACCGGTCTGCTGGTGCCGCTGATTGTGCTGTCGGCGTTCCGGCAGAACTATACCCGTCCAGCTACCTTCTACGCGCTGATCCTGTTTATGCAGTCGGCGTTGATGGGCGTGTTTACGGCGCGGGACGGCTTTCTGTTCTACCTGTTTTTTGAAGCCGCGCTGATTCCCGTTTATTTTCTGGCGGCAGGCTGGGGCGGGGAAAACCGCATTCCAGTCACGTTTAAATTCTTCCTCTACACCATTTTTGGCAGTCTGTTCATGCTGCTGGGCATGGTTTATTTGTATTACCAAACCCCGCTGGTCGACGGCCATCATACATCAGCCATCGTCGATTTCTACCGGGTGAGCATGACACCCAAGGCGCAGGGCTTGGTATTCTGGGCGTTCTTCATCGCCTTTGCTATCAAAATGCCCTTGTTCCCATTCCACACCTGGCAGCCCGATACCTACGTCGAATCGCCCACCCCGGCCACGATGCTGCTGGCCGGTATCATGCTGAAAATGGGCGTTTATGGCGTAATCCGGTTCATCCTACCCATCCTTCCGGCGGGCGTGGCTACCTGGGGCAGCACGGCAATGGCGCTGTCTATCATCGGCATCATCTACGGGTCGATCATTGCCATCCGGCAGCGCGACATGAAACGGCTGATTGCTTATTCGTCGTTCGCGCACGTTGGCCTGATGTCGGCGGGTGTATTCTCGCTTACGGAGGTCGGCTTGCAGGGGGCATTAGTGCAGATGCTGTCGCACGGCATCAATGTGGTTGGGATGTTTTTTGTGGCCGAGGTCATTTTCGAGCGTACCAACACCCGAATGCTGGACCAACTCGGCGGCATTACCAAAACCACGCCCAAACTGACGGTTTACTTCATGATTCTCTTGCTGGGCAGTGTGGCCCTGCCGCTGACGAACGGCTTTGTGGGTGAGTTTCTCCTGTTGCAGGGCGTTTTCGACGTGAACAACTACCTCGGTGCCATCGCCGGCTTGACCATCATTCTGGGCGCAGTTTACATGCTGCGGATGTATCAGAAAAGCATGTTCGGCCAAACGACGGCCCGCACCGAAAATTTCGCGGACCTGACGGGGCAGGAAGGCTGGGTACTGCTGCCCTTAGCCATATTGGTATTCTGGATTGGCATTTATCCCGCTACGTTCCTGAAAATGACCGAACCCGCCGTCATGAACCTGTTGCAGTACGCGGCCAAAGGAGCCGTATCGTTAAAATAAGCCCGAAAAAAGATGTTACCCATCATCCTGTTATCCGTTTTTGGCATCGTCATGCTGTTTCTGGGCTTCCTCAAATCCAGGGCAGTACTGTTGCCGGCAACCTTAGTATTCCTGCTGGTTACGCTCGTGGCCACATTTATTGACTGGAATCGTTCGTTCATGTACTTCCACAACATGCTGCTGAGCAATAACCTGTCGATGGTGTTCACCGCCATCGTGCTCATTTCGGCGTTTATGGTCGTGGCCTTATCGGGCAGCTTCATTGACGACGAAGCCGCACAACCTGCTGAATACTACGCGTTGCTGCTGTTCTCACTGGTGGGTGCGCTAATGATGATTGGGTTTGAAAACCTGATTATGCTGTTTGTCGGTGTCGAGATTCTGTCCGTGTCCATGTACGTACTCACCGGCAGCGACAAACGCAACAGCCGTTCCAACGAGGCCGCGCTGAAGTACTTTCTGATGGGGGCATTCGCTACGGGGATAATGCTTTTTGGCATGGCGTTACTCTACGGCGCGTCCGGCTCGTTTGAATTGTCGGGTATAAAAGGGTACGTCATATATGGACAGTCGGCAGGTACCTCCTTACTGCTGTACATGGGGTTATTGCTGGTGCTGATCGGTATTCTGTTTAAAGTATCGGCGGCTCCCTTTCACTTCTGGACGCCCGACGTGTACGACGGTGCGCCCACGCTGTTCACCGCCTTTATGTCAACGGTGGTGAAGACGGCGGGTTTTGCGGCTTTATTTCGGTTACTGGCCGGTTCATTCGGGGATATTTACAGTTTCTGGTGGGTTATTCTGGCCGGTATCGCCACGGTTACGCTGGTGCTGAGTAACCTGACAGCCGTATATCAGAACAGTTTCAAGCGGATGATGGCCTATTCCAGTATCTCTCACGCGGGGTATTTGCTGATCGGTTTGGTCGCGCTGGGGACGCAGACGAAACAGGCGTTAGTAATTTACACGCTGGCCTATTCACTCTCGACCATTGCTGCGTTCGGGGTGTTGCTGCTGGTGGCCCGGAATCGCAACGCCGACGGCCGGTTGGACGAGAGTTTCGATGCCTTCAACGGATTGGCCCGTCAGAATCCGCTGCTGGGTTTTGTCATGGCCGTGTCGATGCTGTCGCTGGCAGGTATTCCGCTGACGGCCGGTTTCTGGGGGAAATTCATGATGTTCTCTACGGCGGTAGACCGGGGCATTATCTGGCTGCTCGTGGTGGCCGTACTGATGTCGGCGGTGGGTATTTATTATTACTTCCGGGTCGTTATTGCCATGTATTTCCGCGAGGGCGACATTGAAACGATCCGCATTGCGCCGTTTTACCGCGTCGTACTGGTCACGGCTACCGTGCTGACCATTGTACTGGGTCTGGTTCCGGGTCTGTTGCAGGGGCTGGTCTAAGCCACAGGCTCACAAAAATTACTCAACTGGCAAAGCCGTTTGTCTTTACGTAACTTCGCCCCCAAATAACGGGCAAATCCCATTCGCATAACCATTTTGTCGCGCCAAACCGTGAACGTGAGCATTAGCCAGGAGAGTAAGCACAAGGAATACCGGAGTTTCTTTACTTTTTTTCTGACGGCCCTGTTCGGCGCGTCCGTGAATTTTGTCAGTCAGATTCTATACCGGAATTATTTTGACTATACTGCCAGCGTCTTCTTCGGCTACCTGACCGCAACGGTTGCCAGTTTTATCCCCCAAAAGGTATTTGCTTTTTCGGCCAAAGGAACGGGTAACACCGGGCGGGAGGCCATCAAGTATGTCATTATTGCGTTAGTGGCCTTAGTGGTTCAGGTGTACGTGGCCAAATACACGCTGGAGTGGATCGCTAACCCGATTTTTCCACAGTTTTCTACCTTCTGGCGCGAAAAAGGCTCTCACGTAACGGGAATGGGCTTCAGTTTTCTGGCGAACTACTTCGGCCACAAATTACTCACCTTCCGCAGCACCGGTATGTACGACCGGTTAACGTCCCGCCGTTCCGAGAGCGATATCGAATAGATTCTCGCCCTATTCTCCTACTTCAAAAATCTTCACTTTTTCAAGACAAAGCCCCGTTTTTGTAAAACAAGGCAGGGTAATATTGTATTTTTAGTATTTCTACTACCTTTGCAGCGCAAACCTAACGTAGCAAAAAAACACCATGAAAAAAGTATTCGCTCTCCTGTTTATCGGTACCACCCTGACGTTCGCGGCCTGCCAGAGCAAACCTAAAACCGAAGAGGCTACCGTAGATTCGACCGCCACGACAACGATGATGACGGATTCGGCGTCGATGGGTGGCGATTCGGCCAAGTCGATGATGGGCAGTGATTCGGCCTCGTCGATGATGTCGACCACAACTACTGTCGAAAGCACCACGAAGTAATCCGCTTCGCTTTATTCTGATTGGAAAGCCTTACGTTTGTGGGGCTTTTTTCGTTTACCGCCGTGCCAACGTCTTCACTTGCGTCTTACCTGCCGTCCGCTGCCGCTGCCTATGGGGAGCAACTGCATCAACAGTTTGCGTTTACCCTATTGATTGTTAACCCCCGCCGAACCCGGTTCGGCGACTTTCGGGTTTTCCCCAACGGGCAGCAACAAATTACGGTCAACAGCAACCTGAATCCGTACGCTTTTCTGATTACGTACGTGCATGAGGTAGCCCATGCCGCTGTGTATCAGGCTCATCGAAACGTTGTGCGCCGAAGTCGACGGCCTAAACCCCACGGCGTGGCCTGGCAAACAGCCTTTCAAGAGTTGATGCAGCCGTTATTAACCGATAGCGTGTTTCCCCCTTCAGTGCTGATCCCATTGCAGGCTTACCTGCAAAAACCGGCCGCTACCACGTCGGCCAGTCCGTCACTCATGGCCGCGCTCCGGCTCATGGACCCACCGAAGCCCCAAATTGACGGACAGGTTAAGCTGGCAGATGTGCCGGAAGGACAATCGTTTGTGTTTCAGAAAAAAATATTCGTCCGGGGTGCGTTACGCCGGACCCGCATCGTTTGTAAAGAAACCGGTTCCGGTCGCCAGTATGCGATTCTGGCTCAGGCCGAAGTACTGATTCATGCGTAAACAGCTACTGCTCCTTTTTTCCTCCTTCCTGATGTTCCTAACCAGTGCGGGGAATGGGTGGGCACAGTCGGCGTCCGTGCTGAAAACGGGCGTATGGCTTAAAATCGGGGTGACGCAAACGGGTGTTGTCCGGCTCGACTATGCTACGCTCACCAAAGTAAATCCCGCTTTTGCCACCGCCGATCCGCGCCAGTTCCGGTTATTTGGCAACGGCGGGGCCATGCTCCCACAGGCTAATGCGGTAGCCCGCCCAACCGACCTGACCGAAAATGCGATTCAGGTGACGGGCGAAACCGACGGCCGTCTGGACCCGACCGATGCTGTTTTGTTTTTTGGGCAACCGCCGGTTTCCATCACCTACGACGCCACAGGGAAGCAGTTGTCGCATCAACTCAATCTATATTCAGACACGACCTTCTACTTTCTGACCATTGGCCCAACACCCGGTCAGCGCATCAGCATCCGGTCGGCAGGCACTACTACAGGCGGACTCGCCACTACCACTTTCGATGACTACGTGTTTCGGGAGCAGGAGCTTGTAAAACCAATCCCGTCGGGTCGGCAGTGGTTGGGCGACAATTTCCAGGGGGATCTTACCCAAACGCAGTCCTTTGCCTTTACCGTGCCAGGGCGGATTCTCAATACGCCGGTGCTGATTCGGTCAGCAGTGATGGCATCGGCTACGGCTAAAACCACGTTCGTGCTGCAATTGAACGGCACGAACATTGGCAGTCAATCGGTTGATGCGGTAGCTGATGTGATCTCGCGGTACACCGTCAAAGGAAATCTAAACACCACTGCCTTTTCGGTAACGCCAACCACCGCCGACGATGTTCTGTCCGTGAAAATGGCGTTCGACCGCAATGGGGGAGCTGGTTCGGTGGGCTATCTCGATTATATATCCATCCAGCTACAGCGCGAAATCCGGCCCTACGATCAGCCAACCTGGATGCGCACGACCACCGGACGATTCGTGGCCAAACAGGCGACTTCGGCACTCCGGGTCTGGGACATCAGCAATCCCCTCCGGCCAATTCAGCAAACGTATACCCTCGCTGGTGCAGAAGCGGCCTGGTCATCGGACAGTACCGCCCGGCATGATTATTTTCTGTTTACCGACCCGCAAATTCAGTCAGCCGCATCGGTGGCTACCGTTCCCAATCAAAATCTGCACGGACAACCAACGCCTAACCTGCTGATCGTGACACCCGCAGCCTGGCGGGTACAGGCCGAACGCTTAGCCGCGTTTCGCCGAAGCCACGATAATCTGTCGGTACTCATGGCCACTACGCAGGAGGTGTACAACGAGTTTGCCTCCGGTCAGGCCGACCCCACAGCCATCCGGGATTTGGCACGGTATCTGAATAAACAGACGCCGGGGCAATTGAAATACCTGCTGCTGCTGGGTGATGCCACGTTCGATTACCGGAACAAAAGCAAGTTGTTGTCTCCCACTGATCAGGCCAACACGGTGCCGGTTTACGAAAGTCTGGAGTCGCTGCACCCCATTCTGAGTTTTTCGTCCGACGACTATTTTGGCTTTCTCAAAGATACGGATGGTGTTTGGGCCGAAAGTCCGGCGGGGGATCAGTTGCTCGATATTGGCGTGGGTCGGTTGCCGGTAAAATCAGCCGCCGAAGCAAAAGTCGTTGTGGATAAGTTAATCACTTATGGCAGCGATAAGACGCTTACCGGCGACTGGCGGTCGAAGATTATGTTCGTCGCCGATGATGGTGACGACAACACGCACCAAAAAGACGCCAATCAATTAGCCTCCTACGTAGAAGCGCAGGCCCCAACGTACCGGCCCGAGCGGGTTTTTCTGGATACGTTTCAGCAAACAACGGCCACCGTCGGCAGCACCGTTGTGGAGAAAGCACCCGCCGTAAATGCCATCATCGACCGGGCCGTGCAAACCGGACGGCTCATCATCAACTACACCGGTCATGGGGGCATCTCGGGCTGGGCGCAGGAACAGGTGCTGACGCTGGAGGACATTCTGGCGTGGAAAGGGCCACGATTACCTCTGTTTGTGACCGCTACCTGCGAGTTTGGCCGTTACGACGATCCGGTGGCCAACTCCGGGGCTGAACTCGCTTTGCTGAACCCGGCGGGCGGAGCGGTGGGCCTGCTGACGACGACCCGGCCCGTTTTTGCCGATAAGAATCTGCTGCTGAACCAGGCCTTTTACCGCGCCGTTTTCCGAACGTCGGCAGGTCAGCTTCCCCGGTTGGGTGACATCATGCGGGACACCAAAGACAGTAGCCTGGCGGGTGTGCTGAACCGGAACTTTGCGCTGCTCGGCGACCCGTCCATGCAACTCGCCTACCCGCAGGCAGAGACTGTGCTGATGCAGGTGAACGGTCGCACCCTTTCTGCTAAAACCGATACATTGCGGGCCGGTCAGCGAATAACCGTGACGGGTATTGTCCGGCAACGGGGCGTCCGACCAACCGAAACGGCACAGCCACTAACCGATTTTTCGGGTACGATCCGGCTCACCCTCTACGACAAACCGGTCCCTGTAACCACCTTCGGTACCGAGAGCAGCGCGAAATTCACCTTCCCAACGTATGCCAGTTTGCTTTATGCCGGGCAGGTGCCGGTGCAGAACGGACAATTTCAGGCACAGTTTGTGCTACCTAAAGATATGAATCCGACCGTGGGGCTGGGCCGTATGTATGCCTATGCCGTTCGGAGCGACAGTTTGCTGGATGCCGGGGGAGCCAACGATTTGCTGCTGGGCGGTCCGGCTTCGTTAACATTTGCTGATGCGCAGCCACCGGTGATTCGCCTGTCGCTGGCCGATACGACTACGACCCGGCCTAACCCAACGACCGCCGGACCAGACGTTACGCTGCTTATTGATCTTAGCGACAACGAAGGCATCAATTTAACGCAAACGGTACCGGCTCACGCGCTGACACTACAACTCGATCAGCAGCCGCCAGTCATGATCAGCGATTTATACCGGGCTGTCAGTGCAGACGGGCGACAGGGGCAGGTTCGGTACACGGTTGGCGGACTGGCCAATGGCACATACACCGTTCGGGTGAAAGCCTTCGACGTTAACAATAATCCGGCGGAGGTCGCGTTCACCTTTATAGTTTCGGAGCGGGTACCGATGGCCATACAATCCATGACGGCTTATCCGAATCCATTTCGGGAGCAGGTAACGATTCAGGCCCGGCACAACCGCCCCGGCGACACAATCGACTGGACGCTGACTCTGTTCGATCTCAACGGCCAACCGATTGCTGAACGAGCGGGCCAATGCACTACCTGTCCGGCAACGCTTACAACCGATGGCTGGGATGGCCGACTGAGCAACGGGGCAACCCTACCGAGTGGATTATACCTCTACCGGCTGCAACTCAGATCGACAGATTCCGCCCCGGCAACCGGTACCGGTAAACTATTGCTAATCCGATGATTGTAGGTTTCGACTGTATAGCCTCTTTTTCTAATCCGACGAATCGTTGTAATTTTGACCACGCCCAACAAAACTGCCTTCCCGCCGGGCAGACTGACGGCACCTTTTTTAAATCGCACGTATGAAGCGCACTTTTTCCCTACTCCTCACCGGAGTTTTTGTTTGTCTCTCCCTGTTTTCGCTCGCTCAGTCTACTGGTACTGGTACTACCTTAACCGGTCAGTCAGTGGGCGTGGTTAACTCAGCCGTTCCATTCCTGAATTTCGCGCCCGATGCCCGCAGTGCGGGTCTGGGTGATGCGGGCGTTGCCCTGCGCGATGCCGATGCGAGTGCCATTTTCTGGAACCCGTCGAAATTAGTGTTCGCCAAAGACAAAGCCGGTGCGACCATTTCCTATACCCCCTGGCTACGAAACCTCATCAACGACATGTATTTCACGAACGTGTCCGGTTATAAGAAAGTAGGCAAGGATCAGGTGCTTGGCCTGTCATTGCTGTATTTCGACCTCGGCACCATTCAGTTCACCAACAATCAGGGCATCTCTATTGGTGACTTCAACTCCCGCGAATATGCCCTAACCGCTTCGTACTCGCGCCGGTTGTTCAAGAACTTTTCGGTGGGGGTAAACCTCAAATATGTAAACTCCAACCTGGCGGCCGGCTACAGTGGCAGCACGGGTGGCGGGGCACTCAAACCCGGTGGTACGGCCGCAGCGGACATCAGCGCCTACTACCAGAACCAAACGCGTGACGATGTATCGGGTAAAGGGTTTGGCTGGAGTTACGGTCTGATGATCTCCAACATCGGCGGTAAAATCAACTATGGCAGTGCCGAGAAGTACCATATTCCCACGAACTTCCGTCTGGGTGGGGGTTTGACGTACTATGCCGATCAACTGAACAAGTTCAACTTTGTGCTGGACTTCAATAAACTGATGGTACCTACACCACCAATCTATGGCCCCGCAGTTAATGGAGTAGCGCCAATCATAGCGGGCAAGGACCCTAATCGTCCGGGTGCCGTGCTGGGTTCATTCTTTGACGCGCCGGGCGGTTTCAGCGAAGAACTGAAAGAAGTTACGGTCTCTGCCGGGGCCGAATATTGGTACAACGATCAGTTTGCAGCCCGTGTTGGGTACTTCAACGAGTCGGCGGCTAAAGGCAACCGCAAATACGCAACCGCCGGACTGGGTATCCACATAGCGCAGCGGTATGGAGCCGACTTCTCGTACCTGCTGCCGG
The DNA here is from genome assembly GCA_038327655.1 of Cytophagales bacterium. Taxonomy (GTDB): domain Bacteria; phylum Bacteroidota; class Bacteroidia; order Cytophagales; family Spirosomataceae; genus JBBQLG01. The sequence continues at coordinate 44,167 of JBBQLG010000010.1, forward strand.
TTACGGGTGGTACGCAGACGCTGTCCGGTACGTTCCGGCTCTCGTTAGTCTTTAAATTCAACGGTACTCCCCGCAGCACCGAAGATGATGAACCGGTCGTGACCGACGACACAAAAAATTAGGTCCTGTCATAAATCAACTTTTTTAGCAAAAATGGCATTTCAACAGAAATGCCATTTTGTGTTTTCAGTTACCAGACTCCAATGATTTTAGACAGAACCCAGCCCCCTCCCTTCCGGGCCATTCAGACCGTTCAGTTACCCGCCGTCGAAAACCACACCTTAGCCAATGGCGTTCCCTTGCATCTGATCGCCGTACAGCAGCAACCGGTATTACGGCTCGAATTAATTATGGAAGCCGGGGCCTGGTACGAAGCCGGGGCCGTAGGTACCGCTTTTTTCGCGTTGAAAATGCTGGCCGAAGGCACCGCCACCCGGTCGTCGTCTGAAATTAGCGAGGCATTTGACCGCTATGGGGCTTTTCTCGAACTCAGCACCGGACCAGACCGCGCCAGCATGGTCGTCTATTGCCTGACCAAACACCTGTCGTCGATTCTGCCCCTCGTGCATGAACTCCTGACGGAACCTACTTTTCCGGAAAAAGAACTGGCCGACCTGCGTAACATCACCGGGCAAAACCTGCGTGTTAATCTCGAAAAGAACAGCTACCTCGCCGGTGTACAGTTCCGGCAAAGCCTTTTCGGCTCATCGCATCCCTACGGTCGTACACAGCAGTTGGATGTAGTGGAAAACATGAGCCGGGAGGCCGTGGTTGGCTTCTACGAACGCGTGATTCAAAACCAGCCCTTCCGGATCATATTGGCCGGGCAGGCATCCATGACCGAAATAGACCTGATCGACAAAGCGCTGGGTCAGTTGCCGGTGTCCGGGGTACCCCTTTCCCCAACGTATGCGGATCATGTTTTGGTGGCTCCCATTGACCCGATTCTGGTGGAGAAACCCACCAGCCTGCAATCGTCCATCCGCATGGGCCGCCGGTTGTTCTCCCGGCATCACCCCGATTTCATGAAAACGCTGGTGATGAACGAAGTCCTGGGCGGTTACTTTGGCTCGCGGCTGATGAAAAACATCCGCGAAGAAAAGGGCTTCACCTACGGCATCTCATCCAACCTGGCGTCATTTCGGCATATGGGCTACTTCTTGATCGGCACCGACGTCAAGAAAGAGTATACGCAGCAAACACTGGACGAAATCCGCAAGGAAATCGACCGGATGCAGACCGAACTGGTGCCCGCCAGCGAACTCGAAACCGTGACTAACTACATGGCTGGTGAGTTCGTCGGATCGCTTAACACCCCGTTCGAGATTGCCGACCGGTACAAGGTAATTCTGCTGGATGGCCTGCCCGGCGACTTCCTGACGAACTACGTAGCGAACCTCCGCGCCGTTACGCCCGAAGCCATTCGCGACGCGGCCAACCAGTACTTACAGGCCGAAGATCTGCTCGAAATAGTGGTTGGCAGCAAATAGAATCACCGTTTTGGGAGTAACCAAATGGCATTAAAGCGGGTTTAATCACGCAGTGACTTGGTTTACGCCGGAAAGCCGTAATTTTAGGGTCGCATTATGCCTCAGTTGTAAATCATCGCGCTCCCATGCCTTCCTTGCCGGCTGCCTTAGTACCTGCTCATTCATGAATGTACTTCTGATCATAACGACTACGGTCATTGCTTACCTGTTAGGCTCTGTTCCGACAGCCGTCTGGTACGGACAGGCCTTTTATGGGGTCGATATCCGCAAGCACGGCAGCGGCAACGCGGGCGCAACCAACACCTTCCGAACGCTGGGCAAGCGGGCGGGTACGATTGTGCTGCTCGTCGACGTACTGAAAGGCTACACAGCCACGATTCTGGCCACGATTCTGGAATACCTGCACGTGATGCCCGCGGAAGACGTAATGGCCTGGAAATTGGTATTTGGCTTAGTCGCGGTAATTGGTCATCTGTACCCCGTTTTTGCGGAGTTCAAAGGCGGCAAAGGCGTCGCCACGCTGCTCGGCATGATTCTGGCCATTCACCCCGAAATGGCGGCTGTCTGCATCGGCATCTTTCTGCTGGTTGTCATTGCCTCGCAGTATGTTTCGCTGGGCTCACTGCTGGCGGCTCTGGCGTTTCCGGTGCTGCTGTTACTGCAGATATTCGGGGAACGCGAAAGCCCGCTGCTGATCGTATTCGGCTTTGTCGTTTTTCTGATTGTGGCCCTCACGCACCAGAAAAACATTGGTCGGCTCTGGCGCGGGCAGGAAAGCCGGACCGTACTGTTCGGCCGACGCAAAAAACGATAGACCACCACAGAACCGGGCCGCGATTGCGGCCGGACAACGTGTTCACGTGCATACACGCCCCTGGTTGCGCCAAAGTGCGTAACTTGGGGCGTCTTTAGTTAAGTCAGTCCTTCGTTTCGATCACCGGCACAATCGATAAAGCGAAACCCGTCAACCGAAATAATTATTCATTAACAGCATGATAGCCAATTATTTAGAAGCCAATAAGGAGCGGTTTTTGGATGAACTGCTCGACCTGATCCGAATTCCGTCCGTTTCAGCCGATTCGAAATTCAACGCCGACACGCGCCGGGCGGCCGAGTTTGTCCGCGACCGGTTGCAGGACGCGGGTCTGGATGCCGTCGAGGTTGTTGAGACGCCCGGCCACCCCATCGTTTACGCCCAAAAACTTATCGACCCTGCCCTGCCAACGGTACTGGTTTATGGTCACTACGACGTACAACCGGCCGACCCCTACGAACTCTGGCTGACGCCCCCGTTTGAGCCGACGATCCGCAACGAACGGATTTATGCACGGGGGGCCTGCGACGACAAAGGGCAGTTTTACATGCACGTAAAGGCAATCGAAGCCATGATTGCTACGGATACCCTGCCCTGCAACGTCAAAATCATGATCGAAGGCGAAGAGGAAGTCGGCTCCGATCACCTCGGCGATTTTGTCACGGCCAACCTCGACCGGTTAGCCGCCGACGTAATTTTAGTGTCCGACACCAGCATTATTGCCAACGACGTTCCCTCCATCGAAACCGGTTTGCGGGGCTTATCCTATGTAGAAGTAGAAGTAACGGGACCCAACCGCGACCTGCATTCGGGCGTGTACGGCGGGGGCGTCGAAAATCCGCTCAATGTGCTGTGCCGGATGATTGCCTCGCTGCACGACGAACAGGGCCGGATCACCATTCCCGGTTTTTATGACGATGTGGTAGACCTGAGCGACGGCGAACGCGCTGAATTAGCCAAAGCACCGTTCGACCTGAACGTTTACAAGGAAGACCTGGGCATTCGGGAGGTGGGCGGTGAAGCCGGTTACTCGACCAATGAGCGTACGTCGATTCGCCCAACGCTGGACGTAAACGGCATTTGGGGCGGCTATACCGGCGAAGGTGCCAAAACGGTGTTGCCCTCGAAAGCCTCTGCCAAAATCAGTATGCGTTTAGTGCCCAACCAGACACCCGACGCCATCACGGCGTTGTTTACCCGGCATTTTACTGCCATAGCCCCACCAACGGTTTCGGTGAAGGTAACGCCCCACCACGGTGGCCTGCCCTACGTGACGCCGATTGATTCCGTCGAGTTTGAAGCCGCCAGCTTAGCCTTTGAGGAAGCCTGGGGCAAGAAGCCCATTCCAACGCGGGGGGGCGGCAGCATTCCGACTATGGCTTTGTTTGAGCAGCAGTTAGGCATCAAGTCCATTCTGATGGGATTTGGTCTGGATACCGACGCCCTGCACTCGCCCAACGAGAGCTACGGTCTGTTCAATTTCTACAAGGGTATCGAAACGATTCCGTACTTCTACAAGCATTACAGCATCCTTAAAAAATAATTGGTGCAGCGGCTCCGGCAGTGGATTGATGATCCCGTAACCGGAGCCGCTACGTTTTAGTCCATTCATTATGAAGGTTTTGTTTACCCTTGGATTACTGGCTGGCTGGCTGTCGGCATCCGCTCAGGTGCCGACCACAACAGCCCCCGCATCCGCCACTACGACACCGGCCACACCAATGGCTCCCCCGGCACGGGTACTGACTCCGGCCGAAATCCGCCAGAAAGAACGCATCGCGAAGGCGCTCGAAGAGGACCGGAAGCTGCGGGAAGAAATCGCCAAAGCACAACGCGAGTACCAGGCCAAACAGGCCAATAAAGAGCGGCAGCGTCGCGAAAGGGAACAGCCCAAACAAACAACCGAAACACCCGCTGCGGTGACGCCCACGCCGGTTGTGACAACGGAACCGGCACGGACGAAGCCAGAAAAAAGCAAACCGGCCACGCCTAAAGCAAGCCCTGCTCCCCAATCCGCCGAACCGAAGCCCGAACAACAGGCAGCAACAGAACCCGCCAAAGCAGACCGCCAGGCCGAACGCGAGCGGGTTCGTCAGCAACAGGCCATGGACCGCGAACGGCAACTCCAACAGGAACAAGGCGAACGCGAGGCCCGAAAAGCAACACGGGAAGCCGCGCAGACCAAAGTACGGACGGATAAAGCCGCAACAACAGCAGCAACCGCTCCCAACACGGTAACCAAACGACTGCTGACCAACCAGTTTCTGCCCAAAGGTCATTTGTTCGAACCCATCCTGCTCGATCCCCTGGAGGCCCAGACGTACGTCAGCGTTTTACCGGCGTTTCGGACCGACGGCCGTAATTATCCCGGCTCCATTGTACCCTTCGCTTTTGGTTTTTGCAAACCGTTTTACCGCTGGACCAAATCACCCGAACGCGCCAGTGAACTGTCGCTCGATGTGGCTTCATACACGCAGTTTGAAGTGTACCACGACGACGTAAAAAACACCCAGAAACGGCAGCTCATCAACACGGATTATAAGTTCAGTGTCATCTACAACCTGCGCCGGGGCCTGAACAACTGGCGGTTCCGGTTTTACCACATCTCTTCGCACCTCGGCGACGACTACCTGTTTCGCAACGCCATTCAGGCTTACACGCCGAACTCGGTTAATTACGAACTGATCGATGCCACCTACAGCCGGGTGGTCCGCAATACCCGCTACTACGGCGGGGTTGGTTTTGTGCTGCGCAAGGCCGAAGAACGTAAACTACTGGCCGGTCATGCGGGTTTTTATTACCGGAGTCCGGCCCCAATGCGGTCGGTACGGATGGTGGGTGGTCTCGATGCAAAAGTATGGCAGCAAACCGACTTCCGGCCCGGCCTGAAAGGTGCCGTTGGCATCGAAGTGGGCAAAGGGACGAATCCGCTCACGTTTGTGCTGGAAGGCTACACCGGTTTTCGGCCGAACAGTCAGTACGAAAATCAGCACGTCCGCTGGCTCGGCATTGGCTTGTATTTCAACCCGATTTAACTCGTTTGGTCGTTGACGGCTAACTCGTTTTTAACCGGCACGACCCGCGCAACCAATAGCATTATGGCATTATCTGAACTAACGGCCATTTCCCCCATCGACGGTCGTTACCGGCGGCAGGTTGAGTCGCTGGCGCCTTATTTTTCCGAGTTCGGGCTGATCCGCTACCGGGTACAGATCGAAATCGAATATTTTATTGCGCTCTGCGAGTATCCGTTACCGCAGCTTCAGGCCGTCGATCACGCACTGTTTCCGGCATTGCGCGGATTATACGAGAACCTCACCGAGGCCGACGCGCTCCGCATCAAGGCGATTGAAGCGACAACCAATCACGACGTAAAAGCGGTCGAATACTTCATCAAAGAAAAACTGATCGATCTCTCCATCGACGCTTACCTGGAATTTATTCACTTCGGTCTCACCTCGCAGGACATCAACAACACCGCCATTCCGCTGCTGCTGGGCGATGCCCTGACCAACGAAATTACGCCCCTGTATCAGCAGGTGTATCAGCGGCTACAGACGCTGGCGCAGCAGTGGCAGGACATTCCGATGCTGGCCCGAACGCATGGCCAACCGGCATCACCCACCCGGTTGGGTAAAGAACTGATGGTCTTCTGCGAACGCATTGAGAAGCAGCTTCACCTGCTGACAGCTATTCCAAACGCGGCTAAATTTGGGGGAGCGACCGGTAATTTCAACGCTCACGCGCTGGCCTATCCCAACATCGACTGGAAACAGTTCGGCGATAAATTTGTGGAGAGTCTTGGTTTGGTCCGCAGTCAGTTTACGACGCAGATCGAACACTACGACATGATGGCCGCCCAACTCGACGCCTTCAAACGCCTGAATACCATCCTGATCGACCTCGACCGCGACATCTGGACGTACGTGTCGATGAACTACTTCAAGCAGAAAATCAAGGCAGGCGAAATCGGATCTTCGGCCATGCCGCATAAGGTGAACCCCATTGATTTCGAGAATTCAGAGGGCAATCTGGGCATCGCCAACGCCCTGTTCGAGCACTTGTCGGCCAAGCTTCCTGTCTCCCGGCTGCAACGCGACCTGACCGACTCGACCGTGTTGCGTAACCTCGGCGTTCCGTTTGCGCACTCGGTCATCGCGCTGAAATCACTGCTGAAGGGCTTGGGCAAACTCGAACTAAACGAAGCCGCCCTGCACGCCGACCTCGACGCGAATTGGGCCGTTGTCGCTGAAGGCATTCAAACCATCCTCCGGCGCGAAGGCTATCCGCAACCCTACGAAGCGCTGAAAGCCCTGACGCGCACCAACGAGAAAATCACGGAGCAGACCATCCAACAATTCATCGGGGAATTGGACGTGAGCGAAGCCGTAAAAACGGAGTTACGGGCCATTACGCCGTTTAATTACACAGGTATTTGATCGTGGGTGACACCGGCTTTCAGCCAAGTATCACCCACGATCAACTCTTGTCCTCACGACACTGATGTGAGGCTGTCAGTAGTACTGTCCATCAGCATTCCGGGGTATTACCGGCTCATGTACATGTTCCGTTCGCTGTAGACCTGCTGGAAATAGTCGTCGGTCAGGTCGTCGATGAAGTAGATACCCTCACCGGTGGATTTCATTTCGGGGCCAAGTTCCTTGTTCACGTTCGGGAACTTGCTGAACGAAAACACCGGAATTTTGATCGCGTAGCCTTCTTTCACCGGCTTGAAATCGAAGTCCTTCACCTTCGCGCCCAGCATCACCTTCGTCGCGTAATTGACGTACGGCTCCTGGTAGGCTTTGCAGATAAACGGCACCGTCCGGCTGGCGCGGGGGTTCGCTTCGATCACGTACACCTGCTCGTCTTTGATGGCGAACTGAATGTTAATCAACCCGACGGTGCGCAGGGCCAGGGCGATTTTACGGGTGTACTCATCAATCTGCCGCAGGACATTCTCACTCAGGTCAAACGTAGGCAGCACCGCGTAGGAATCGCCGGAGTGAATGCCCGCCGGTTCGATGTGCTCCATAACCCCGATGATGTACACGTCTTCACCGTCGCAGATGGCGTCGGCTTCGGCTTCGATGGCGTTTTCCAGAAAATGATCGAGCAGGATGTTGTTGTCGGGAATGTCGCTGAGGATTTTCATCACGTGCTGCTCCAGCTCCGTTTCGTTGATGACGATCTTCATGCTTTGCCCACCCAGCACGTAACTCGGCCGCACCAGCAAGGGAAAACCCAGTTCCCGTGATAAATCCAGTGCCCCTTCCGATTCGCGAACGGTCCCGAACTTCGGATACGGAATGCCCAGGTCGCGGAGCAAACTCGAAAACTGCCCCCGGTCTTCGGCTAAGTCAAGGGCTTCCCAGCTCGTTCCAATGATTTTGATGCCGTACTTGGTCAGTTTCTCGGCCATTTTCAGGGCCGTCTGTCCACCCAACTGCACAATAACGCCTTCGGGCTGCTCGTGCATGATAATGGCGTGAACGTGCTCCCAGAACACCGGCTCGAAGTAGAGTTTATCGGCAATGTCGGGATCGGTCGAGACCGTTTCGGGGTTACAGTTAATCATAATCGTTTCGTAACCCATCTCCTTTGCGGCCAGTACGCCGTGTACGCAGGAATAATCGAACTCAATGCCCTGCCCGATGCGGTTTGGGCCGGAGCCGAGCACCACAATCTTCTTGCGGTCCGACCGGATGGACTCGTTGCCGGGCAATTCCGCCACGGGCAGACCGGGTGCGCCTTCCGATGGAGCCGTTGGGCTGTTGAACGTCGAATAGTAGTACGGTGTCCGGGCTTCAAACTCGGCCGCACAGGTATCCACGCATTTGAATACGCGCCGGATGTTGTGCTGTTGCCGGTACTGATACACTTTGCTTTCTTTCACGCTCAGCAGGTGCGCCAACTGCCGGTCGGCGTAGCCTTTCTGCTTGGCGGTACGCAACAGCGCGGGCGGCAAGTCCTCCAGATCGTACTGCTGAATTTCTTTTTCCAGCTCGATCAGTTCTTCAATCTGGTACAGGAACCACGGGTCAATCCGGGTCAGCTTCTGAATCGTGCGGAATGACATGCCCGCTTTAAAGGCATCGTAAATGTGGAACAGCCGGTTCCAGCTTGGGTGGGCCAGACTATGTTCAAGCACTGCCTGATCGGTCACTTCGCGGCCATCGGCACCAAGGCCATTCCGCCGGATTTCGAGCGACTGACAGGCTTTTTGCAGGGCTTCCTGAAAGTTCCGGCCAATACCCATCGCTTCGCCCACCGACTTCATCTGCAACCCCAGCGACCGGTCGGCACCCGGAAATTTATCGAAATTCCAGCGCGGCACTTTAACGATTACGTAGTCGATGGCGGGTTCAAAAAACGCCGACGTGGTGCCGGTAATAGGGTTTTTCAGTTCGTCTAAGTTATAGCCGATGGCCATTTTAGCGGCAATCTTGGCAATTGGGTATCCCGTTGCTTTCGACGCCAGGGCCGATGACCGGCTCACGCGGGGGTTCACCTCGATCACCACAATCATGTCGTCAGCAGGATTTACGGCGAACTGAATGTTACAGCCCCCGGCGAAGCTGCCGATGCCTGCCATCACTTTAATGGCCAGATCGCGCATTTTCTGATACAGCGTATCGGGCAGGGTCATGGCCGGGGCCACCGTAATGGAGTCGCCGGTATGTACCCCCATCGGGTCGAAGTTTTCGATGGAGCAGATGATAATAAAGTTCCCCGCCCCGTCGCGCAGTAACTCCAACTCATATTCTTTCCAGCCCATGATGCTCTGCTCCACCAGCACTTCATGCACCGGCGACGCGTGCAGACCCGCCGTGAGGGCTTTGTCGAAATCAGCGGGGTCATTCACAAAACCGCCACCGGTACCGCCTAAGGTATAAGACGGCCGGATAACAAGCGGGAAACCAATTTCCTGCGCAATCTCTTTGCCTTCCAGAAACGAGCGAGCGGTGCGGCCTTTACAGACGTTGGCGTCTAATTCGATCATTTTAAGCCGAAATTTCTCGCGGTCTTCCGTTGTCTCGATGGCCCGGATATCGACGCCGATAATTGCGACACCGTACTTAGCCCAGATGCCTGCCTTTTCGCAGTCGATGGCTAAGTTCAGGGCCGTCTGTCCGCCCATAGTCGGTAAAACGGCGTCGATGGGTTCGCCCATTTCCTGATGTTTTTTCAGGATGGCGACAATCGACTTTTTTTCCAACGGCTGCAGGTAGACGTAATCCGCTGTCACGGGGTCAGTCATGATCGTAGCCGGGTTGGAGTTAATCAGGGCTATTTTAATGCCTTCTTCGCGGAGCGAACGGGATGCCTGTGAACCGGCATAATCGAATTCACACGCCTGACCGATTACGATGGGGCCGGAGCCGATGATGAGAACCGTACGGATACTGGTATTTTTGGGCATGGCAGCGAGGGTGTCAAAAAATCACGCAAAGGTAGAAGATACAAGGGATTTCAGCGTTAATTTTGGGAAAACAGCCTTGGTTTATGCCTTACCCAACTATGTATTTCTGCAGTCGATGCGTAGCCGTAGCTGCTGTCTGGCTTACGCTGGCCGGTTGCAGCCAGAGTACACCAGCCACCTATGTAGGCCCTATTCCTTCGCCTGGCTCGGGTGCAAATCCGCCAATTCCTCCCCAAGTGACACCGGCTCCGGTCAGCCGGGTGTTTATCGAAAATAAAAAAATCCGGCTCGGCATCGACCTTAAAATGGGTGGAGCCATTGTCTATTTAGCCGAAACGGGAGGGGAAAACATCGTTAACAACCATGACTTCGGCCGCCAGATCCAAAGCAGTTTATACAGCGGCCCTATACCCTACTCCGTTAATGGCAAGAACCCGCCGAATTCGTTGCGCACCCTCGGCTGGAATCCAGTACAGGCGGGAGATGCTGCCAATTACACATCACGCGTAATCGAATACAAACAGGACAGTACGCATTTTTACGTGAAAACCATCCCGCTTATCTGGCCACTCGCCAACGAACCAGCGGAGTGCGTAATGGAGCATTGGATTGAACTGAAAGATAATGTTGTGCAGGTTCGCAGCCGTTCGGTACTGAGCCGACGTGATACGACGCAGTATCTCGCCCGGCCGCAGGAGAACCCTGCAGTTTACCTCAACGCCCCTTACTCCCGAATTGTACTATATGAGGGGGATCAACCATTTACAAACAGTGCCCCCACTGAACCACGTATTGACAATACCGCCGAAGTACGGACCGCTACTGAGAACTGGGTAGCCATGCTGAATGGTAAAGGCAGGGGCGTTGGCCTGTTCCAGGCGGGGCGGCCCCGCTACAATGTAGGCTTCTTTGGCATACCCGGTACAGGTGGAGAATTCAGTGATCCAACGGGTTATTTATCCGGTACAGCCTTTGCTCTATTGGATCATAACGCCATTTATGAATTTGAGTATTCACTGGTTTTGGGTACCCTGACGGATATTCGACAGTTCGTTTACGCACAGCCACGCCCGGCAGCTATCCCCGATTTTCGCTTCACTCGTGATCGGCAACAGTGGTATTATGACAATACTACCGACGCGGGTCTACCCATTCAGGGCGAACTAAATGTGCGGTTTGATGGGCATAAGGAACTGCAATTGTTTAGCCCGATGGGTTTCTGGCGCGGGCGCGATGTCCCCAAACTCTATATTCAGGCAGCTTTCAGAACACCGGCTCAAACAGCCCGGCTGGGTTGGCGACGCCATGGAGATCAGGCCCCGCTGCCTACGCCCGACCGGTACATCGACTTTCCGATTATTGGCGATGGGCAGTACCGAACCTATGAAATAGACCTGAATCAGTCGGCGGGTTGGCGAGACAATGCCATCATCCAGCTTTTTCTTGGGCCTACTGTACCCATAGCTGAACGGACAGGTCGCTCAGTCCGCATCCGCAGTATCACTACGACACCTCCGTGACAGACAACAAAAAAAGTGACCCCCAGATGGGCGTCACTTTTTTTTATAAACCCACATTTTACTGATTGTTAAGCGATGTAAGGACCGGCGATGGCCAGAACGGCTGCTTTGTCGAGCGGCTCATCGAAGGCTTCCTGAATGGCCACATCCGAAATGCTCGCTGGAATCAGCGACCGCAGGTCAATGCCGGCCTGCGTCATGTTCGTTTCGCCGGCATAAGCAGCTGCGGGGGTTTCGGCACTGCCCGAAATCCAGCCCTTCAGCCCACGCAGGCGACGTACTTCCGATGCGTGACGTGCTTCGACCGAGTGAATCTGCAGCGCAACCGTCAGCGTGTCGGTCTGCTTCAGGAAACCAGCCTGTCCTTTGTAAGCCCGAACACCCGTATCCTCGAACGCCTGCGCGAAAGCCAGAAACGTCTGATAGTTGGTGAACGTATCGGCCTGATATTTGAACGTTGGCAGGGCCACTGCCGACGTACCCAGTACCGATTTCAGAAGAGCTACGTGGGCGGCTTCGTGCTGAGCAATCTGGGTGAAAATAGCGAGATCGCTGGCGGGAATCAGGCCCGTTGCTTTCAGGGCACGCTGGTAATAATCGTTCTCGAGGTATTCGAGTGTCAGGGCGAAGTTCAGCACGTCGGTAGCAGACGATGTCTGACCGAAGGCCTGATTCATAACCGTACCAAAGGTAGCCACGGCGGCTCCGGTCGTCAGTTTAGCCAAACGGGCCGTAGCTCCGCTCAACAGTTGACGGCGTGAATAGTAAGCGAGTTTGTTGACCGCATCGGCATCTACCTGCTCGATTTCGGCGAATATTTTGAATAAATTCATGGTCGTTGGTTGAATGAAACGAGTGGCTGATTATTTCGGCAAATTGGCACCGGTGATGGTGTTGGCAACGAACGGCTGTACAAGGGGCAACACCTGAGTGGGTGTCATAGCACCATCTAAGCCTTTGTCGACCGATACGACATCGTTACCGGCAAAAGATGCCGTTTTAGGGCTGAGCAAATCGCGGATGGCAGCCGCGTGACGCGCTTCAACCGATACGATTTTACCGGCAACCAGCAGGTAGTTTACATCCGAGATCAGTTTACCGGCACCATTGTAAGCCGCAATACCGAGGTCTTCAAACGTTTTGGCTGTATTCAGTACACTCGCCCGGTCGCTGAAGTTAATAGAATCGAACTTCACGGTCAGGGCCGGAATGGCGGCTGCACCGAGTGCTTTTTTCAAAAACTCGCGGTGAATGATTTCGTGGTCACGCAGGTCGGTCAGGATGGCCGTTTCGGCGGCCGTCATGCCCGAGAATGGCGAGGCTACTACTTTCGTGTAAAAAGCCGCTTCGAGTTGCTCCAGTGCGTAGGCATAGTTCAGAATGCCAATGTCACCCGATCCCAGGTCAACGGTTGCAACGGCCGGTACGGGCGTGGTCGAATCGTTGTTTTTGCAGGCTTCCAGCAATACCGTTGCCGACAGAGCCGTGGCACCGGCGTAACGCAGGAATACTCTGCGGGTAGCCGGATTTGACGTGATTGTATTCATGTGAATTGTAAAGTTTAGTTAACTACAACACTCATACGAACGTAATGGATGGGTCCACGGATTTTTGACCACTCAAAAAAGCCTTAAATAAACCCATGAACCGTTATAGCAAACAAAAAAGACCGGCAGATAAAACCGACCTTTTGGCACTCACAATCAGCCGATTGGCGATGTCCGAAAGGACGTTACCAGCGTAATCACTTCTTTTTTCGTCAGCGGCACATCAAACACCTCGGTATCATTTTAAACAGGCAGCTTCGACTTAGCCAGCATGTCTAAGGAAACACCGTTCATGCAAACCGGCTGGATGTACAGCCCGCCCTTGTTAAGACTATAGATCTTAAAATAATTTTGATTCTTATCACTTGTTCCGGCAACCATTTAGTTTCTAAAATCTTTTATTTCTAAACACCAGTTTATACGTTACCATCCTGACCACGATTTGCCAATCGTCAATTACGTACACAGTTCAGAAGCCCTGCGAAATTTTGGCGGGGGGCAAGCAGGTAAATCGGAGTTGTCAACAGATTGCAGAAGCCATTCCGGGGAGTTGCTGATTCTGCCGTAGCTTCGCACACTCATTTTGCCCGCTCATGCTGCTGACGCTATTCCTCTGGATTTACGTTACCATACTTACCTTTCTGGCGGGTCATGCCGTGCTGCAACTCGGTCGCCGACTCACCGGAGAGTTGCCGGTTCTGCCCGCCCCGGTTATTTGCCTGATTGGGGCGGCAGGCCTGACGGCTACGCTGGGCTGGCTCTGGCTGGTAGTGCCCATCAGCCTGACAACCCATTTCGGTGTGGTTATGGTGCTGATCGGGTATGCCGTTTGGCAACGACCGCGTTTAGCCCTGGCAGGAGGGCAGTATCCGCCGGGCCTGTGGATAAGCGTTGGCCTGCTGTTCGGTGTTATCTGGCTGCGCAGTGGCCAACTGCCCCGTTTGGTCGATACGGGTGGGTACCACGCGCCCATAATCGAATGGATACACCGATACGCCATTGTACCGGGTCTGGCCAACCTGAATTACCGTTTCGGGTTCAACAACTCATGGTTTCTGCTCAACGCCCTGTTCCGGTTGCAACTTACACCCGTTATCGTCTGGCACGGGCTGAACGGCTGGTTGATGGCGATGACGGGCTGGTTTTCATTCATAGAATGGCAACGGCTCCGCACAGATCGGCAACGACCGTTTTCGGCCTGGCTTGGTAGTTGGCTGGCTATTGGCTTGCTGGTCATCTTTCACTGGACATTATCAGCACCCTCGCCCGACCTCCCAACGCACGTCTACATTGTTTTGTGCTTCTGGATCTGGCTACGGCAGGCGGAATCGGGCCAAAATCCCGAGGGCTGGACCTGGCTGCTGCTGCTGCTCAGCCTATCGGCCCTGACCACTAAACTAAGTGCCGTTACGATCTTGTTATTGCCACTGTTTAGCCTGCTGCCTGCTTTGCTGCAGGGACAAGGGCGGGTTTTGCTAACGGCCCTGCTGACGGTCGTTTTTTGTACCGGCTACTGGTTCGCGGGGAATGTTCAGTTAAGCGGCTATCTCGCTTATCCATCCCTCAGCCCGCTGGTCGATTGGTTTACGGTTGACTGGAAGGTACCGCATGCCGTGATCGCTGTTGGCCTGAAAAACCTGCAGGAGGGCACACGGGGCGATGCGGGGCCAACCGTTTCGTTCGGCTGGATACCGTACTGGTTTCGCACCCGGCCCGTGTTGGAGCAGACGTTAGCGATAGCATTGCTACTGGCACCATTACTGCTCCTGTACCGGCGCAACGCTTCACGTCCCGTTCCGGGCTACGTGCCGGCGTTGGTAACGGCTGGGATTGGGGTAGTTTTCTGGTTTTTGCTGGCTCCCGAAATCCGCTTTGGTGCCGGTAACGTATTAGTAATGCTGGGGTTGTGTTATGGACCGGCGGTGCGTTGGTCAGTGGGTTGGCCGGTCCGAACCTCTCCTTTTCGCTGGGGGACAATGGTACTGCTGGGTGTAGTTTTGCTGGTAGCCGCTCTCCGGCGGGAACCGGTGAATTGGTGGTTGCCGACAGGATACCCCGCCGGTCCGCTGCAACGGTATCAGGCCGACGGGCATCTGATTTATTTCCCGGCCGACGAGCGGGTCATTAATGGCATTCGCGGCTATTGGGGTGAGTGTTATGACGCTCCGCTGCCCTGTAGCCCCTATCCCATACCGGGACTCCATTGGCGCGGCAATACCCCGGCCGACGGCTTCCGAACGGTGGCATCAACGATTCCCTGACCGTTCACTATGATTTCAGCGTCATGCGATCTTTTTAGTGGTGACAACTTGTTTTCGGGGGGAACGATTCACCAATTGGGTTATTGATGCGTGACTTTTAAGCCCAACAGCGGGTCTTATTCATCGTGTCGGCGTTTAGTGCCCCAGTTCGACATCAGCGATTTTTTTGTCCATCTTTCATGAAAACATTTTACTACATCTTACTCTTTGATGTTACGTTTGCGCTGGGTCAGGGTACTTATCAGGTGCGTGGCCGTATTGACGGGGTGCGCCCTAATACCAAACTGTTCCTGAAAAAACAGGATAATGCCAGTTCGCGCATTTTACTCGTCGACACTACCCGTTACCGCAATGGTGGCTTTGTATTCCGGCGCACGCTGCCCGAGGTCGATATTTACAGTGTTTCGGTGGATAGTGTAGCGGGGCAGGTCAGCTTTCTCTTCGACCACGATCTGGTACTGGATGGCTCCTGCTACGCGCTCAAAAAAGCAAAACTCACCGGCTCACCGCTGACCAACGAATGGCGGACGTTCGAACGGGAGGTAAGTACGCCTTTTGAGGAGAAATTGATGGCGTTATTCGCCCAACGCCGGGCTGCGGGTCGGGATACGGCCACCACCGCAGTGCTTAACGAAGCGATCCGCCAATTGCGGTTGCAGAAAACGCAGGTTGTTGGGCAGCGCATCCGGCAACGACCCAACTCGCTGTTGAGCCTCTACCTGCTGAACTGGTACTGGTCCGATATGCCCAAACCCGACGCCCTGACGCTGTTTACCGGTCTGGCTCCTCCGCTCAAAACCCATTCGGTGGCCGGACTGCTCCGTCGCCAGTTGGGCCTGACGGAGAACGAGATTCGGTAGCAGCGGCTTATTTGTCGTCCATTATGGTGTTTTCGTCGCCCCAGAAGGAGACATCGAAATCACGGATTTCTTCGGCAAAGGCCTGATTGATGTCGAGCCGCTCCCGGCGGGCAAAGCGTTTTACGTCTCCGTCCGTTGTTTTGGTAATTACCAGATCCATCTGAGTGGTAATCCTGGTATTGATCGGGTAATATCCGTACTGACTTTTCGACTGGGCGCGGTGCATCACCCATCGGTCGGTCTGTAGCTGATAGCCAACTAAATACGACCGGTTCTCGATCCGGATGGGCAGCCGATTGACAGTATATCCGATGTTGAGTGTCTGAAGCCCCCGCGCCGATAGTTGATAATCAGCCTGAATCAGGGCCAGCGACGCTTGATCGATGAATAGTTTCCCCTGATAGAAACAGTTGGCACATCCCGTCCGGGGTATAAATCGGATAACATAGACCTCGCGGTTATCCAGGCTACTGCGGTCGATGAGTTCGTAGCTGTAATTACCCATGGTTGGCAGCATGAAGAAACCGGCTTCATTTGCCCCTTTCGCCACATCGAGTAAAATACCGAGGTATGGGCCGTTGGTTATCGAAGGCACATAGCAGGTGTCCCGGCCATCGGTAATGTGCGGAAAAAGTGCTTGCCGTCGCCCCTTCAGCAAGCGTACTTCGTCCTGAATAAGCGATTTATACGATGCCTTGTACATTTCCAGCAGGCCCTCGGCCCGAATCAGGTACGGCTTTTCGCGCACCCACTCCCGATAGAATCCCTGCAACAATTCGGGCTTGTCGGGATAGTTTCGACTCACCCGCCGGATGGCCTGCCGGACCAGTTCGTCCGGGTCTACGGGCCGCACAACAACCTCCTGCAACGTCGTCGACGCGGGTTGCAACCGGATAATAAGGTCAGTCTTTCGAGCTTCCGGTGCGGTAAGCGGTAGTCGGTACGTGCGGTACCCGAGCAATGACACCACAACCGTATCGGCCAGCCCGGCAGACGCCGTTTTTAGCTGGAAGACGCCCTCCGCATTGGCCAGCGTTCCGGTGCGCCGGGAGGGTACGTACAGCGACGCGTAGGGCAGTGCTTCACCAGACCGGCTGTCAACGATTCGTCCATTCAGGGTGAGCGTCTGTGCGAGTCCCGGTAATTAGCCTGCCAGCAACAGAATGAGTACCAGAAGCCGTTTCATGCGGAAAGCTACGCAGAAGCCCGCGTTCGTCAAACGCTTTGCATGGTGCTCAGCTTCCGATAAAATCCCTCTCCTACCGTCACCAGTTCATCGTGCGTGCCGCGTTCAATAATGCGGCCCTGATGCACGACCAATATTTCGTCGGCGTGTTGAATCGTACTGAGCCGGTGGGCAATCACGAGCGTAGTCCGGTTGGCCATCAGCCGGGTCAGGGCTTCCTGTACTAACTTTTCCGACTCGGTATCAAGGGCCGATGTCGCTTCGTCCAAAATCAGGATCGGGGGATTTTTGAGTACGGCGCGGGCAATGCTGATGCGCTGCCGCTGCCCGCCCGACAGTCGCCCGCCCCGGTCGCCGATGGTCGTCTGGTAACCGTCGGGCTGTTGTAGAATAAAGTCGTGGGCGTTGGCAATCTGAGCCGCCCGCACCACCTCTTCTGCCGTAGCGGTGCTGCCAAAAGCGATGTTATTAAAAATGGTATCGTTGAACAAAATACTTTCCTGTGTGACAATCCCCATCTGACCGCGCAGCGACGTCATGGTTACGTCGCGCAGGTCAACGCCGTCGATCAGAATCCGTCCAGCGACGGGATCGTAGAAACGGGGAATCAGGTCAGCAATGGTCGATTTACCGCCCCCCGACGAGCCGACAAGCGCAATGGTTTTCCCTTTTTGAAGCGTAAAACTAATATCGCGCAGCACCGGCTGATTTTCAACATATTCAAACGAGACATTCCGCACCTCGATTTCCCGTTTGAAAGCGGTGAGTTCGATGGCGTTGGGTTTGTCCTCCAGCACGGGCGCGGTGTCGATGAGTTGCAGAATCCGATCGCCCGATGCCAGGCCGCGCTGCGAACCACTGAATGAATTAGAAATGTCTTTAGCCGGGCGCATCACCTGCGAGAAAATAGCGATGTAAGCAATAAACTGCGACGGCGACAGATCCGATTGATTCGACAGTACCAGCGACCCGCCATACAGTAAAATGCCCGATACCACCATTACGCCCATAAATTCGGAAAATGGCGAGGCCAATTCGCGCCGGTTCGCCAGTGCCCGAATCGCCCGCCGGTACGCCTGATTTTCGGTCCTGAATTTTTCCGACACGTAGCCTTCCGCGTTGAATCCCTTCACCACGCGCATTCCTCCGAAGGTTTCGTCGAGCAAGCTGATGATGCTGCTTAGTCGTTGCTGCCCCTCATTGGCATCCCGGCGCATCCGTTTGACTAATGTCGCGATGAACACGCCCGATACCGGAATGACTAAAAACGCAAAGAGGGTGAGCGACACCGAGATACTGAACAAGGCGTAGAGGTAACCGACCAGCAACAGCACCTCTTTCATAGCCGCCGACAGCGTGTTGGCAATCGAGTTTTCGACTTCCTGCACGTCGGTCAGGATACGGGAGATGAGATTGCCTTTGCGTTCGTTAGAGAAAAAGCCGAGATGCAACCGTACCGCCCGCTCAAAAACGGCCTCGCGGAGTTGCGCGACCATCCGGGCCTTGAAACTTTCCAATTGCCGGGTGGCCAAGTACTTGAAAATATTGCTCAGCAACACCGACACGATGATGGTGACGCAAACAAACTGCAACGCCCCCGCCCGCCCGTGCTCCTGAAAATACTGCACGAAATAATACCGAAACAGATCGGCCAGTCGGTTGGCATCTAAGGAAAACGACGGCGCGGGTTGACTCAGCAACTTGGTCCGTTCCTGCGCCGATACCTGATTGAAGAGCACATTGAGCAGTGGAATGAGCAGCGTGAGGTTCAGCACCGCAAACGTACTGGCCAGCAGCGACGCGGGCAGAAATCCGGCAATAAATCCACCCACCGGCCGGGCGTAAGACAACAAGCGAAAGTAGGTCTTCATCTAAAAGGGGGTCCGGCGGCCTGTGTTCACGAAAAAGCCGCCGGATGACAGTGTAATTTATTACGTAAAACTACCACAACAACATAATTTATTATGCTTAAACTCTATTGGTATATCCAGAGCTTGTGTATTATTGCACCATGACGACGAACAACCAGCAACTCCTGAAGGGAAGCCTGTCGGTGATTATCCTGCGGCTGCTGGAGGAGCGCGAAAAGATGTACGGTTACGAGATTACGCAAAAAGTAAAGGAACTGACGGCAGGCGAAATGGCCATTACCGAAGGTGCCCTGTATCCGGCCCTGCACAAACTCGAAGCGGAGGGAATGCTCACGACCGAAACGCAGGTGGTAGACGGACGGGCGCGGAAATATTATTCCCTCACCCAAGACGGCCACAAGCAGGCTGTCAGCCGGGTATCGGAGCTGGTCGCGTTTGTCGAGAACCTGAATCTTGTGTTAAAACTCAAACCCTCGCTCTGATATGGCCCTGACCGCTGACCAATTGCAGGCCATCGACCGGCATCTGCGCAAAGACAACTGGCTGCTCAACGAAACCCTTATTGCTGAACTCACCGACCATTACATAGCGGGAATTGACGAGCAGATGATCGCGGGAGTTTCGTTTGAAAAGGCCCTCACGGAAGTACACGCGGGTTTTGGCGGACGGAAGGGGTTACTGACACTGGAAGAAAAGTTTGAGGAGAAGCCTGCTGTGTCGGTTTTTCCCGATTTTGTGGCCACGTTTTTGTTGTACGCCAAACCACCCCGTCTTATTTTTTCGCTGCTGTTAGTCATAGCTTCCTACCTAATTTGTGAGCAGAATTTGGTCGTAGCGTGGGGAAGACCTGTCTATATCGCGCTGAGCGACCTGTCAATCGTTGTTTTTTTGTGTGTAGCAGGCAATCTGCCTTTGTTTGGGCGCCCGAAATTTGTTACCCCTGCCGTATTGTTTGCCTACAAATTATCTTACCCTTTAAACTTCACGCTTATTTCCAATGGTATTCTGTACGGTACTAACATAAATACTGACTTTGTACGCTACAGTTTAGAGTCTCAAACGGCCCTCACCTTTGGCTACCTGCTGATATGGGTGTCCACTATAGAATTTGTGATTAGTAGTCTGCTCCGATTCAAGCCAGTCAATCGCTGAACCTCTATGCTGACCCTCGCCCAACAATACGGCCTCGACGATTGCCTGCGTAAGCAAAACCTGCTGACCAACGAAGACCTTATTCTCGAACTTACCGACCATTTTACGCTCAGCCTTAACCAGCAAATGGCCGATGGCGTGGCGTTCGAGACGGCATTGGCCAATGTGGTGGCTGATTTTGGTGGCCGCTCAGAGCTTCAGCGGATGGAGCGTCGCTACAACCGCGTGACGTTTGGGCGGTACACAGAGGTTTGGAAACAGGCCGCGCTGAGTCAGCTCAAAGGGCACAAACTATTGTTTACAATGGTATTCTTCGGCCTCATTGTTTACCTGAATGCGGTATCGCCGACGACGCACAAAGCCGGGTACTTCCTTAGCTACTCCGGTGCCGGTGTTGTAGCCAGTCTGATACTTGGTGTGTTCGGTGTTGGCAGTAAATACTTCGAATCAGTGTTCCGGCGTGGTTGGTATAATCCACCGACAGGGATGCAGTATATTATTACCCGAATCCTGACTGGTGCCTTGTTGCTGTTTGGCACTGGACAAACGGGATTACTGGTAGCTGAAATATGGCCGTTTCTGCTGCACCCAGCGGTAGTTGCGACGTATATTACCAGCGCCTATGTCTTTACCGTATCCTATGGTACGCTATACCGTTATTTATATCATAGAGACGCCCCTATCTGGATTTGGTAGTCCCTGCTACCTCCCCGTACAACGCCCAATACTCCTGCGCGGCCCGTTCCCAACTGAAGCGGTTAGCCCGCCAGCGTAGCCGGTCGGCTTTGAGCGGATCGTCGTAGAAATCCTGCATACCCAACCGGAACGTTTCTACCATATCGTCCGGCTCGAAGGTCTTGAAATAAACGGCATCGCGGCCACCAATTTCGGGTAAACTGGTGAGGTTCGACAAAAAGACCGGCTTGCCCATGCTCATGGCTTCCACCACCGGCAAACCGAAGCCTTCGGTGAGTGACGGGAATAAAAAGGCTTCGCAGTGTTCGTAGAGCCAGCTTTTTGTCGCTTCGTCGACCGCGCCGGTCATAATGAGGTGGTCGGCCACGCCCAACTGTACGGCCTGCTCATGGATATGCTGCGCGTACTCGTGTGAATCGTCGCCCGCCATCACTAATTTGTAATCCGGGAAGGCCTGCAATAAGGGCAGCAGCGTGTGTACATTCTTTTTGGGATGAATAACGCCGAGGTACAGAAAGAAAACAGCTCCACCAATGGCGACTTTAATCAAGTCATCCACATCATCCGGCGACTCCCGTTTATTCACTCCATTGTAAATCACTTTCAGCGGAATATCGGGTAGTACTAGCCGTTCCCGCAGGACCGACGCGGTGTACTCCGAAATAGTTGTGACCGCGCTTGCCCGGTTAATTTTCTGCTGTACATCGGCCAGTTTGTGCTGCTTTTTTACGTCCGAATAATCGGGGCGGTCCAGAAAATTGAGGTCGTGAATGGTCAGGATAAGTTTGGTGTGTGATGAGGGCCAGTACGAGGCATCCTGGTGGGTTGCGTGCCAGATACCGAACTCGTCGGACCGCCAGAGTTTATCCCACCAAGCCACCGGCCGGTACTGCACAGCCGCGCCAAAAACGGGTGCTTGCCGGTTGGGCACCAGAAACGTCAGGTCGTCGGCATCCGGTTTTTGCCACGCCAGTTCCCGGCCGAGGTTCAGGCAGAATTGCCCCAACCCGCTGTTCAGGTCGCGGAGTCGTTCGGTATCGATCAGGATTTTAGTCATGGGAAGCGTATGAGCAGCACAAAACTACATTCCCTTTTTCAGTCGCGGGCCGGGCATGTAGTGTCGCTCCTTTCGGTTGACGGATAATTCAGCGATATAACCCAGTTCCAGTAACGTTCTCAGGTCTGTTCTGGCCGTTTGATTGGATACCGTTAGGCGCGTTTCTATTTCCTTAACCGAAAGGGTGATGTTAACATCCTGACGCAGCCAGTCGACAATCTGGGCCTGCCGGGGCGTCAAGCCTTCATCCCGTTGCAGGGCGATCCGTTCCCGTTTTTCATTGTTTTTGCGCTCGATATAGCTTTTTAACTCCGTGTAGGCCTGAGTCAACGTTTTGACTTGATAATCAACAAAATAAGTCAGGTCATTCTCATCAATTTCTACATACTGAAACGCGCGGTAGTACTGATTCCGCGATTGCATGATGACGCGTGAAATGGACAGATATTCCGTCAACCAGTACCCCCTACGCAACAAATACCAGTAAAACAGTGCCCGGGCCGTACGTCCATTTCCGTCCGTAAACGGGTGAAAATAGCCGATAAAAAAATGAATAATACTGGCCCTGACAATCGGGTGCAGAAAAAAGTCAGGCGTATCTCCGTTGAAAAACCGGCAAAGCGCATCGACGAAAAGCGGGAGGCTATCGAAAGTCGGGGGCGTGTGAATGATTTCGCCATCCAGTACATCAACCACGTGAATATCGTCGTTTTGGCGTAACTGACCGGCTTCGTCGGGTTTGTCCAGCGTCCCGGCGGTTATCAGGCGGTGTAAGGCCAGCAAACCATCCGGTGTCAACGGCTCATCTCGCTGGTGAACGATGTGTTGAATGGTCAGATAATTATTGACGATCATTCGCTCGGAGTTATTCCGGGGCGGACGGCTTTTTCGGAGCATTTCTTTAGCCGCTACCCGTGAGGTGACGGCCCCTTCGATCTGACTCGACGCGATGGACTCCTCCATGATAGAACCAATCAGGTAACGATTCTTTTCGGCATCCGGCATCGTATGCGAGCCCCCCAATGAGCCGCCTAAATGCAGATCGAATTCATGAAGTTGAGCCGCAATTTTATCCGTTTGTGATAGCCGAAACGTATGACCGCCCAGCGTGATAATCCGTTCCGCAACGTGACGTCGTGCTTTTGCCAAACCCCAGATTGCTTCCGGCGAGACATACGCAGCCACAGCCTCAGGAACTTTATATTTAGCTTTATCCCAGTACAGGTGATCGTCATTTATTCTCTTTACGATGGATTGCCAATCTATACTTTCAAACCCCGTAGTATCAAGTATGATGATACCGCTCGTTATAAGATTTAACATGTTTTGATCTATTGGCGGACTTTCTATTTTTCTCATACAATGTCACAATATCTTTAAAATTAGGAAATATTGTGACATTGTATGCATTCATACGTTGTTTAACAGCCGGAACATGGCGAACAGGTGATGCGCTTCGTGCAGGAGAAAAAACTCCGTCCATCCGGTTACGTCCAATGAGCCGAACAGTGGATGAGACGCCTTCCGGCTTAGTTCGGCTTCGGATAAGCCCATCAGAAAATTGGTAAGTTGCTGCCGTTGCTGCCCAAACCGGCGGGTCAGAGCGTTTTTATCCAATGCCACCCATTCGGCAAAACCGGGGTCGTCATCGGCCCGGTACCGTCCGAAAGCGGGTTCGGGTTCCTGTAAAATGATGGCTACCCGCTGTTCGCGAAAAACGTCAGTGTAGCGGCCGATGTGCGCCAACTGCTCCAGCGCCGACCATTTATCGGGAACGGGACGGTGGCGAAGGTCGGCTTCGGGCCAGTTGGCAAAAGCGGTCAGTACGGTATCGAACTGGTTTTGCAGGCGTACGACCTGTGAATCGTTCAGGCGAATCATGGGTAATCAGGAGCTGTTTAGGCAAAGTAACGGACTAATCCCGGCAATCAATCCACACGCATCAATCCGGCTACAGCGTATCTTTGTGCCATGAATTTACAGAACGATTTACTCCTCCGGGCCGCTCGTGGCGAACAGGTCGAACGGATTCCGGTCTGGATGATGCGGCAGGCCGGGCGGATTTTACCCGAATACCGCGCCGTCCGCGAGAAAGCCGGCAGTTTCATCACCTTAGCCACCACGCCCGAATTAGCCGCCGAAGTAACGCTCCAACCCGTCGATATCCTCGGTGTTGATGCAGCCATCATTTTCTCGGATATTTTAGTCGTTCCCGAAGCAATGGGCCTGCCGTATGAAATGCAGGAACAGCGCGGCCCATTTTTCCCGAAAATTATCCAGTCCGACGCCGACATCGACCAACTCCACGTGGCCGAACCGGAGCAGGATTTAGCCTATGTGCTGGATGCCATTAAGATTGTGAAACGTGAACTGAACGATAGAGTGCCGCTGATTGGCTTCGCCGGAGCACCGTTCACTATTTTCTGTTACATGACCGAGGGCAAAGGCTCCAAAACCTTTTCCGTCGCCAAGAAAGCCCTTTATGCCGAACCGGCATTTGCCCATAAGTTGCTCCAGAAAATCACCGACAGCACCATCGCCTACCTGAAAGCGCAAATCCGGGCCGGAGCCGACCTCGTTCAGCTTTTCGATTCGTGGGCGGGTATTCTCTCACCAGACCAGTACCGGACGTTTTCGCTGCCCTATATCCGGCAAATTTGCGATGCCATTACGGACGTTCCCGTGACGGTGTTTGCCAAAGGCGCGTTTTTCGCCCGCCAGGAAATTGGGGAGTTGAACTGCGCCGTCGTGGGTCTCGACTGGAACATGGACCCGGCCGAATCGCGGCAATTGATACCTACCAAAACGCTACAGGGCAATTTGGACCCCTGTGCGCTCTACGGCACCCTTGATCAGGTCCGCGCCGAAACCCGCAAAATGCTGACCGCTTTTGGTACGCAACGCTACATTGCCAACCTCGGCCACGGCGTTTATCCCGACACGGACCCCGACAAAGTGAAGTGCTTTATCGACACGGTAAAGGAGTTTAGGGGAATGTAATCTTTGTCATCCTGAGGAACGAAGGATCTTAGAGATGTGGTAGCTAAGATCCTTCGTTCCTCAGGATGACAAAGATTACAATCCCAGCCGGACGGCCTCCTGTTTTAGCGCAGTTTTATCAATCGGGACGACGCCGACGGATTCGCAGACCAAGCCGCCACCAAGGTTCGATAAACCGGCAATCAGGCGGGGCGGCTGGCGCAGGGCCACGCAGCAGGCGGCAATGCTGATGACGGTATCGCCCGCGCCCGACACGTCGGAAATTTGCCGAACATGCGCCGGAATACGGACCTGCTCGCCGTTGTAGTCGATGAATACGCCCCGCTCCGACAGCGTAATCAGGGCACCTTTCAGGTTAAGCTTCCCTTTCAGTAGTTCCACTGCCTTCAGGAAATCGGCCGCGTTGTCGATGTTGAAATCGACTTTAAGGCCCTCGCGCAGTTCCTTTAGATTCGGTTTGAAAAGCGTTGCGTTATGGTAGGCCATGAAGTTGCGCTTCTTGGGATCAACCACAGTCGGGATGTTGTGCGCATTGGCGAAATCAGTGATGTCGGCGATGGCTTCGGCACTGAGAACACCCTTGTCGTAATCCTCAAAAATCACCACCTGGCAGGTTGGAATCAGTTCTTTCGCCTTCGCTACCAACTGCGCCCGTTCGTCGGCCGTAATGTATTTGTCCGTTTCGGTATCGACCCGAACCACCTGCTGCGATCCGGCGATGATGCGCTCTTTGATGGTCGTGATGCGCGCCGGACTGCGGATCAACCCATCGCAGTTTAGGCTCCGGTTGTTTAACTCGCCAATCAACTTATCGCCCGGTTCGTCGGTACCGATCACTGAACAAATGATGGCTTCGGCCCCCAAGGCCTGTACGTTCAGCAGCACGTTACCCGCTCCACCCAAGCGCACTTCGCGTCGATTTACCGTCACAACAGGCACCGGTGCTTCGGGCGAAATCCGGTCTACACGGCCCCACACGTAAGCATCCAGCATGACGTCGCCAATGATGAGCACGCGCAGATCGTTGAAGGCGTCGAAGAGTTCGTCGGTAGTCATGTCGAGGACTGGATTCATAACAGCAGCGTTTATTGGCGGTGCAAAACAACAAAACCCCGGCCAGTTTCGGAAACCAGCCGGGAAGTTGAGCCGTTCGGACAGGCTCGGTTTTGTACCTTTGTGTGTACCCCAGACGCCCACGTCTGGCTTTACCAGTCACGTAAGATACCGGCAACAACCAGACGTGGGCGTCTGGGATACACGCGATGCACATTATACCAGCCATTGATTTGATCGACGGAAAGGCCGTCCGGCTCACGCAGGGCGACTACCGTCAGAAAAAAGAATACAATGCCCGCCCGTTTGAAGTGGCGCAGCAATTTGAGGATGCCGGCCTGACCCGCCTGCATTTGGTTGACCTCGACGGTGCGCGGGAAAAACGGGTGATTAACTATAAAATCCTGGAGCAGATTGCCTCGAAAACCCGGCTACAGGTCGATTTTGGCGGGGGCGTTCAGTCCGACGACGACCTGCGGATTGTGTTCGAGTGCGGGGCGAAGCAAGTGACCGGGGGCAGCGTGGCGGTGAAGAATCCCGATTTGTTCGAGAGCTGGCTGACGCAGTACGGGGGCGATAAAATCATTCTGGGAGCCGACGCCCGCAACGAAAAAATCGCCGTCAGCGGCTGGGAAGAAGCAACGACGGTCTGGGTGTATGACTTTGTCGAAAAATGGGTGGAGAAGGGCGCGAAATACGCCATCAGTACCGACGTTGCCAAAGACGGACTGTTGCAGGGACCGTCATTCGATCTGTACCGAAACATTCAGGACAAAGCTCCGACGCTTCACCTTATTGCCAGCGGGGGCGTCAGCAACATGGGCGACCTGGAGCGGTTAGCCGACATGAAGCTGTTCGGCGTCATCGTCGGCAAGGCGATCTACGAAGGGCACGTCACGCTGAAAGATTTGCAGGCGTTTAACCAGTGATAAATCAACCGACTGATGAACCGTGTACTGATTGCTGTTTTTCTGAGTTTTGGTCTGCTCGGTCGGTCATCGGCAGCGGTACCGGATTCGGCTACGTACAGTGCTTTCCACAAACTGGCGGGTAAGCTCCATTTATGCGATCCACAGCCCTCAAAAGACGAGTATGAAGTCAGAATATGGTGGCAACGCTCATTCCTGTACGGTGCCGCCCAGATGGTCTATGTCATCAGAAAAACAAATCAGGGAACAGAAGCCACCGAGTACCTGCTTGAGTCTGCGAAGCGAAGACTCCGAAGATTTACCCGAATCGAATCTGTTCAGCCGGCCGATTCAATGCTCTGGAACCGGCTAATAAAACAGGACATAGTAAACATGCCAGAGCCGTCGGTTATTCAAAGCAAATTGAATCCGAAACAGAAAAGAGACGCAACACGGGTTGTGATCGAAGCAGACGGAAGCATCAACGTAATAGCGAACAAAACAGAAAAGCGCATGGCTATCAATGATGGCGAAAGCTATTATTTTGAGGTATTTAGTGCTGGTAGTTGCCGCCAATACCGCTACGATAATCCACGAAGTTATTTTGGCTTTAAGCCGATTGCCGAACTGCGAAAAGTCGTCACGATTCTGGATGAACTGGACACTGCTTTTCCAGTCGCGAAGCGACCTTAATCAAGGCTATTCGTTTCCCAATAGTATGAGCGAATTTATTATCAGCACCGACAAAGCCCGGCTGGACGTACCGCTGATTCACCAGTTTCTGAGTCAGGAATCATATTGGGCGAAAAATATTCCGCTGGAACTGGTACAGCGTTCGATTGACCATTCGCTCTGCTTCGGGGTGTACGACCAGGACCGGCAGATTGGCTTTGCCCGCGTTATTACCGATCACGCGACGATTGCCTACCTGTCGGACGTGTTCGTGACAGCGGACTATCGCGGGCAGGGCGTATCCAAACAACTGATGGAAGCCGTTTGCGCGTGGCCAACGCTACAGGGCCTGCGCCGGTGGGTGCTGGCCACTCGTGACGCCCATTCACTCTATGAATCATTCGGGTTTGCCCCGCTGAACCATCCAGAATGGTTCATGCAACGGCTGCTCATCGAAAAATACTAACGACATGCTCACCAAACGAATCATTCCCTGCTTAGACATCAAAGACGGACGCACGGTAAAAGGCACCAACTTCATCAACCTGCGCGATGCCGGTGACCCAGTCGAGTTAGGAGCGATTTACGCCCGCGAAGGGGCCGATGAGTTGGTTTTTTTAGACATCACGGCTACTGTCGATGAGCGCAAAACCCTGATCGAACTGGTTCGGAATGTGGCCCGCGCCGTCAATATTCCTTTTACGGTCGGCGGGGGCATCTCGTCCATCGCCGATGTATCGGCCCTGCTCAATGCCGGTGCCGATAAAGTGTCGATCAACTCTTCGGCCGTTCGTAACCCCGACCTGATTAATGAACTCGCGCTGGAATTTGGCAGTCAGTGCATCGTTGTGGCGATTGATACGCGGTTTGTGAACAGCGAACACATCGTCCATACGCACGGGGGCCGCAACCCCACCGAACTCCGCACCCTTGTCTGGGCCAAAGAAGTCGAGAACCGGGGCGCGGGCGAAATTCTGCTGACCTCGATGGACACAGACGGTACCAAAGCGGGTTTCGCTCTTGAACTGACCGCGCTGATTTCGGGGGCCGCTAACATTCCCGTGATTGCCTCGGGTGGGGCAGGGTCGATGGATGATTTTGTGGACGTGTTCACAACGGGAAAAGCCGATGCGGGATTAGCCGCCAGCATTTTTCACTTCAAAGAGATCGAAATTCAGGCCCTGAAACACTACTTAGCCGCCCACCACATTCCCATGCGCATGACGAATTAATAGGGCAGAGAAATTTGTTACCAATCGCGATAAAATAACACGTAGCGAGTGGTGTGATTTTTTAAAAATGCTCATCTTCGCATACATTTTACTACCGTTCACTTATGCGATTCAATAACTACCTGCTTTGCGCCGGTTTGGTGCTATTACCCCTGTGCGTTCGAGCACAACCTAATTTGGTGATTACTTCGCCCGCTTCCTCCACACCAGGAAGTAGTAACGTAATAGTGGGAGTTGATGCAGGTAATATCACCATGACGGGTGTTAGCAACACGTTTACTGGTTGGTATGCTGGACACGCAAACACAACAGGATTAGCTAATACCTTTTTAGGCGCATCTTCGGGTGGTAGTAATACAACAGGATTCCTTAATGTGTTTCTGGGTTTTCAGTCGGGTGCCTCCACTTCCACGGGCGATAACAATGCATTCGTGGGAAGTTTCACTGGTATAAATAATACAACAGGGAGCAGTAATGTTTTTGTAGGTAGTGATGCTGGATACAAAAATATAGCAGGGTCTCAAAATGTATTTGTGGGAGTCAATACCGGCTATTATAACACAACAGGATCATCTAATGCATTTTTAGGCCGTTTGGCAGGCTACAAAAATACAACGGGATCCACTAACACGTTTTTGGGTAATCAGTCCGGTAATGAGAACACTGTAGGTTCTGCAAATACTAGAGTTGTTGCAAAGTTGATTATGAGTTAGTTAGTCAAATAGAAGTTCCATAAACCAGCACAAATACGGATGACTGACTCGTATAAAATTACCTTATGAGTCCGCAACCGATCACTCAAATAACGAAATCGTT